>NZ_WWIQ01000009.1:366978-367952 GCF_009862985.1 Streptomyces sp. SID5464 | reverse complement strand
GCCGTCATCAAGCCGTCCGACTACTCCATGGCGGAGGTCGTCGCCATCATGACCGGCGCGCTCGCCGTCGATGAGGCCGGAGGTACTGTCGTAGCGGATTCCGAGGCCGCGAAGGCCGCGGGAGTCCAGGCCAACTGACGACAGGACCACTCACGGGTTCCGGCCGAGGCCGCGGCCGGGACCGACGAGCACAGGAGACTGTTTCCCCCATGGCAGCGAAACGCCGCCCCACCCTGGCAGACGTCGCCCGCGAAGTGGGTGTCAGCGCCAAGACCGTCTCCCGCGTCCTCAACGAGGACGGGCCCGTTTCGGCCGAGACCCGGGAACAGGTGCTCGCCGCCGTGGCCAAGCTCGGTTTCCAGCCGAACCTCATGGCCCGCAACATCCGGGTGGGCGGGCCCGACACCACGATCGGACTGGTCATCCCCGATCTGGCCAACCCCTTCTTCGGAGCCGTGGCGAGGAGCATCGAGGACACGGTCCGCGACCGTGGCCTGACCCTGCTCATGGGCTCCTCCGCGGACGATCCCGACCGCGAGCGCTCGTTGACGGACAAGTTCCTCGCCCGCCGGGTCAGCATCCTGATGGTCGTGCCGTCCGTCGGTGCCGACCACTCCCACCTCAAGCCCCACCGCGCCGCGGGGCTGCCCGTCGTCTTCATCGACCGCCCGGGAGCGGGCCTGGCCACGGACAGCGTCGTCAGCTCCAACCGGGACGGCTCCCACGAGGGCGTCGCCCACTTGATCGCCCACGGGCACCGCCGCATCGGCTTCATCGGCGACCTGCCCACCAAGCTCTACACCCGACGCGAGCGCCTCGCCGGCTACCGCTCGGCCCTTGGGGACGCCGACATCCCCTACGACCGCTCGCTCGTCGCCAGCGCACACGACCAGCGGGGGGCCGAGGCCGCGACCTCGAAGCTGCTCGGCCTGGCCGACCCGCCCACGGCCCTGTTCGCCGGCAACAACATCATG
>NZ_WWIQ01000009.1:179673-366869 GCF_009862985.1 Streptomyces sp. SID5464 | reverse complement strand
AGGACGTGGCCGTCGTCGCCTTCGACGACGTCTCCCTCGCCGAGGCACTCGAACCGGCCCTGACCGTGGTCGCCCAGGACCCCGAGGAGATCGGCAGAACAGTGGCGGCCACCGCCCTGGCCCGGCTCGACGGCGACCGCTCCCGTGCCCGCACCGTCACCGTACCCACCCGGTTGATCGTCCGCGGATCGGGCGAACAACCCGCGTCCGGCGCCCGGGAGGCGTGACCGGGGCGCGGAGTTGGTTCACTGTTCCGCCTCGTTCGCGAACCGCAGGGAGATGCCGCGAAGAACGTCGGCGGCGGAGATGTCGGTGCGTCCCTCGTCATGGACTTCGGCGAGTTGGACGAAGGCGAACGAGAAGCAGTTGGCGATGCTCACGAGGGTGGGCCCCAGTTCCTCGGCGATGAGGTCCGCGGCCGCGCGGCCGCCGGCATCCGCGGGAAGCCGGATCCGCGGCAGGGTCTCTGCGAGAAGCGCGGAGACAGCCCCGGTCAGTGCGACCTGCCCACCGGGGTTCTCGCGGACCTGCCGCCGCACCTCCAGTGCCTCGGTGAGCATCCCGACGACCTTCTGCATGATCTCTCGCTGCTCCATGGGCGCAGCCTAGACCGCACGCTCGGTGAATCCTGTCTCAAAGCATGAACACAAATTACACACATCCTCTCTACACACTGGGTTCCCATGGTCTAGATTGACCGTGCTTCAGCTGTTCGAACACGAGGCGACCAGTAAGGATCTATAGGTCCGGCGCTACGAAAAACCAGCAGTCGCGTTCCCCCGCGCCGGACGTGGGGTTGATCAATTCCTGGAGCCCGGAAGGGGGGCAGGACATGCGAGTCCGCTGCCTCCAGGGTGGGTTGTTCACGCAGCGCTGAAGCAACCGGGAAGTCATGCGGGGGGCGGGGGCCTCCCGAGGGGAGGAACAGCACGGCGCGGGAGGCGGGGGCGCCTCCCGGCGCAGTAGCAGTGTGAGGCGAACACCTCGAACCACTGGCGACCTGGGGGGGTCCTGTGCATCAGGGGGAATTGGTCGACCCGTTTCCGTCGGCGCGCGGGCGTCTGGCGAACGGGGCAGTCAGCCGGCCCGCGACCGACTGGGAGCAGCGGTACCGCCGTACCGTGATCATCAGCGACACCGCGGCCACCGCCTTCGTGGTGGCCGCGATCGGTAACTTCTTCGGAGCCCGGGACGCGGCCAACTGGCACGAGAAGTGGGGAATTCTCGCCTTCGGCACCGAGCTGCTGGTGCTGTGTGCGCTCGCGGTGGGCCGGGCGTGGGTTCCGGCCGTGCTCGGCCAGGGCGCCGAGGAATTCCGCCGGCTCGGACGCTCACTGTTCGCGGCGACCGTCGTACTGGCGCTCGGCGGGATCGCCCTGACCTCGCGCAACATCAAGCTCTGGATCTTCGTCGCGATTCCCGCGATCGCGCTCGTCACCATGACCGCGCGGTATCTGCTGCGCCTCTGGCTGCACAAACAGCGCAAGGAAGGACGGTGCCTGAGACCGGTGCTCGCTGCCGGGAGCCCCGACACCGTGCGCGATCTCATCACCCGGACCCGCAAGTTCCCGCACATCGGCTGGCGGGTGGAGGCGGTGTGCACGACGGACGGCCGCGGGCTCGACGGTGACGAACTGGACGGAGTGCCGGTCGTCGGTCAACTGGAGGACGTCGCCAAGCACGTCCGCCACGACGGCTACCGCGTCGTCGCGGTCACACCGGACCCGCACTGGTCACCGGACCGGCTGCAGCGGCTGGCCTGGAACCTCGAAGGCAGCGACACCGAGATGGTCGTGGCGCCCGTGCTGATGGAGGTGGCCGGCCCGCGGCTGCACGTCGACGCGGTGCTCGGGATCCCGCTGCTGCGGGTCAGCATGCCGGCCTTCACCGGGGGCCGCCGGGTGGTCAAAGGGGTGGTCGACCGAGTAGGCGCAACGTTTCTGCTGATGTTGTTCGCGCCGCTGATGGTGCTCGTCGGGCTGCTCGTGCTGGTGGACAGCCGGGGCGGGGCGTTCTATCGCCAGCGCAGGGTCGGCAAGGACGGCCGCGAGTTCACCATTCTCAAGTTCCGCACCATGGTCGCCGGGGCTCACGGGGCCCGTGCGGAGCTGGCCGACCGCAACGAGGGCGCGGGCCCGCTGTTCAAGCTCCGCCGGGATCCGCGGGTGACCCGGGTGGGAGCGGTGCTGCGCCGGTACTCGATCGACGAGCTCCCGCAGCTTTTCAACGTGCTCACCGGATCGATGTCGCTCGTCGGTCCGCGGCCTCCGCTGCCGGAGGAGTCCGCCGCGTACGGCCCGGACATCCGGCGGCGACTGCTGGTCAAGCCCGGGCTCACCGGCCTGTGGCAGATCAGCGGACGCAGCGACCTGTCGTGGGAGGAGGCGGTCCGGCTGGACCTGCGGTACGTGGAGGACTGGTCGCTCGCCCTGGACACAGTGATCTTGTGGAAGACGCTGCGTGCGGTGCTCCACGGGCAGGGGGCCTACTGATGCGCGGGGGTCGTCAAACGGCCGGCGCGCGGACCGCAGGCCGTAGGGGCCTGCCTGGGGGGAGGAACGGGTCATGAGAGTCAGCGTTTTCGGGCTCGGCTACGTGGGCTGCGTGTCGGCCGCGTGCCTGGCCAGCATGGGGCACGAGGTCATCGGGGTGGACGTCAACCAGGTGAAGGTCGACCTGGTCAACGACGGCAAGGCCCCGGTGGTCGAGGAGCGGATCGGCGAGCTCATCGCCGAGGTCGTGCGGACCGGAGCGTTGCGCGCCACCGGCGACGTCCGCGAAGCGATCATGGGCAGCGAGGTGTCACTGGTCTGCGTGGGCACGCCGTCGGAGCCCAACGGCAGTTTGTGCACGACGTACTTGGAACGGGTCACGGAGCAGATCGGCGCCGCACTGGCCGAGCAGGGGGGCCGGCACACCGTCGTGTTCCGCAGCACCATGCTCCCCGGCACCTGCCTGAACCTGCTGGTGCCGATCCTGGAGAAGTACGTCGGCGGCACGGCCGGGGTGGACATCGGGGTCGCGGTCAACCCGGAGTTCCTGCGCGAGGGCACGAGCGTGCGGGACTTCTTCGACCCGCCCAAGACCGTCATCGGCGAGCTCGACCCGGCGAGCGGCGACGCGGTGGCGGCGCTGTACGAGGGCTTGCCCGGCGAGGTGTTCCGGGTGCCGGTCCCGACGGCCGAGGCGATCAAGTACGCGGACAACGCGTTCCACGGCCTCAAGATCGGCTTCGCGAACGAGCTGGGCGCGGTGTGCCAGGCGCTCGGAGTGGACTCGCACCAGGTGATGGACGTGTTCCTGGCCGACCGCAAGCTGAACATCAGCCCCGCCTACCTGCGGCCCGGCTTCGCCTTCGGCGGCTCCTGCCTGCCCAAGGACCTGCGCAGCCTCGTCCACGCGGCGCAGCGGGCCGACGTCTCGGTGCCCATCCTCGCCCATGTGCTGCCCTCCAACTCCGACCATCTGCAGCGCGCGGTGGAGCTGGTCGAGCGCACCGGCAAGCGCCGGGTGGGCCTGTTCGGGCTGTCCTTCAAGCCCGGCACCGACGACCTCCGCGAGAGCCCGCTCGTCGAGCTGGCGGAGAAGCTCTTCGGCAAGGGGTACGACCTGCGGATCCACGACGCCAACGTCAGCCTCTCCCGGCTGCTCGGCGCCAACCGCGAGTACATCGAGACCCGGCTGCCGCACCTCGCGCAACTGCTCGCGGATTCCGTCGAGGAGGTGCTCGATCACGCCGAGGTGGTCCTGGTCGGGACCAGGGACCCGGCTGTGCTGTCGGCGCTGCCCCATGGGGACGGCCCGGTGATCGTCGACCTCATCCGCCTTCCCGACGCCGAGGCGCGCCGGACCGAACCGGGGTACGTGGGCCTTGCTTGGTGACGCAGTCAGCGGCGACGGGGCGGGCCGGCGCGCGCTGATCCTGGTGGAGAACCTGTCGGTGCCGTTCGACCGGCGGGTGTGGCAGGAGTGCACGACGCTTCGCGACGCGGGCTGGGAGGTGCACGTCATCTGTCCCCGGGGGGAGAAGCGGGACACGGAACCGGAGGCGGTGATCGACGGGGTCCGGATCCACCGCTACCCGTTGCGCGCGGCCACCGGAGGGCCGGCCGGCTACCTGCGGGAGTACGGATCGGCGCTGTGGCACACGGCCCGGCTGGCCCGGAAGGTCGGCCCGGTCGACGTGGTCCACGCCTGCAACCCGCCCGACCTGCTGTTCCTGCCGGCACTGTGGCTGAAGCGACGCGGTGCGCGGTTCGTCTTCGACCAGCACGACCTGGTGCCCGAGCTGTACCTGTCCCGGTTCGACCGCGGTGAAGACCTGCTCTACCGCGCCGTGTGCGCGCTGGAACGACGGACCTACCGGGCCGCGGACATCGTGCTCGCCACGAACGAGAGCTACCGGGACGTCGCGGTGCGCCGGGGCGGCAGGCGCCCCGAGGACGTCTTCGTCGTGCGCAGTGCGCCCCAGATCGAGCGGTTCCGACCGGTGCCGCCCGAGCCGGAGTTGAAGCGCGGCAAGCCTCATCTGCTGTGCTACCTCGGTGTCATGGGCCCGCAGGACGGCGTCGACTACGCCCTGCGCGCCCTCGCGAAGCTGCGCGACGAGGTCGGGCGGACCGACTGGCATGCGGTGTTCGTCGGCGCCGGTGACGCCTTCGACGCGATGGTGGAGCTGTCCCGGCGGCTCGGTCTCTCCGAGCAGGTGCAGTTCACCGGGCGCATTCCGGACGCCGACCTGGTGCGCTACCTGTCCACCGCGGACGTGTGCCTCTCGCCCGACCCGCGCAACCCGCTCAACGACGTGTCGACCATGAACAAGGTCCTGGAGTACATGGCGATGGGCCGGCCGATCGTCTCGTTCGACCTGAAGGAGGCGCGCGTCTCCGCCGGTGACGCCGCCGTCTACGCGCCCGCCAACGACGAGGCCCAGTTCGCCAAGCTGATCGGGCTGCTGCTGGACGATCCGGAGAAGCGGGCCCGGATGGGCGAGATCGGCCAGGAGCGGATCAGCGGGCCGCTCTCCTGGCGGAACTCGCAAGCGTCGCTGCTCGCCGCCTACGCCGCTGCCTGCCGTGACCACCCTCCGGTGTCGGCGAGCGACCCGGTCCGCACAGGGAAGAGGCCGCGGCATTGAGCGATGACACGATCCGCCTGGTCACGATCGGACGGATTCTCCGTCGGAGGTGGCGGCTTCTCGCCCTCCTCACCGTGGTGGGCGCGCTCGTCGGCTACGGCACCTCGGTGCTGTTTCCGCCGCGGTACACGACATCGGCGTCGGTACTGCTGCCGGGCCAGTGGGAAGAGCGCGAACTGCTGACTCAGGTGGACATCGCGACCAGTTCGGCGGTGGTCGACCGCGCGGGCGCCGCGCTCGGCTGGAGCGGGGTCAGCGGTGCCGAACTGCGGGATCGGGTCAGCGCCAAGGCCGCCGACGGGAACATCATCAAGATCTCGGGTACGGCCGACACCCCGGAGCGCGCGCAGCGGCTCTCCGACCAGGTGGCCCAGCAGTTCGTCACCTTCGCCGCGCGGATCGCGGGCGGCAGCACCGACCCCGAAGCGGCCACGGGGACCGAGGCGCTGCGCAAGAGGGTGGCGGAGACCAACCGCCGCATCACCGACCTGGCCCGTGCGGCCGATCCGGGGCAGACCGTGGAGAGCGTGCAGGCCCGTACCGAACTCGAGAAGCTGCGTACCACGCTGCTGGAGGCCATGAAGAAGCTGGACGAGGCCGACCCGGCGACCGACAAGGCCGGCATGGTCGTCATGGGGCCGGCGGCCCGTCCGACCGGCGAGGCACCGCCGACGCGGATGCAGCTCGTCGCCGCCGGGGCGCTGGTCTTCTTCCTGCTCACGATCATCGGCCATCTCGCCGCCGCACGGATGAGTCGCCGGCTGCGCACCGAACCGGAGATCGCCGCGGCGCTCGGCTCGACGCTGCTGGGCACCGTCGACGTGCCCGAGGAACCGCACGGCGCGCAGCGGCCGGAAGACGGAGACCCCCGGGCCCGGATCCGCCGGCTTCTCGGCGTCGACACCCGGTGGGACCTGCCGGCCCCGCAGCGGTCCGGCGACGAGGCCGGCAGACGGATCCGCTACCGGCGGGTGTGCGCTCGCCTCCGGGACCAGTTGCCCGCCCCCCGGCGGCTGCTGGTGGTCGTACCGGACGGCGACGAGATCGCCCGCCGGGCCGCCCGACGGCTCGTCGCCGAGGCCGAGAGCGATCCGCAGCTGCGAGTGGTGGAGGTGTCGGTGGACCGGCCGATCGTGCCGGACCGCGTCACCGAGTCCGGTGCCCTGGTCGTCCTGAGCGCGGGCAGCCGGACCGCTGAGGAGCTCGCCGGAATCGCCGAGGCGTGCGCGGACGGCAGGCATGAGGTCGTCGGCATCGTCGTCGCCGGCACGGTCCGCGCCCCTGAGACGCGGTCGGCCGGCCATCCTCCGGATGACGCCACTCTCACGCTCGCGGTTCGCGGCCAGGCGACGGGAGGTTCGGTGTGACGACGGGCACGACGTCGGAGTCGCCGACCGCCACTCCGCTTTTCGATCTGCAGGCGCTGGTGGTGGCGGTGCGCAGGCGCCGCCGCCTCTGGTACGCCCTGGCGCTCCTCGGCCTGCTGGTCGGCGCCGCGGTGGCGGTCCTGCTGCCGCCGCCGCCCACCGCGGTGACCAAGGTGCTGGTCGCGCACGAGGAGGACCAGCCGAACGACACCGGAACGCTGATCCGTACCGACGTCGAGCTGTTGCAGACCACCCGGATCGCCGGCAAGGCCCTGCAGTCGCTCAAGTCCCGGGAGAAGCCCGAGGACTTCATGCGGGACTACCGGGGCACCGGCCTGACCAACAACCTGCTGCAGATCACGGTGACAGGTGACAGCGACACGGCGGCGGTGGCCCGCGCCAAGGCGCTGGCCGACGCGTTCGTGACTGACCATGTGCGGCGGATGCGGGAAACCGCGCAGGCCGAGGCCAAGGCCCTGATCGACCAGCGTGACCGCATGCGGGACGAACTCGCCCGGGTCAACAAGGAGATCGGGGACCGGTCGCCGGACAGCGACCCGAAGGCGTCGGCGAGCATCGAGTCGCTCTTCGCCCGCCGGGCCGAACTCAACTCGCGCATCGCCGATTTCGACCAGCGCGCCGCGGACGCGCGCACCGGCACGCCGCAGGTCGTCGCCGGCACGCAGATCGTGGACGCCCCGCGCGCGGTGCGGCACTCCCTGCCCAAGGCCGTTGTCACCGACGCCGCGATCGGGGTCGTCCTCGGGCTCGTCCTCGGGCTCGCGCTGGCCGCGGTCGGCACGGTGGTGGCGGATCGCCCCGTACTGCGCCGGGACATCGCGGCGAACCTGGGCGCCTCGGTCATCGCGGAGCTGCCCCGCCGGTCGGGCAGGCTGTGGCAGCGCCGACGGACCCGGGCCACACGCGAACGGCTCACCGCGACCCTGGCCCGCATCGCGCGCGGCTCCGCGGAACCGGTGTCGCTGCTGGAACTGGGCTGTGCGCGCAGCACGAGCGTGATCGCCCTGGACCTCGCCCGGGCCATGGCGGCGGAGGGGCCGGTGACCGTCATCGACGGTCTGCCCGGCCCGCAACTCGCAGGCCGCCGCCACAAGCCAGGGGATCCGACCGTGATCAGCGGCGAGCGTGCCGCGGCCGCGTCGCCCGAGGAGCGCCGGATAGGCGTCGGCTCGGTGGCGCCCGGCACGGCGTGGACCGACCTCCAGTACCTCGGCACCCGGACCGTGCTCGTCGTGCGGGCGGGGCACGGCAGCGCCGCATGGCTGCACACCGTGGCGCGGCAACTCGCGGACCAGCACATTCCGGTGATCGGCGTGGTGCTGATCGACCCCGATCCGCGCGACCGGACCGACGGCACATTGTGGGACGGGCTGCACACCGCGCTGCGCGGCCGGAGCGAGCGGACGGCCCGGGAGAACGGTGGGGGTACCTCCCACGCCGTCCAGGCGGTGGGAGAGGGCCGGCTGCGGACGGAACGGCTGCCGATGTGGGCCGCACGCGTCCCGGACAACGACCAGGAGGCGCGGTAGGACATGTGTGGCATCGCAGGTACGTACCTATGGCCGGACGGGAAGCTGGTGACCGACCGGCTCACCGACACCCTCGCCCACCGCGGTCCGGACGGGGCGGGCCGGTACGGCCACCCCGCCGGTGACGGCGAAGTGCACCTCGGGCACCGCCGGCTGGCCATCATCGACCTGTCCGAGACCGGCGCCCAGCCGATGGTCTCGGACGGCCTCGCCCTGACGTACAACGGCGAGCTGTACAACGCGCCCGAGCTGCGTGCCGAGCTGGCAGCCACCGGGGTGCGCTTCCGCGGTACCTCCGACACCGAGGTGCTGCTGGAGGCCTGGCGGCGCTGGGGCACGGACTGCCTGCCCCGGCTGCGCGGCATGTTCGCGTTCGGGATCTTCGACGAGCGCACCGGTGAACTGGTGCTCGCCCGCGACCAGCTCGGCATCAAGCCGCTGTTCCTGCTCCGGCGCGGCGAGGGCCTGGTGTTCGCCTCCGAGCTCAAGGCGCTCGCCGCCGCGACCGGCGGCTCGCTGCAGGTGGACCATGCGGCGCTGGTCTCCTCGCTGCTGTACTACTGGGTGCCGGACTCACGGTGCGCGTTCCGCGAGGCGGAGAAGCTGCCGCCGGGGAGCTGGCTGCGGTGCCGGCCCGACGGCCGGGTGGAGCGCGGCCGGTTCTGGGACCTGAAGGACGTCGCCGCCGAGGGCCGGGAGCGCGCCCGGGCCGGCGAGCGGCCGGACCTGGCCGCCGTCGTCGAGGAGTCGACCCGGCGCCACCTGCTCTCCGACGTACCCGTGGCGACCTTCCTCTCCGGCGGGCTCGACTCCAGCTACCTGACCGCGCTGGCGGCCCGCCACCAACCCGGGATCTCCGCTTACACGATCGGGTTCCGCGCCGAGGACGCCAGGTTCGAGGCGATGCCGGACGACCTGCGCTACGCCCGGCAGGTGGCCGGGCGGTTCGGCGTCGACCTGCACGAGATCGAGATCGCCCCGAACGTGCTCGATCTGCTCCCCGAGATGACGTACCACCTGGACGAGCCGATCGGCGACCCGGCTGCGATCAACACGTACCTGATATGTACGGCCGCCCGGGAGGCCGGGGTCAAGGTGATGCTCTCGGGGATGGGCGCCGACGAGCTGTTCGCCGGGTACCGCAAGCACCTGGCCAACCTGCTCGCGCTGCGCTACCAGCGTGTCCCGCGGCCGCTGCGGCGCGGGGTGTCGGCGACCGTGGACCGGCTGCCGGTCGCGACGGCCCGCCGGGGGTACCGGTCGGTGCGCTTCGCGAAGCGGTTCCTCTCCTTCGCGGATCTGCCGGAGGAGACGGCGTTCCGGCGCAGCTACACCATGTACGACCAGGACGAGCTGCTCGCCCTGGTCGACCCGGACCTGGCCGGGACGGTCGACGACGTGCTGACCGAGCATGCGGACGTCTACCAGGACAACGACCTCGACGACTTCGTCAACCGCATGTGCCTGACCGATGCCCGGATGTTCCTGCCGGGCCTGAACCTCACGTACACGGACCGCTCCAGCATGGCCGCCTCGACCGAGGTGCGGGTGCCGTACGTGGACGTCGAGGTGGTCAGGGCGGCGTTCGCCGTGCCCGGCGATCGCAAGATCGTCGGACGGCAGGGCAAGGCCGTCCTCAAGGAGGCGGCCACCTCGGTCCTGCCCCGGGAGATCGTGTACCGGCCCAAGGGCCTGTTCAGCGCCCCGCTGCGGGCCTGGATGAGCCGGGATCTGGCACCGCTGGTGCGCGAGGTGGTCAACGACGGCGAGCTCGTCCGTTCCGGGTTGCTGCGCCGCGACGCGCTGGCGCGGATGGTCGCCGAGGACGCCGCCGGGCAGCGGGACTTCTCCAAGCATCTGTGGCACGTACTGACGCTCGAGTACTGGTATCGCGACGCGACCTCTGGGTCCGGCCAGAGCACTCGGTTGACGGCTTAGGAAATTCAGAGGAGTTCGGGTGAAGCAGGTTGTGCAGAACTACAAGAGCGGCGAGCTGGCGGTGCTCGACGTGCCGGTGCCGGGGTGCAAGCCGGGCGGTGTGCTGGTCCGCAGCGCCTTCTCGCTGATCTCCACCGGGACCGAGCTGATGAAGGTGTCCGAGGCCGGCATGTCGATGCTGGGCAAGGCCCGATCCCGACCGGACCAGGTGGCCAAGGTCATGCAGAGCGTGGCCACCAACGGGGTGCCCGCCACCTATCGCAAGGTGATGGGCAAGCTGGACTCCTACACGCCGCTGGGCTACTCGCTGTGCGGGGTGGTCGAGCAGGTCGGCGCCGGCATCGACGACGTGAAGGTCGGCGACCTGGTGGCCTGCGCCGGCAACGAGCACGCGTTGCACGCCGAGCTGAACTGGGTGCCGAAGAACCTCTACGCCCCGGTGCCGGACGGCCTCGCGCCGCGGCACGCGGCCTTCGGCACCGTCGGCTCCATCGCGTTGCAGGGCGTCCGCCAGGGCGAGCCGCAGCTCGGCGAAGTGGCACTGGTCATCGGCCTCGGGCTGATCGGACAGCTGGTGGTACAGCTCCTCGCCGCCTCGGGAGTCCGCGTCGTCGGCGCCGACCCCGACCCGGCACGCTGCGAACTCGCCGAGCGCCTGGGCGCCGCGGCCTGCGGCGACCCCGCCTCCGCCGCCGTCGAGAACGCCGTCGCCGAACTCACCGACGGTCACGGCGTGGACCAGGTGTACCTGGCCGCCGGCGGCGGCAGCAACCAGCCCGTCGAGCTGGCCGCCAAGCTGGCCAGGGACCGCGGCCGGGTCGTCGACATCGGCAAGTGCCGCCTCGACCTGCCGTGGAACGCGTACTACGAGAAGGAACTCGACGTCCGCTTCTCCCGCAGTTACGGCCCCGGGCGCTACGACCCGTCGTACGAACTGGAGGGTCGCGACTACCCGATCGGCTACGTCCGCTGGACCGAGCGCCGCAACCTGGCCTGCTTCCTCGACCTCGCCGCCCGCGGCAAGGTCGACGTGGAGCCCCTGATCTCCCACGTCGCCGACTTCGACGACGCCGTCGAGACCTACCAGCGTCTGAAGGACGGCGAGCTGAAGGCCATCACCGCGCTGTTCCGGTACCCCGGACAAGCGGGGGAAGCGGAGGCGAAGGCCCCTGCGGTGGCCGTGCCCGCTGTGTCCACCAAAGGCCTGAAGCCGAGCCCGGCCCGCGCCGCCAGGACGCCGGTGAAGCTGGCGTTCGTCGGCGCCGGGAACTACGCGACGTCGATGCTCCTGCCGCACCTGGCACAGCGCGACGGCGTCGAGCTGTCGACCGTCGTCACCACGACCGCGCTGTCCGCCGCCAACGCCCAGCGCAAGTTCGGCTTCGCCGAGGCGACCACCGACCTCGACGCCGTACTCGGCGACAAGGCCATCGACGCGGTGTTCGTGGTCACCCGCCACAGCTCGCACGCCGAACTGACCCGCAAGGCGCTGCTGGCCGGCAAGACGGTGTTCGTGGAGAAGCCGTTGGCGCTCACCGAGGACGAGCTGGCCGGTGTGCTCGCGGCGGTGGAGGAGTCGGGCAACGACCGGCTGCAGGTGGGCTTCAACCGCCGGTTCGCGCCACTGCTGCAGGAGGCCAGGAAGCGGTTCGGCGCCCGGACCGGTCCGGCGAGCCTGCGCTACCTCGTCAACGCGGGCCGGCTGCAACACGGCAGCTGGTACCTCCAGCAGGGCACCGAGGGCTCGCGGTTCGCCGGTGAGGGCGGACACTTCATCGACACGGCGAGCTGGCTGCTCGACGCCGACCCGGTGTCGGTGTACGCGACCGCCACGTCCGGCAACGAGGACCTGCAGGTCGTGCTGCGCTACCCGGACGGGTCCACCGCCACCATCAGCTACGTCACCACCGGCCCGGCCGGCCTCCCCAAGGAGACGCTGGACCTGGTCGCGGACGGCAAGGCGCTGCGGCTCGACGACTTCGTCCGCGCCTCGGTGTACGACCGCAAGCGGTGGGTCAGCTCGCGGCTGCCCAAGGCCCGGGACAAGGGCCAGAACGCCGAACTGGCCGCGTTCGTCAAGGCCGTACGGACCGGCGGGCCGATGCCGGTGCCGCTTCAGTCACTGGTCGCCACCACGGCCGCCACCCTCGCCGTGCAGGCCGGCCTGGCCGGCGGTGCGCCGGTGACGTTGGCGAGGCCCCGATGACCATGAGCGCGGGCTGGTACCTGCGGCGGCTGTCCCGGATGGGACCGCAGGAGGTCGCGGGCCGGGTGGGGGACGCGGTGCGCAGGCGGCGGTGGCGCTCGGCGCGGCCCGACTGCCCGAGCGTGACCGGCGCCCGGTTCACCGCCGTGCTGCCCGCCGGGACGATCGCCGCGGTGCCACCGGACGCCGCGAAGCGTCTCATCGCCGAAGCGGACCGGCTGATGGCGGGGCACGCCGAGTACTTCGGCGTGGTCCGCGACGACCTGACCGACCCGGACTGGTGGTGCGACCCGAAGACCGGGCGCCGGGCCCCGGCGGGTTACGCCTTCGACGTGCCGTACCGGAACGAGGACGCGGTCGGGGACATCAAGCAGATCTGGGAGCTGTCCCGGCACCAGTACCTCACCGTGCTCGCCGCCGCCTACGCGGTCACGGGGAACGAGCGGTACGCCGAGCGCGTGGCCGAGCACCTGCGGTCGTGGTGGGCGGCCAACCCACCGCTGCGCGGCGTGCACTGGATCAGCGGCATCGAGCTGGGCATCCGGCTGCTGTCGTGGGTGTGGATCCGCAGGCTGCTCGACGGCTGGCCGGGCGCGGCCGGGCTGTTCGAGGACAACCCGGTGGCGCTGAAGCAGATCTGGCACCACCAGCGCTGGCTGGCTGCCTTCCCCAGCAGGGGGTCCTCGGCGAACAACCACGTCATCGCCGAGGCCGCCGGGCAACTCGCGGCGGCCTGCGCGTTCGGGTGGTTCCCCTCCTCGGCGCGTTGGCGGACCGGAGCGCTGCGGTCCCTCGAGCGGCACCTGCGCGGCAACACCTTCCTGTCCGGCCTCAACCGCGAGCTGGCCTCCGAGTACCACGGCCTCGTGCTGGAGCTCGGCCTGGCCGCGGTGGCCGAGGCGGATGCCGCGGGCGTGCCGGTCCCCCCGTCGATCCGGCTGGTGCTGCTGCGGATGACCGACGCGCTCGCGGCGATCGTGGACAGCCGGCTCCGGCCGCCGCGCCAGGGGGACGCGGACGACGGACACGGGCTGGTCGTGGACGGCGAGGGCACCGACCGCTGGGCCTCGCTGCTCAGCACCGGGGAGGCGGTGTTCGGCCGGCTCGCCTGGTGGCCGGCGGTGACCGGCACCGATGTGCGCACCCCGCTGCTGGCCGCGCTCATCAAGCCCACTGAACCGTCCGTGTCCCGCCCGGCAAGCCGACCGGCCCACTTCGCCGACGCGGGCATGACCATCCTGCGCGGTCCGGAGGGGATCTGGTGCCGCTGCGACGGCGGTCCGCACGGTTTCCTGTCCATCGCCGCGCATGCTCACGCGGACGCGCTGTCCGTGGAGGTCCGGCACGACGGGATCGACGTGCTCGCCGACCCGGGGACGTTCTGCTACCACGGGCAGCCGGAGTGGCGGCAGTACTTCCGCTCGACCCTCGGCCACAACACCCTGCAGCTGGACGGCGGTGACCAGTCCGTCTCCGGTGGGCCGTTCCTGTGGACGCGGCACGCCAAGAGCCGCGTCCTGGTCGCGGACACATCCGGCGAGGGGGTGGCCCGCTGGTGTGCCGAGCACGACGGTTATCAGCCCTCCGTGCACCGCCGCCGGGTGGAGCTGACGGCCGCGAGCCGGGAGCTGAGGGTGGTCGACGAGGTGCGCGGACCGCGCCGGGCCGTGCAACTGGCGTTCCACCTGGGCCCGGCGATCACCGCGGACCTCGTGGGAAACCGGGCCGTGCTCACCTGGACCCGGGACGGCGAGGACCGCTCCGCGGTGCTCGACCTGCCCGGGCAGCTGAACTGGCGGGCGCATCGCGGCGAGAGTGACCCGCCGCTGGGCTGGTACTCCGCCGGCTTCGGCCGCAAGGAACCCACCACCACGCTGGTCGGCACCGGCTTCGCCGGCGGCGTGGAGGGCTTCACCACCGTACTCAGGTTCGGCGGCTAGGGGGGCGCGTGGGGAGCAAGAGACGGCACTGGGCGTCGGCGGCGGCACCGCTCGCGCTGGCCCTGCTGGCGGCGACCGGCTGTGAGGGTACGACGGACGCCCAGGCAAGGCCGACCGCCGCGCCGTCGTCACCGCCTGTGGCCCGGGTGTGCGCCAAGCCCGCGGCCGGGCCGGCGAAGGCGCCGGCGGGCGCGGTGACCGTCGACCCCGCGGTGACCGGTGACCTGGCTGCCAAGACCAAGAGCAATCCCCCGAACACCACGTTCTGGCTTCGACCGGGCAAGCACAGGCTCGACCCGGACCGCTACGCCCAGGTCATCCCCAAGGAGGGGAACAGCTACCTCGGCGCGCCGGGTGCGGTGCTCGACGGCGGCAAGAAGAACCAGTACGCGTTCGGCGGCGCCGCCAGCGACGTCACCATCCGCTACCTGACCGTGCAGCGTTTCGTCGCGCCGCACAACGAGGGCGTGGTCAACCATGACTCGGCCGACGGGTGGGTGATCGAGCACGCGACGATCCAGAACAACTCCGGCGCCGGACTGATGGCCGGTGCCCGCCAGCGGGTCCGTGCCAGCTGTCTGCGCGGCAACGGTCAGTACGGCATGAACGCGTACAAGGCCACAGGCCGTATCAGCGACCTGGTGGTCGAAGGCAACGAGATCGTCGGCAACAACACCGGCGACTGGGAGCGACGGCGGAAGGGCTGCGGCTGCACGGGAGGCATCAAGTTCTGGGCGGTCGACGGCGCCGACGTACGCGGCAACTGGGTGCACGACAACCGCGGAACCGGGTTGTGGGCGGACACCAACAACAACGACTTCCGCATCGAGGACAACGTGCTCGATGCCAACGACGGTGCCGCGCTGATCTACGAGACGAGCTACAACGCGGTCATCCGGAAGAACACGATCCGGCGGAACAACTGGGTCGAGGGCCGCAAGGCGGCCGACCGCGGCGACACCTTCCCGTTCGCGACCGTCTACCTGTCCGAGTCCGGCGGCGAACCACGGATCCGAGCCCGCACGGACAAGATCGAGATCTACCGGAACGTGCTGGAGAACAACTGGTCCGGGATCACCCTGTGGGAAAACGCCGACCGGTTCTGCAACAGCCCGGCCAACACCTCGTCCGGTGACTGCACGTTGCTGGTGAAGGACACCGAGCGCTGCGCGCAGCCGGCGATCGCCACCGCACCGCTCTACGCCGACTGCCGGTGGAAGACCCAGCGGGTGGACATCCACGGCAACCGCTTCGTGCTGGACAAGTCCGTCGTCGACTGCACGGTGAAGTGCGACCGCATGGCGGTGCTGGCCAACTACGGCACTTATCCGGACTGGTCGCCCTACCAGGGCGAGCGCGTGGCCGAGGCGATCACCGGCCGGCAGCACAACCGCTGGCACGACAACGTCTACGTCGGACCGTGGACCTTCGTCGCCCACGACCCGAGCCGGACACTCGACCCCGGCCAGTGGCAGAGCGCGCCGTACCAGCAGGACGCGGGCAGCACGTTCCGCGCACGGGACGGTGGTTGAGATGGGGACGGACCACACGCCGAAGATCGTCGGGACGGTGTGGGGGCTGCTGGTCCTCAACACGCTCGGCTCCGCCGGGGCGAAGACCATCGTCCCGCTGCCCCGCTCCCTCATCCAGATGGTCACCATGGGCGCGCTGGTCGCCGCGTTCGCGCTGGCGCTCGCGGTCAATCTCCGGCTGCGCATCCGGGCCAGCGCCTATGTGCTCCTGCTCACCCTGCTGCTGGTGCCGAGCGTGATCTCCAGCGCGGATCTGGAGTCGGGGTTCGGCGCGCTGTTCCGCTGCGCCCGGCTGGCTCTCTTCGTCGGCACGCTGTGGCTGCTCAGCCGCTGGTGGGACGGCGGCCCGACGTTCGTCAGGCATCACATCCGGATGTACTTCGTGGTCCTCGGGTCGGTGGCCGCCGGCCTGGTCATCTCACCGGGGGCGGCCATGCCCGAGCTCTACGGCGGGCGGCTGGTCGGCGCGTTGTGGCCGCTCACCCCGCCGCAGATCGGGCAGTACGCCGCGGTGATCACCGGGCTCACCGTGCTGCTCGTACTGGGCCGCCGGACCGACAGGGCCAGTGCGGCGCTGGTCATCGTGCCGGCACTCGTCCTGCTCGCGCTGACCCATACCCGGACGGCCACGCTCGGCCTGCTCATCGGGCTGGCGTTGGCGATCGGCTCGCTCGTCCTGACCAGCGCCGCCGCCCGCCGCTTCTTCGCCTGGGCGGTGGTGTGCGCCACGGTGGCCGCGGTGGCGTTCAGCTCCGCGCTGCGGGCGTGGTTCCTGCGCGGGCAGAGCCAGGAGAACTTCTCCAACCTCACCGGCCGGGCCAAGGTCTGGCACGCCCTGCTGGCAGCACCCCGGACGACCTCGGAGCACCTGTTCGGCGCGGGCCTGGGCGACAAGTCGTTCGGCGGGCTGCCGATCGACAACAGCTGGCTGGCCGTCTACCAGGAGCAGGGCATGATCGGCGTCGCCCTGGTGGCGGCGATCATCATCGTGCTGGGCGGCGTCGCGCTGCTGCGGCCACCGTCGCTGTCGAGGGCCTGCGCGATCTTCCTGATCAGCTACTGCGCGATCGCGTCGTACACCGAGGCCGGTCTCGGCGACGCCTCGCCGTATCTGCTGCATCTGGCCGTGGCCGCCTCGCTGCTGGCGGCACCTGCCACGGCCACTCCCCCCGCGGCGAACGACGGCTCGACGCCCGACGTCCCTCGACAACGCAGCCCGCGATGGGCCCGAAGACCGGAGGCGACCTGAGCATGCACGTCCTCGTGGTGCACAACCGCTACGCCTCGGCGCAGCCGAGCGGGGAGAACAAGGTCGTCGACCAGGAGGTGGCGCTGCTGCGCGAGGCCGGCCACCGGGTCGAGGTGTTCGAGCGGCGCAGCGACGACATCGCCGCCCGGTCCCTGCTCGGCAAGGTCGCGGTGCCGCTCCTCGTGCCCTGGAACCCGGCGGTCCGCACGGAACTCGCCGCCCGGCTGCGCGCCGAGCGGCCGGACGTGGTGCACGTCCACAACGTCTTCCCGCTCCTGTCGCCGGCGGTGCTCGCCGCCTGTGCCGACGCCGGTGTGCCCGCCGTCGCCACGCTGCACAACTACACCCAGGTCTGCCCGCCCGGCACGCTGCAGCGGGACGGCCGGCCGTGCACCGAGTGCGTCGGATCCACGGTGCCGGTGCCCGCCGTACGGCACGGCTGCTACCGCAACTCCCGCCTCGCGACGGTGCCGCTCGCGGTCAGCCTGTCGGTCAACCGGCGGCGGTGGTGGTCCGGCGTGGAGCGGTTCTTCTGCATCTCCGCGGCGCAGCGCGACGTCCTGGTGCGGGCCGGCATGCCGGCCGAGCGGCTGGTCGTGAAGCACAACTTCGTGCCCGACCCGGACGACCGCCGAGCGGGCGGCGGCGAGCATCTGCTCTGTCTCGGCCGGCTCGCGGAGGCCAAGGGCGTGCGGCTGCTCATGGCCGCGTGGGACGAGCTCGCGGCGAGCGGCGGTCTGGGCGTGCCGCTCCTGATCGCCGGCACGGGGCCGCTGGAGCCGGAGGTGACGGCCTGGGCGGCCGGCCGGGACGACGTGCGCTACGTCGGCCTGCTGGACACGGCGGAGTGCCGGAAGGCCATCGCACGGTCGGTCGCCGTGGTGGCCCCCTCGACGTGGCTGGAGGCGTTCGGCCTGGTGGTCGTGGAGGCGATGGCGGCGGGGGTCCCGGTCGTCGCCGCCGGCCACGGCGCCTTCGTCGAACTCGTCGAGGACGGGGTCACCGGGCTGCTGCACCGGCCGGGCGAGTCCGCCTCGCTCGCGTCCTGCATACGCCGGATCGCGGCCGAGCCGGACGCCAACCGGGAGATGGGCCAGGCGGCCCGGCGCCGTTACGAACAGGGTTTCAGCCCGGCGGTCGGCCTCGACCGCCTGGTTGACGAGTACCGCACCGCGATCGCGGGTCGGTCGGAAGCAACGGGGGACCGAATCAATGGGGGGCAGTAAATGACACGATGCCGACTCTGCGGCTCGGCGACGCTGGCGAGCGTCGTCGATCTGGGGGCGACCCCGCCATGTGAGAGCTTTCTCGCCGCGGACCAACTGGACGAGCCGGAGCCCGCGTACCCGCTGCACCTGCGGGTCTGCACCGACTGCTGGCTGGCGCAGATCCCGCCGCTGATCACGCCGGAGGAGACGTTCAAGGAGTACGCCTACTTCTCCTCGTACTCGACCTCCTGGGTGGAGCACGCGCGCACGTTCGTCGCCGACGCCGTACAGCGGGTGGGACTCGGCGCCGATGGCTCCGACGCCTTCGTGGTCGAGGTCGCGAGCAACGACGGGTACCTGCTGAAGCACGTGGTGGACCGGGGGATCCGCTGCCTGGGCATCGAGCCGTCGGTGAACGTCGGCGCGGCGGCGCGGGAGGCGGGTGTGCCCACGCTCACGGAGTTCCTGAGCCCGGAGACCGGCTCGGCCGTGCGCGCCGAACACGGCCCGGCCGACCTGGTCGTGGCCAACAACGTGTACGCGCACATCCCCGACGTGGTCGGGTTCACCCAGGGGCTGCGCGCCCTGGTCGCCGACGACGGCTGGGTCTCCATCGAGGTGCAGCACCTGCTGACCCTGATCGAGGAAAACCAGTACGACACGATCTACCACGAGCACTTCCAGTACTACACGGTCGCGTCCGCGATCCGGGCCCTGGCGAGCGGCGGCCTCGCGCTCGTGGACGTCGAGCTGCTGCCCACGCACGGCGGCTCCATCCGGCTGTGGGCCCGGCCGGCCGAGGTGGCCGGCGAGCCGAGCCGGCGCGTCGCCGACGTGCTGGACCGGGAGAAGGCCGCCGGGCTGCAGGAGCTGTCCGGGTACGCCGAGTTCTCCGCGCGGGTGGCAAAGGTGCGCCGGGACCTGCTCCGGTTCCTCGTCGAGGCCGCCGAGCGCGGCGAGACGGTCGTCGGCTACGGCGCCCCGGGCAAGGGCAACACCCTCCTCAACCACTGCGGCATCCGGCCCGACCTGCTCGCGTACACGGTCGACCGCAATCCGTACAAGCACGGCAGGTTCACCCCGGGCACCCGCATCCCGATCCTGCCGCCGGAGCAGATAGCCGCCGACAAGCCGGACTACGTCCTCGTCCTCCCGTGGAACCTGCGGGCCGAGCTGACCGAGCAGCTCTCCTTCGTGCACGAGTGGGGCGGCCGCCTGGTCTTTCCCATCCCGGAACTGAGCATTGTCGAGGTCAAGCGATGAAGGTCGTCCTGTTCTGCGGCGGTTACGGAATGCGGATGCGCAGCGGCGCCGCGGACGACGTGCCCAAGCCGATGGCGATGGTCGGCCCCAGGCCGCTGATCTGGCACGTCATGCGCTACTACGCACACTTCGGGCACAAGGAGTTCATCCTGTGCCTCGGCTACGGCGCCCACCACATCAAGGACTTCTTCCTCAACTACGAGGAGACGACGTCCAACGACTTCGTGCTGCGGGGCGGGCGGACCGAGTTGCTGTCCACCGACATCTCGGACTGGACGATCACGTTCGCGCAGACCGGCATCGAGTCACCGATCGGCGAGCGCCTGCGCCGGGTGCGGCACCACCTGGACGGCGACGAGATGTTCCTCGCCAACTACGCCGACGTGCTCACCGACGCCCCGCTGCCGGAGATGATCGAGAAGTTCGCGCAGCGCGACGCCGGTGCGTCGATGATGGTGGTGCCGCCGCAGTCCTCGTTCCACTGCGTGGACCTGGGCGAGGACGGCCTGGTGGGGGGCATCACCGCGGTGAGCGAGCTGCCGCTGTGGGAGAACGGCGGCTACTTCGTGCTCCGCCAGGAGGTCTTCGACCACATCCCGGAGAACGGGGACCTGGTCGCCGACGGATGCGCCCAACTGGCCAAGCGCGGCCGGCTGGTGGCGCACCAGCACCGTGGCTTCTGGAAGCCGACCGACACCGTGAAGGAACGGGCCGCGCTCGACGAGGCGTACGCCCGCGGCGAGCGCCCGTGGGCCGTGTGGGAGCAGGACAGCGCGGCGGTGAGCGCGTGATCCGGCTCGGAGCCGGGCGACGCCCGGAGCGGATCGTCGCGGTGGGCGCGCACTGCGACGACATCGCCATCGGCGCCGGCGGCACACTGCTGACGCTGTGCCACGCCCGCCCGGGCCTCCGTGTCGACGCGCTGGTGCTCTCCGGCGGCGGCACCGATCGGGAGCAGGAGGAGCGGGCCGCGCTCGCCGCCTTCTGCCCGGGCGCCGACCTGCGGCTGACCGTGCTCAAGCTGCCGGACGGCCGGATGCCCGTGCACTGGGACGAGGCCAAGGCCGCGGTCGAGGAGCTGCGCGCGCAGAGCGACCCGGATCTGATCCTGGCCCCGCGCACCGACGACGCCCACCAGGACCACCGCGGCCTGGCACAGCTGATACCCACCGCGTTCCGCGACCACCTCGTGCTCGGCTACGAGATCGTCAAGTGGGACGGCGATCTCGGCCGTCCGGCGGTGTACCAGCCGCTGTCGACGGAGATCGCCGAAGAGAAGGTGCGGCTGCTGCAGGAGCACTACCCCTCGCAGCGGCACCGGCCCTGGTACGACCGCGAAGCCTTCCTCGGGCTGGCACGGATCCGGGGCATCGAATGCCACGAGCGATACGCCGAAGCGTTCGCCGTCACCAAACTCACGCTCAACCTGGGGGGTTGAACCATGCGCGTACTGCTGACCGGACACCAGGGATATCTGGGAACCGTCATGGCCCCGGTCCTCGCCGCCGCCGGACACGAGGTCGTCGGCCTCGACTCCGGCCTGTTCGCCGACTGCGTCCTGGGCCCGACGCCCGCCGACCCGCAGGGGCACCGGGTGGACCTGCGCGACGTCACGGCCGACCACGTGGCCGGGGTCGACGCCGTGGTCCACCTGGCCGCGCTGTCCAACGACCCGCTGGGGTCGCTGGCGCCGGAACTCACCTACGACATCAACCACCACGCGTCCGTGCGCCTGGCCCGGCTGGCCCGCGACGCCGGAGTGCGGCGCTTCCTGTACGCGTCGACGTGCTCGGTCTACGGCGCCGCCGGCGGCGACGACCTGGTGGGCGAGGACGCCCCGCTGCGTCCGGTGACGCCGTACGCGGAGTCCAAGGTGCGGGTGGAGGACGACCTGCACGCGCTGGCCGACGGCGACTTCACTCCGGTGTACATGCGCAACGCCACCGCCTTCGGCTACTCCCCCCGGCTGCGCGCCGACATCGTGCTGAACAACCTGGTGGGCCACACGCTGTTGTCCGGCCAGGTGCTGGTGATGTCGGACGGCACGCCCTGGCGCCCGCTGGTGCACGCCATCGACATCGCTCGGGCCTTCACGGCCGCGCTGAGCGCGCCGCGGGAAGCGGTGCACGACCGGGCGTTCAACATCGGCAGTGAGACCAACAACGTCACGGTCGCCGAGATCGCCGAGCAGGTCGCCGAGGCGGTGCCCGGCTCGAAGGTGGTCATCACCGGGGAGACCGGTGCCGATCCGCGGTCGTACCGGGTGGACTTCTCGCGGTTCCGCGCCGCGATCCCCGGCTTCGACTGCGAGTGGACGGTGAAGCAGGGCGCCCTCGACCTCGCCGACGCCTACCGCACACACGGGCTGACCCAGGAGGACTTCGACCGCCGCTTCACCCGCCTCGCCGTGCTGCGCGCGGCGTCCGACGCCGGCACCGTCGACGACACCCTGCGGTGGCGCGGATGACCGCGGCCGGCGCACAGCCGACGACCTCGACCGGCGACGAGATGTACGCGCTGGTCGAGCGGCTGTACCCGCTGTGCCGCAGCATCACCGGCGACGGGGTGCGCGCCACCCTGGACATCGTCGGCGAGTACATCCCTCTGCAGGTGCATGAGGTGCCGACCGGGACCCAGGTGCTCGACTGGACGGTGCCGCAGGAGTGGAACATCCGGGACGCGTACATCGCCGACGCCACCGGCCACCGGATCGTCGACTTCGCCGCGTCCAGCCTGCACGTGCTCGGCTACAGCGTGCCGGTGTCGGCGACCATGCCGCTGGCCGAGCTGCGCGCGCACCTGCACACCCTGCCGGACCACCCGTCCTGGGTGCCGTACCGCACGAGTTACTACAAGCCGGAGTGGGGGTTCTGCCTGGCCCAGGAGACCCTGGACGCGATGCCGGACGGCGAGTACGAGGTGCGCATCGACTCCACGCTCGCCGACGGCCACCTCACCTACGCCGAGCACGTGGTCCCGGGGCAGGTCGCCGACGAGGTGATCGTCTCCTGCCACGTCTGCCACCCGTCGCTGGCCAACGACAACATGGCCGGTGTCGCGGTGGCGACGTTCCTGGCCCGGGCGCTGGCGGAGCAGACCCCGTACTACACCTACCGGTTCATCTTCGCGCCCGGCACCATCGGGGCGATCACCTGGCTGGCGCGCAACGCGGAGCGGGTGGACCGGGTCAAGCACGGGCTGGTGCTGGCCTGCGCCGGCGACCCGGGGCACCTGACGTACAAGCAGAGCAGGCGCGGCGACGCGGAGATCGACCGGGTGATGCGGCACGTGCTGTCCGCCTCCGAACGCCCGCACCGCGTCGTCGAGTTCACTCCGTACGGCTACGACGAGCGGCAGTTCTGCTCGCCCGGGTTCAATCTGGGCGTGGGCTCGCTCACCCGGACCCCGTACGCGGGCTATCCCGAGTACCACACCTCGGCGGACAACCTGGACTTCGTCTCCCCCGAGGCGATGGCGGACACGCTCGCCGTCTGCCGCGAGGCGTTCGCCGTCCTGGACTGCAACCGGCGGTACCTCAACCTCAGCCCCTACGGTGAACCGCAGCTGGGCCGACGTGGGTTGTACGACGCGCTCGGCGGCCGCAGCGACACCAGGCAGGCCCAGATGGCCATGCTCTGGGTGCTCAACCTCTCCGACGGCGAGCACAGTCTGCTGGACGTCGCCGAGCGGTCCGGGCTGCCGTTCGACACCGTCGCCACCGCGGCCGGCGCCCTGCACGGCGCCGGGCTGATCAAGGCATGACGCCGATGACCACCGAGGGGGAGGATCCCCAGGCAACGGCGCCGCCGGCCGGATCCGCCCGGCGGGCCCTCGCCGGGCGGCTGTCCTGGGGACTGGCCGACCAGGCGGCCTCCAGCATGAGCAACTTCGCGGTGGGCATCTACGTGGCCCGTTCGCTGGGGGTGACCGCGTTCGGCGTGTTCAGCCTGGCCTGGGTGACCTACGGCGTGGTGCTCAACGTCTCCCGCGGACTGGCCACCGACCCGCTCGTGGTGCGCTTCAGCGGCGTGTCGGACGCGTCCTGGCGGGGGGCGGTGGCCCGGTCGTCGGGTACCGCGCTCGGCGTCGGTGCGGCCATCGGC
This sequence comes from Streptomyces sp. SID5464, assembly GCF_009862985.1. Lineage (NCBI taxonomy): Bacteria > Bacillati > Actinomycetota > Actinomycetes > Kitasatosporales > Streptomycetaceae > Streptomyces > Streptomyces sp. SID5464. The sequence continues at coordinate 343,376 of NZ_WWIQ01000009.1, read as the reverse complement.
GCGGCGTGTCTGGTGGCCGGGCTCGCTCTCGGCGGCCGTGTGGGGCCCGCGTTCGCCGCCCTCGGCGTCATGCTGCCGGGGCTGTTGCTGCAGGACGCCTGGCGGTTCTCGTTCTTCGCCGCCGGCACCGGGCGGAAGGCGTTCGTCAACGACGTCGTGTGGGGCGTCGCGCTCGTCCCGGCCATGATCGTGGCGGCCCGCGTGGGCAGCGTGGCCGCTTTCGTGCTCGCCTGGGGCGCGTCCGCCACGGTGGCGGCGGGGTACGGCTACGTCCAGTCCGGCATCCGGCCCCGGGTGACCGAGGCGCGCGGCTGGCTTCGCGAGCAGCGCGACCTCGGCTACCGGTACCTGGTCGAGAACGTCAGCCTCAGCGGCGCGAGCCAACTGCGGGCGTACGGGCTCGGCGCGATCGTCGGGATCGGCGCGGTGGGTGCGGTGCGGGGCGCCGAGCTCCTCCTCGGCCCGTTCCTCGCCGTGCTGATGGGTCTTTCGCTGGTCACCGTCCCGGAGGCGGCACGGGTGCTGCGGCAGGCCCCGCACCGCCTCGGCTCGTTCTGCCTGCTGCTGGGCGGCGGGCAGGCCGCCGCCGCGCTGCTCTGGGGCGGGGCGCTGCTGCTGGTGCCGGACCGGCTCGGCGAGCTGGTCCTCGGCGGCGTCTGGCACTCCGCCGCGGAGCTCATCGTGCCGGTCACCCTCGGCGTCGCGGGCGCCGGCCTCGGCACCGGCGCGGCGGCCGGACTGCGCGCGCTCGGCGCGGCCCGGCGCAGCCTGCGCTGCCAGCTGTTCGCCTCCGCCTGTTACGTCGGCGGTGGGCTCGGCGGGGCGGCCGTCGCCGGCACGGCCGGCTCGGCCTGGGGCGTCGCCTCGGCGACACTCGCCGGCTCGGCCGTGTGGTGGCTCCAGTTGCGGTCCGCCCTGAGCGAGCGCCTGAAAGAACCCATCCCTGAAGTGAGGACGTCATGACCGCCCATCCCCGGCTGAGCATCGGCCTGCCCGTGTACAACGGCGAGGAGTACCTGGCCGAGTCGCTCGACGCCCTGCTCGGGCAGACCTACGAGGACTTCGAACTGGTCATCTCCGACAACGCCTCGACCGACGGGACCGAGGACATCTGCCGCAAGTACGCGGCGCAGGACTCACGCATCCGGTACCTCCGGCTGCGCCGGAACATCGGCGCCGCGCCGAACCACAACTACGTGTTCACCGAGTGCCGCGGCGAGCTGTTCAAGTGGGCCTCGCACGACGACCTCTACGCCCGGGACCTTTTGCGGCGCTGCGTGGAAGCGCTGGACGAGCGGCCGGACGTGGTCCTCGCGCACTCCGACCAGGCGGTCATCGACGGCGAAGGACGGGTCAAGGTCCCGTACGAGTACGGGCTCGCCACCGCCTCGCCGCACGCGCCGGAGCGCTTCCGCAGTTTCCTGTTCGAGCCCGGGGGCGACGACTTCTACGGGGTGATGCGTGCCGACATGCTGCGCCGGGTGAAGCCGCACGACAGCTACCACCACGCGGACCGCACGTTCGTCGCCGAGATCGTCCTGCACGGGCCCTTCCACCAGGTTCCGGAGCTGCTGTACTTCCGCCGCGACCACCCCACCCGCGCCGAGCGGGCGAACCCGTCCAAGCGCTCCCGGTGCGTCAACCTGGACCCGCGCCGGGCCGGCCTGCTGCACCCGACGCCCCGGCTGCTCGCCGAGTACGTCTGGGGCTTCGCCTCCGCGATCCGGCGGGCGCCGTTGTCCGCGGCCGACCGGCGCGCGTGCTACCGGCACCTGGCCGCGTGGATGACCAGCCGGGTCCGGCCGGGCGCCGGCGAGCGGGTCGAGGACCGCGCCCCGGTCGACCCTGCCAAGCTCACCGTCTCCGTGGACGCCCTCGTCGCGGGCCGTGAGGGGCGGCGGGCATGAAACCCGGGAAACGTGTGGGGGTGTTCGGCCTCCTCGGCTCCGGCAACCTCGGCAACGACGGCTCGCTGGAGGCCGTGCTCGGATACCTGCGCGCCGAGCACCCGGACGCGGTCGTGGACGCCCTGTGCGGCGGGCCCGAGGCCGTCACGGCCCGGTTCGGGATCCCCGCCACACGGCTGCACTGGAACCGCGCGGAGTACCGGACCGCGTCACGTGTGGGCGCGGTCGCGTCGAAGGGGCTCGGCAAACTCGTCGACGTCTTCCGCACCGCCGCCTGGGTGCGCCGGCACGACGTGGTGATCGTGCCGGGCATGGGCGTCCTGGAGGCCACGCTGCCGCTGCGGCCGTGGGGCTTCCCGTACTCGCTGTTCCTGCTCTGCGCGAGCGGCAGGATGCTCGGCACCCGGGTCGCGCTGGTCGGCGTCGGCGCCGCCCCGATCCGCGACCGGCCGACCCGGGCCCTGGTGCGCTGGTCGGCGCGGCTGGCCGCGTACCGGTCGTACCGGGACACCCAGTCCCGCGACGCGATGCGGGCGACGGGTGTGGACACCGCACGCGACGAGGTCTACCCGGACCTGGCGTTCGCCCTGCCGACGCCCACGCCGCCGAAGAGCGCGCCCTCGGGCCCGCCGGGCCAAGTCTGCGTCGGCGTCATGGACTTCCACGGCGGCAACGACGACCGCGCCCAGGCCGACGAGATACACCGGCGCTACCTCGACGGGACGACCCGGTTCGTGCGGGCGCTGGTCGAGGACGGCAGGCCGGTCCGGTTGCTCACCGGCGACCAGTGCGACGCGTCGGTGGTGGACGCGATCCTCGACGCGGTGGACTCACCACTGGTCACCGCTGCCGAGACGGCCTCGCTGGCCGACCTGATGAAGGAGATGGCGGCTGCCGACACCGTGGTGGCGATCCGCTACCACAACCTGATCTGCGCGCTGAAGACCGGGACGCCGACGCTCGCCGTCACCTATGCGGCGAAGAGCGACGCGCTCATGGACCGGATGGGCCTCGGCGCTTACTGCCACCCGGCACGCGAGGTCGACGCCGACCGGCTGCTCGAGCAGTTCCGGGACCTGGAGAAGCACTCGGCGGTCCTGCGGCAGACCCTCACGGAGCGGAACCAGGTCGCCGCACAGCAACTCGAGGACCAGTTCGCCGCGTTGACCACGGCCCTGTTCCCGACGACCGACCACCCCCACACCCTGCGGAAGGCTTCATGAAAGCGACCGAAGTCCCGGAGATCGCCGGCGCGTACCTGTTCGAGCCGACGCCGTACGCCGACGAGCGCGGCTTCTTCTGCCGCACCTTCGACGCCGACGTCGTCCGCTCGGTGGGCCTCGACCCGGACGCCTTCGTCCAGGACAGCCTGTCCCGCTCGGTCGGGGGCGTGCTGCGCGGCCTGCACCTGCGCTCCGGCGCCGGCGAGGCCAAGCTGGTGCGCTGCTCGTACGGGAGGATCTTCGACGTCGTCGTGGACCTGCGGCCGGACTCGCCGACGTACCTGGGCCGGGCCTTCTTCGAGCTGTCCGGCGAGACGCAGGTGACCCTGTACATCCCGGCGGGGTGCGCGCACGGCTTCCAGGCGCTGACCGAGACCGCCGACACCTCGTACCGGATCGACCGCCCGCACGATCCGGCGGAGGACGTGACGATCGCCTTCGACGACCCGGAGCTCGCGATCCCCTGGCCGCTGCCGGTCACATCGATGTCCCAGCGGGACCGGGAGGCGCCGAGCCTCGCCGAGGCCCTGAAGCAAAGAGAGAAGTGAGGCCGGCGTGGACACCGAAATCACCGAAGGGACCGAGGAGTTCGCCCTCCCCCGGTCGCGGACAGCGAACGAGCGGCTGCACGCCATGGTCCCCGGGGGCGCGCACACCTACGCCAAGGGCGACGACCAGTACCCCGCGGACCTCGCCCCGGTCATCAGCCACGGCCACGGTGCCCATGTGTGGGACGTCGACGGCAACCGTTACATCGAGTACGGCTCCGGCCTGCGGTCGGTCAGCCTCGGCCATGCCCACCCGCGCGTGATCGAGGCGGTGCGGCGGGAACTCGACCGCGGCAGCAACTTCGTCCGGCCGTCCATCGTGGAGGTCGAGGCCGCGGAACGCTTCCTGGCCACGGTGCCGACCGCCGAGATGGTGAAGTTCGCGAAGAACGGCTCCGACGCCACCACCGCCGCCGTCCGCCTCGCCCGCGCCGCCACCGGGCGCCCGCGGGTGGCCCTCTGCGCCGACCATCCGTTCTTCTCCACCGACGACTGGTTCATCGCCACCACGCCGATGTCCGCCGGCATCCCGGCGCCGACCACCGACCTCACCGTGGCGTTCCCCTACGGTGACCTGGCCGCCACGGAGGAACTGCTCACCCGGTACCAGGACGAGATCGCCTGCCTGATCCTCGAACCCGCCACCCACACCGAGCCGCCGCCCGGGTACCTCGCAGGCCTGCGCGAACTGGCCGACCGGCACGGCTGCGTCCTGATCTTCGATGAGATGATCACCGGCTTCCGCTGGTCGGAGGCGGGCGCCCAGGGGCTGTACGGCGTCGTCCCCGACCTCTCCACGTTCGGCAAGGCCCTGGGCAACGGGTTCGCCGTCTCCGCCCTGGCCGGGCGCCGCGAGCTGATGGAGCGGGGCGGGCTGCGTCACCCCGGCGACCGGGTGTTCCTGCTGTCCACCACCCACGGTGCGGAAACGCACTCCCTGGCAGCCGCGATGGCCGTGCAGACCACCTACGTCGAAGAGGGCATCACCGCGCGCTTGCACGCCCTCGGCGAGCGGTTGGCCGCCGGTGTCCGCGACGCCGCGGCGAGCATGGGCGTCGGTGACCACGTCGTCGTCCGGGGCCGGCCCAGCAACCTGGTCTTCGCCACCCTCGACGAGAAGGGGCAGCCGTCGCAGCGGTACCGCACCCTGTTCCTGCGCCGGCTCCTCGGGGGCGGGGTGCTGGCCCCGTCGTTCGTGGTGAGCAGCGCGCTCAGCGACGCCGACATCGATCACACCGTCGACGTGGTGGCCCAGGCATGTGCGGTGTACCGGAAGGCACTGGACGCCGGTGACCCCACACCCTGGCTGGCCGGACGGCCGGTGAAACCGGTATTCCGCCGCACGGCGTGACGTCGGGCGTGACGGGACCTGACGTGACGTGACGTGACGACGTCAGCGACGCTCCCGCCGACCGGCGTCGGCCATCCGGTCGACCAGCCGGTCGGCCATCCGGTCGACCAGCCACGCGGTGGCCGGGACCACCGCCAGCGCGGTGCACCAGCCGCCGAGGACGTCGGTCGGGTAGTGCGCCCCCAGGGCGACCTGCGCCCAGCCCATGGCGGCGCCGGCCACCAGCGCCGCGGCGAACACGAGTGACGTGCCGGCCGTCCTGCCGAGGCCGAGCCGGCCGGTCGCGAGCAGCGCCACCACGAGGGCGAACGCGGTGAGGAAGGCGGTGTGCCCGCTCGGGTAGGACAAGTTGCCGTCGCCGTGGATGGTGCGTCCCACCAGGGACTTGAGCAGCGTCGCCGTTCCCACGGCCACGCCGGCGCCGGCAACGACCAGCACCGCCGCGCGAGGACGCCGAAGCAGCAGGCAGCCCGTCACGGTGACCACGACCAGCGTCGCCGCTCCCACGGGCTCACCCAGGAAGTCCGTGGCCAGAGCGACGTGCCGCCACGACGGCCCCACACCGTCCACCGCCGCCCAGATCCGCGCGTCCACCCCGCCGGGCTCGCTGTCGTCGGCATACCGGACGCCGAGCACGACGACCACCAGCGCGGCGAGAGCCGCCATCAGCCCGAGCCACGGGCGCAGCGATCGGGGCAGCACGGCGGCCGCCGACCGGCCGGTCACACGCCCACCGCGTCCGGCCGGCCTGCGGTAGGTCGCCCTGCCGTTGTCGGCCGTGACCGGTAGCAGGCCCCCTGCTCCAAGGGCCCGCCGATACGGCGTTTCGCACCAAGGGCCAACTGTCCGCCCACCCGCGCTGCACCTCCCCCTCCCGTCGAGGCCGCCGACATGGCCCGGGATCGTCCCCAACGATCCGATCGCGGCACACCACCGTCGGACAGTCCGCGTGGCAACACGCGTCGAGCCTATGCCCATTCCCCTTGCGGGATCAGCGGCAGGTGTAGGCGAAGGACGCTGACCCCGTGTGCCGGCTGGGGGCCGGCTGTTCCGTCGCATCCGACTGTCACCGCCCGGGCCCGCCTCCTCGGCGGGCCCGGTGCCACCCGCTGGCCCGGGATTACCGTGACCGGTCCCGGCGTGCGAGTGGTTTTGCCTCGCCCCCCGGTCCGGGTTCCTTCCGGTGTCCGTGCCTCCCCTTGCCGGATCCGCCATCCCCTGCGGCCCCCGGGTGAGAGCCCACGCCCCCATCCCCGTCGGCTGGGCCGATGCCGCGGTTGTCCGTCCCGCCGTTCCGCTCGCCGATGTCAAGACGCACGTGGCGGCCCTGCTGACGCAACCGGGTCTTCCGAACCGGATGTGGCCGGCCTGCCGGCGGCGACGCACCGTCAGCCCCTCTCATCAGCCCCGTCCCGTTACGGCTTGCTCGCCATGAACTGCTCCGCGGGCTCCTCGTGGACCTCGGTGGTCTGCTCCTGCGGCGCCGACTTGGGTAGCCAGCGCAGGGCGGCCGTTCCGAGGGCGGCGTGCAGAAGGCTCGCCGCGACCACGACGACGTGCAGGCCGGTGACGAACGCGGACTTCGCGTCCTGGATCACCGATGGGAGCAGAGAGGGCAGCGTGAGGGTCTCGTCGAGGGTGGGGGCGAGGTCCGGGCCCTGGAGGCGGAAGAGCAGCGCGGCGAGCGAGCCGAGGATAGCGATGCCGAGGGCGTTGCCGATCTCGTTGCTGGTCTCGGCGATCGCGCCGGCCGAGCCCGCCCGCTCCGCGGGGACCGCGCCGACCGCGGTGTCCGCGACGACGGCGAAGGAGATCCCGTATCCCGTTCCGGCGACCACGGTCGAGGCGATGTACCAGCCGATCCCGCCGGTGACCGTGGTGGGGAGCAGCAGCAACAGGCCGCCCGCGATGGAGAAGTGGCAGATGAGGAGCGCGGCCCGCTTGCCGATGCGTTCGACGACGGCCGGTGTGACGATGCAGGAGACGGTGAGGGCCGCCGCGCCCGGGAGGGCGAGGAGCGCCGCGTGCAGGACGCTCAGGTTCAGTACGGACTGGAGGTAGATGCCGGACAGGTACGCCGCCGCCGACCACGCGGCCAGGGGCAGCAGGCCCGTGATGGCGGCGATGGTGAAGACGCGGTCGCGGAAGAGGGAGAAGTCGATCAGCGGGTTGTCGAGGTGCCGTTGGCGCAGGCCGAAGAAGGTCAGTACGGCGATGCCGACGATCACCGTGGTGATCGGGAGGGCCGAGATCCCGTCGGCGGCCAGGTGCTTGATCCCGTAGATCGTGAGCAGCAGGCCCCCGGCGGAGGTCACGACGCTGAGCGGGTCGACGCGGCCCGTCCCGCCCGACCGGACCTCTCGGAGGAGGACCGGCGCGAACACCAGGAACACGGCGATGACGGGGAGGTTGACGAGGAAGACCGAGCCCCACCAGAACTGGCCGAGGAGGGCGCCGCCGATGACCGGGCCGATGGCGAACCCGGCCGCGAAGGCCGCGGCGAAGATGCCGATGGCCTGGGCCCGGCGCCGGGGGTCGGGGAACAGCTCGCTCAGTACGGCCAGCGCCGAGGGCAGCAGGGTCGCGCCGGCCACGCCCATGAGCGCCCGGCAGGCGATGAGGAGTTCGGGGGTCGGTGCGAACGCGGCCCCGGCGGAGCCGAGTCCGAACACGGTCGCGCCGATCATCAAGAGCTTCAGCCGGCCGTAGCGGTCGCCGAGACTGCCGAAGGCGACCAGCAGGGAGCCGACGGCGAAGCCGTAGCTGTCCAGGATCCACAGCGCCTGGTCGGCGGTGGGCGAGAGGGCCTGGCTGATCCGGGGCATCGCCAGGAACAGGATGGATCCGTCCATGGAGACGAGGAGTACCGGGCCGAGGACCACCGCGAGCCCGAGCCAGGCCCGCAGTCCGGGGGCGTTGTTCGCGTGCTGTCGTGTCATGGCGCCGACACTCAGGCACGGCCGTGGCCGACAGCCATCCCCGTGGCGTGGGTACACCCGACAGGTACACCCACGGAGTGGGCGAGCGCCCTACGCTCGTGTGCATGGAGAGTCTCGGAGCGTTTTTGAAGAGCCGTCGTGACCGGGTCACTCCGGCTGAGATCGGTCTGCTGACCTACGGCACCTCCCGGCGGGTCCCCGGTCTCAGACGGGAAGAGCTCGCCCAGCTCGCGGGAGTGAGCGCGGGGTACTACACGCGTCTGGAGCAGGGGCAGGCCGAGACCGCCTCCGAGCAGGTACTCGACGCGCTCGCCCGGGTGCTCCGGCTCGACCAGGTGGAGACCGTCCATCTGCACAACCTCGCACGGCAGTCGGTGAAGCCCCGTTTGGGCGAACCGCCCCGCGAGGAGCCCCACCCGCGTGTACTGACCCTCCTGGAGTCACTGGGCGAGGCCACGCCCGCGGTGGTGCTCGGCAGGCGCGGCGACGTCCTGGCGTGGAACCGCACCGGGCACGCGCTGATCGCCGAGCACGTCCCCTTTGAGGCGCCACGAAATCCGCAGGAGCGCCCGTCGATCCCCAGGATGTTCTTCCTGGACCCGCACAGCCGCGGCATGTACCGCAACTGGCCGGAGCTCGCCGAGGTCCACGTCGCCTATCTGCGCCTCACCGCCGGCCGCTACCCCACGGACGCCCGGCTTGCCGGGCTGATCGGCGAACTCCTCATGAACAGCGCGGACTTCGGCGCGATGTGGGCGACGGGTGACGTCTCCGACTGCACGACGGGGACCATGCATCTGCAGCACCCCACCGTCGGGGCGGTGAGCGTGGACTACCAGGTGTGGCTCCAGCCCGACAGCCCCGACCACCGCGTCGAGATCTACACCCCCAACGACGCGACCTCCGCGGACGCTTTGCGTCTGCTGAACCAGCAAAGCGGCTGGGGTGACGAGCCGGAGTCGACGACCGTACGGGCCGAGCAGCGCTGAGACCGCCCGCGCTCCTGCTCCTCCTGGGGGACGCCCGCGAGGGCGTCGAGGCAGTCGACGCTCCACCGCGATGCCCCGCGCCCGGAAACGCAGCTCCTCGCGGGCCTGCACGGCCCACTCGGCCCGGCCCGCGCAGCGCCCGGGTCACCCCGTCCAGCGCGCCGAGAGCGGTCGGATCCTCGCCATCCTGTCCGGGCTCCCTTCAAGTCTACGAGTCGGCCGACCAGTTGGTCGCAACAGCCGACGCCGAGGGACTCGACACGTTCGCGGTCAGCGGAGTCAGCCACTGGCACTGAGCGCGTCGTTCGCGCGTACCGACCCCCGCACCGCCGTGGCCGCCTCCATCTCCATCGCCGAGCAGGTCCCGCCAGAACAGCTCCGCGTGCGTCGGCCCCGCCGCGCCGTCTCCCTTGCCCTTCAGCCCCTCTGTCCAGCTCCGCGTCGACCGCGCAGCCACTCTCCGGGACGGAACACGCTGCCGTGACCAGTTGCCCGGTTCGGCGAACTGAAGGACGTGCTCGGCGACGTGGCTTCGCGCCAGAACCTTGCGGGATGTCCCGCTGTTGCCCTTGATCGTGGGCGCACCGCATCGTGCCCGGCAGCCCGCGCGGGACTCCTCGCGACAACATCGGCAGAACAGCCCGTACGGCCGCCGCCCCTGGGGTGACGCCTCATCAGAGCGTCATCCGAGCGTCAAGACGGCTGTCGCCGTCCGGGCCGAGATACTCAAAGACGATCACGTCGATTCGACAGCCACCGCAGGAACGCCAGGTCGGACAGCCTTCGCGAGCCGAAGAGGTGCTCCACACCGTAGAAAGCCGCGGGTCAGGAACCCTTCGTCGCAGGCTCCAGAATCGCCACGCACTCCACATGATGCGTCATCGGAAACAGATCGAACGCCCGCAGCGTCCGCACCCGATACCCGCCGTCCCGGAAGTACCCCAAGTCCCGCGCCAACGCCGCCGGGTCACACGCCACATACGCGATCCGCCGAGCCCCGAGCGAAGCCAGATGTTCCACCGTCTTCCGCCCCGCCCCGGCCCGCGGCGGGTCCAGGACGATGAGGTCGACCTCCGTGATCCCCGTCCGCGGCAGCACGCTCTCGACCTTGCCCTGCTCGATGCGGACGCGGTCGAACTCGGCGAGGTTGTGCCGCGCGTCCTCCACCGCCCGCTTGCCGGACTCGATGCCGAGGACCGCGCCCTGCTCGCCGACCCGGTCGGCGAGGGCGCCCGCGAAGAGGCCGACGCCGCAGTAGAGGTCGAGGGCCATGTCGCCCTTGCGGGGCAGGAGGCCCTGCATGACGGCCGTCACCAGGGTGTCGGCCGCCCGCGGGTGGACCTGCCAGAAGCCGCCGTTGCCCACGCGGTGGGTCCGGCCGTCCGCGCGCTCGCGGACGAAGGGGCGGCCGTGGACGCGGTGGACGCCGCCGGAGCGCTCGTCCACGCGCAGCACCGACACCGGGCGGTCGAGTTCGACCAGCGGGAGGCGCGCGCCCGGCTTCGGCGTGAGGATCACCTGGCGGTCCTGCGAGCCCGTCGCCGCGATCGCCTCGACGGAGTCCATGCCGGTCCAGACCCGCTTCTCGATGCCCAGCTCGCTGACCCCCTCCGCGGCGATCATGCAGTGGTCGATCGGCTCCACCTCGTGGGAGCGGTGCCGGCGCAGGCCCGCGCGGCCGTCGGCCGTGACCGCGTACTGGACGCGGGTGCGCCAGGACGGGACCTGGCCGGCGGGCACCTTGTCGCCCTCGGCGGGCATCACCGTGCCGTCCCAGCCGGCCTCCTCCGGGGTGAGCCCGGCGAGGTGCTGGAGCTGCTCGGCGATGACGTCGGCCTTCAGGCGCCGCTGCGCGCCCGGCTTGGCGTGCTGCCAGTCGCAGCCGCCGCAGCGGCCGGGGCCGGCGAACGGGCAGGGCACGTCGATCCGGTCCTTGGAGGCGTCCAGCACCTGCACCGCGTCCGCGCGCAGGAACCGGGCGCCCTCCTCGCCCTCCGTCACCCTGGCCACGACCCGCTCACCGGGCAGCGCGTGCCGGACGAACAACACCTGGCCCTCCGAGGTACGGGCGATGCAGTGGCCGCCGTGGGCGACGGGGCCGATCTCGACCTCGTACTCCTCTCCCACCAGCGACTTCCTCGGTTCTGCCTGCATGGTGGGGTGACTCCAAAAACGTAAGGGGGAAACGGCCGAAGGGAAACGGCCGGACAACAGCCCACCAGTCTACGTGGGTGCCGCCCGGCCGCTTCACACGAGCCGTCGTCTCACGACTTGTGCTCGGTGGACTCCTTCGACCGCACCTGTGCGGGACCCCGCCGCACCGAACCCGGCGCGTTCCACTCCTGCTGCCTGCGGGCCCGCCGCTTGGCCGCCTCGGAGGACTGGAGCTGGTACGGCACCGAGGTCACCATGATCCCCGGCGTGAACAGCAGCCGGCCCTTCAGCCGCAGGGCGCTCTGGTTGTGCAGCAGATGCTCGTACCAGTGGCCGACGACGTACTCGGGGATGATCACGGACACCGCGTCCCGCGGCGACTCCTTGCGCAGTCCCTTGACGTACTCGATGACCGGCCGCGTGATCTCGCGGTAGGGCGAGTCCAGGACCTTCAGCGGGACGTCGATGCCGCGCCGCTCCCACTCCTCGCGCAGCGCCTTGGTCTCCGCCGGGTCGACGTTGACGCTCAGGGCCTCCAGGCTGTCCGAGCGCATCAGCTTGGCGTAGGCCAGGGCGCGCAGCGTCGGACGGTGGATCTTGGAGATCAGGACGACCGAGTGGATGCGGGACGGCCGTACGCTGTCGTCGCTCGGGCCCTCGGGGGCGGCGATCTCCTCGGCGACCCGGTCGTAGTGCTTACGGATGGCCGTCATCGTCGCGTAGAAGATCACCATGCCGAGCAGGGCGACCCAGGCGCCGTGCGTGAACTTGGTGACGAGGACGACCACCAGCACGAGGCCGGTGAAGAAGGCGCCGAAGGCGTTGATGGCGCGCGAGCGGATCATGTGGCGGCGCTTGGCCTGGTCCTGCTCGGTGGCCAGGAGGCGGTTCCAGTGCCGGACCATGCCGGTCTGGCTGAGCGTGAAGGACACGAACACGCCGACGATGTACAGCTGGATCAGGCGCGTGGAGTCGGCTCCGTAGATCCCCACCAGGAGTCCGGCGGCGCCCGCGAGGAGCACGATGCCGTTGGAGAAGGCGAGGCGGTCGCCGCGGGTGTGCAGCTGGCGCGGCAGGTAGCGGTCCTGGGCGAGGATCGAGCCGAGCAGCGGGAAGCCGTTGTAGGCGGTGTTGGCGGCGAGGAACAGCACCAGCGCGGTGGCCGCGGCCAGGACGACGAACAGGAAGCTGCCCTTGCCGAAGACGGCCTCGGCGACCTGGGAGATCACCGGGTTCTGCACGTAGTCCGCGCCGAGCGGGACGCCGTTGTGGAAGAGGTCGCGGGCCGGGTTCTCGGCCATGCGGACCTTGGTCTCGGCGGCCAGCGCGATGATGCCGCAGAACATGGTGACGGCGAGCAGGCCCATCATCGCGAGCGTGGTCGCGGCGTTCTTGGACTTGGGCTTGCGGAAGGCCGGGACGCCGTTGGAGATCGCCTCGACGCCGGTGAGGGCGGCGCAGCCGGAGGAGAAGGCGCGCAGCAGCAGGAAGACCAGGGCGAAGCCCGCCAGGCCCTGGTGCTCGGGTTTGATGACGTAGTCCGCCGTCGGTGCGCGCATGGTGTCGTCCAGGACCAGACCGCGGAAGGCGCCCCAGGCGATCATGGTGAAGACGCCGGCGACGAAGACGTAGGTCGGGATGGCGAACAGCGAGCCCGACTCCTTCACCCCGCGCAGGTTCATCAGCGTCAGCAGCACGATCACGGCGAGCGCGCAGAGCACCTTGTGTTCGACCACGAACGGGATCGCGGAGCCCAGGTTCTCGATACCGGAGGAGATCGACACCGCGACGGTGAGGACGTAGTCGACGAGGAGCGCGCTCGCGACCGTCAGCCCGGCCCGGGGGCCGAGGTTGGTGTTCGCCACCTCGTAGTCGCCGCCGCCGCTGGGATAGGCGTGCACGTTCTGCCGGTACGACGCCACCACGGTGAACATCAGCACGACGACCGCGACCGCGATCCACGGACTGAAGTGGTACGCCGTCACACCCGCGATCGACAGGACCAGCAGCACCTCCCCCGGCGCGTACGCGACGGAGGACAGCGGGTCGGAGGCGAAGACGGGTAGTGCGATGCGCTTCGGCAGGAGTGTTTCCCCCAGCCGGTCACTGCGCAGTGCGCGCCCGATCAGGATCCGTTTGGGCACGTCGGTCAGTTTGGACACAACAGTGGATCGTAAGCGTTCGATTGCGGGCTCGCCCACCCGCCACCCCTCATCGGCGTTCCGTCTGCTCTCCGAGTGAATTCAGATGCTGCTGCGGCTGAGGATTCGGCAGGTCACCCGGATCCCATGCCTATATGACTAAGCCCTGTCCGTCTCCCGGCCGTTGCCGCCCCTGGAGGTCCCATGCACCCCACCGCAGAACTGATCGGCGCCGCGGCCGCCCTCGTAGCCCTCGGAATCCTCACGCTGGCGAGCGTCCGCAGCATCAGCCGCCGCAAGGACGTGTCGCCGGGGACCCGCTAGAGACAGGGCCGTGGCCGCACCGGAGGAGCCCGTCATCGGATTGCGTCGCTCTGCCCGCTGCTGACGCGCGCCCGCTCCAGCTCCGCCACCCCGGCGCGCAGTTCCTCCCGCCCGATGCTGTCGGCCCGGGTCGACGGGACCGTGCAGGCGTACGCCCCGGCCACTGCGCCGTGCAGGGCGCAGTGGCGGGGCGGGGCGCCGTGCAGCCAGGCGTGGAGGAACGCGGCGGCGAAGGCGTCGCCCGCGCCGTTGGAGTCGACCACCGGTGCCGGCGGCGTGGCGGCGGGTACGTGCGTCAGCTCGCCGTCGGTCAGCAGGTACGCCCCGTCCGCGCCGGCGGTGGCGACGACGGTCCGGGCCCGGCCCCGCTCGGTGATCCGCCGCATGATCCGCTCCGGGTCGGCCAGGGCCGTGCTGGAGAGGAAGACCAGGTCGGCCTGGTGGGCGAAGGGCTCGTGGTAGGGGTCGGCCCCGTCCCAGTCGTGCAGGTCGGTCGAGATCGTGATGCCCGCCTCGCGCAGAACGGGCAGCGCGTGCGCGCACGGCTGGGTGATGACGACATGGGCGTGCCGGCTGCGGGCGGCCAGTGCACGCACCGTCGCCTCGGGCAGCCGGTCCGTGTCGGCGGAGCGCGTGGCGTCGTACAGGGACATCCGCCGGCCGTCGGGTCCGACGAGGTTGACCGCGCGCTTGGTGCCGAGCGGCTGGGGGACGGCGGTGAGCGCGATGCCGCGGTCCTTGTGCAGGGCGCGGACCAGGTCGCCCTCGGGATCGTCGCCCAGCATGTCGACGTGGTGCGTGCGCAGCCCCAGCGCGCTCGCGGCCAGCGCGACGAAGTCCCCGCTCTGGCCCGCGCGCGTCACGATCCCGGGCCGGATCATGTGGCTGTCGGCGAACGGCACGGGCAGCTCGGGCACGTGCACGATCGTGTCCACGCCCGCGCCGCCCAGGACGAGGACGTCGATCTCGCTGCTCATGTCGGATTCCTCCCCCGCCGAGGGCCGCGGGGCCCTCGGCAACCCCCTCGACTTTGCCGATACGTTGGAGTCGGGCAGTCGAACGCGGCACCGGCCCCGGAAGGCATCATGGCGTGATTCCACCGGCATGATGTTGCCCGGCGGCCCGCACTCCGGCCGCGACTGGCGCCTGGCGAGCCGAAAGAGAGACATGAGCAGGACATTGTTGATGGTCAGAGGGCCCGTAGGAAGTACGGTGTGACGCGATGCATATTGTGATCATGGGTTGCGGAAGGGTGGGCTCCGCCCTGGCCCAGAACCTGGAGCAACAGGGCCACACGGTCGCCGTGGTCGACCAGGACCCCACCGCCTTCCGCCGCCTGGGGTCCTCCTTCGGCGGCCGCCGGGTCACCGGGGTCGGCTTCGACCAGGACACCCTGCGCGAGGCGGGCATCGAGGAGGCCGGCGCCTTCGCCGCCGTCTCCAGCGGTGACAACTCCAACATCATCGCCGCGCGTGTGGCCCGTGAGATGTTCGGCATCGAGAACGTCGCCGCCCGCATCTACGACCCCCGCCGCGCCGAGGTCTACCAGCGCCTGGGCATCCCCACCGTCGCGACCGTCCGCTGGACGGCCGACCAGATGCTGCGGCGCCTGCTCCCCTCGGGCGCCGAGCCGCTGTGGCGCGACCCCACCGGCGGCGTCCAGCTCGCCGAGGTGCACACCTCCCCCGCCTGGGTCGGCCACAAGATCAGCCGGATCCAGGAGGAGACCGGCGTGCGCGTGGCGTTCCTGACCCGGCTCGGTGAGGCGATCCTGCCCACCTCGCAGACGGTGCTGCAGGAGGGCGACCTGGTGCACGTGATGATGCGCACCGACGAGGTCGACACGGTCGAGGCGGCGTTCGCCAAGGGTCCCGAAGAGGAGGGCGGTCACTGATGAGGGTCGCCATTGCCGGAGCCGGCGCGGTCGGCCGCTCGATCGCGGGCGAACTGCTGGAGAACGGCCACGAGGTCCTGCTGATCGACAAGGCGCCGACCGCCATCTCGGTCGAACGCGTCCCGCAGGCCGAGTGGCTGCTGGCCGACGCCTGCGAGATCACCTCCCTGGACGAGGCGGCGCTCCAGCGCTGCAACGTCGTCATCGCCGCGACCGGCGACGACAAGGTGAACCTGGTCGTCTCGCTCCTCGCCAAGACGGAGTACGGCGTCCCGCGGGTGGTCGCCCGGGTGAACAACCCGAAGAACGAGTGGCTGTTCAACGAGTCCTGGGGCGTGGACGTCGCCGTCTCGACGCCGCGTCTGATGTCGGCCCTGGTCGAGGAGGCGGTGAGCGTGGGCGACCTGGTCCGCCTGCTCCGCTTCAGCCATGGCGACGCCAACCTGGTCGAGCTGACCCTGCCGGAGGAGTCGGCCCTGGCCGGCACGCAGGTCGGGGACGTCGAGTGGCCGGAGGACACGTCGCTGGTCACGATCATCCGCGGCACCCGCGTCCTGACGCCCTCCCGGGAGGACTCCCTGGAGGCGGGCGACGAACTCCTCTTCGTGGCCGCACAGGCCCGTGAGGAGCAGCTGGAGGACCTGCTGTCGGTACGCCGGGACAGCGCGGCGAGCTGAGCGGGGCCTGCGCGAAGCAAGCGGAAGGGGCGTCCCGGATTTCCGGGACGCCCCTTCTTTCGGCTCTGGAACAGCTTCTACAGCTCAGGAACCGCTCTGGAGCCCTGCAGATCGGGAGGTTCACTGCTCGGCGGACCGAGCGGCAGCTTCCCGTTCCCTCTCCTGCGCGGCCTTCTCCTCCGCCTCCATCTCCGCGAACACATCGATCGGCGCGGGCGCCTTCGCCAGGAAGACCCACGTCAGCCACACGGCGAGCAGGAACGGCGGGATCTTCAGGGCGACCAGGACCCAGCCCAGCTGTGTGGTGTCGGCCCACCAGTACAGCGGGAAGAGGATCGCGCACTTGGCGAGCAGGATCGCGCCCCACGCGTAACTGGCCTTGGCGTACGCCTTCTTGCGGCCGGGGTTCCGCGTGCGCCAGGAGAGGTTCTCCTTGAAGACCGGGCCGAGGATCAGTCCGATCAGCGGGACACCGCACAGGGTGGTGACGATGTAGGCGAGTCCCAGACCCAGCGTGTAGAGCATGCCGGGCAGGTAGAAGTCCTTGGCGTTGCCGGTCATCATCGCGAAGACGACACCGAACGCCACGCCGAAGACACCGCTGAAGGCGTGCTTGACGGTGTCCTTCATCACCAGCCGGACCGCGACCAGCACCAGCGACACGGCCAGCGCCGCGATCGCCGACAGGTGGAGGTCCTTGTTGATCGTGTAGATGGTGACGAACAGCAGGCCGGGCACCACCGTCTCGACCATGCCCCGCACGCCGCCGAAGGCTTCGAACAGGGCGGCCTCGGTCACCGCCCGGGCGTCGTCCGCAGATGTCTCTTCGGTCGGCTTGTCGAGCGACGTCACCGGCTACTCCCGTCCGAGGGGTCTCAGTTCGTACTTGGGATTGAACAGCACCCGGCGGCCCCGGCTCATCGAGATCCGGCCCGATGCGATCAGCTTGCGCCCCGGCTCTATGCCCACGATGGAGCGCCTGCCGAGCCACACCACGTCCAGCGCGGCGGAGCCGTCGAACAGCTCGGCCTCCAGGGCCGGGACTCCGGCGCGCGGTCGCAGGGTGACCGTGCGCAAGGTACCAGTTACCGTCACTATCTGCCGGTCCTGGCAGTCGCCGATCCGGATACAGCCCGTGGTCTCGGTGTCCTCGCGCAGCTCCTCGGACTCCAGGTCCTCCTGTGACGAGGAGAGCCGGTCGAGCATGCGCCGGAACCGGCCCGCAGGCTTCTGCGAACGAGGAACAGCACTCATGTCTAGAGCGTACCGGGGCCTGCTGGAAGCCACGTAGTCCCGGGGCGGGTGCCTCACTTCTCGAACCGGTAGCCCATCCCCGGCTCCGTGATGAAGTGCTTCGGATGGGAGGGGTCCGCCTCCAGCTTCCGCCGCAGCTGCGCCATGTACACGCGCAGGTAGTTGGTCTCCGTCCCGTACGACGGCCCCCACACCTCCTGGAGCAGCCGCTTCTGCCCGACCAGTCGGCCGCTGTTGCGGACCAGGACCTCCAGCAGGTGCCACTCCGTGGGAGTCAGCCGTACGTCCTTGCCTCCGCGGTCGACCTTCTTCGCGGCCAGGTCGACGCTGAACTCGCCGGTCTCCACGATCATGTCGTCCTCACCGCCCCCGGCCGGCTCCGCCCGGCGCACGGCGGCCCGCAGCCGGGCCAGCAGTTCGTCCATGCCGAAGGGCTTGGTGACGTAGTCGTCGGCGCCCGCGTCCAGCGCCTCGACCTTCTCGTCGGAGGAGTGCCGGGCGGACAGCACCAGGATCGGCACCCGGGTCCAGCCGCGCAGACCCCTGATCACCTCGACGCCGTCCATGTCGGGCAGGCCGAGGTCGAGGACGACCACGTCGGGGTGGCGGGCGGCGGCGAGCCGGAGGGCGGTGGCGCCGTCGTGAGCGGCGTCGACCTCGTACGCGCGTGCCCTGAGGTTGATCACGAGGGCGCGCACGATCTGCGGCTCGTCGTCGACCACCAGCACACGGGTCATGAGGAGGCCTGCCTTTCCGGTTCTGCCGCGTGTTCCGCCGCGGGGACAAGCTCCGGGCGCGGTCCCGCCGCGCGGAGGGTGAGGACCATGGTGAGCCCGCCACCGGGCGTGTCCTCGGCGTCGAGCGTGCCGCCCATGGCCTCGGCGAAGCCGCGCGCCACCGCGAGCCCCAGTCCCACGCCGGCGCCGCGCGGAGCGTCGCCGTAGCGCTGGAACGGCTCGAAGATGCGGTTCTTGGCCTCGTCGGGTACGCCCGGCCCCCGGTCGACCACCCGCACCTCGACCCGGTCGGCGAGCGCGCTGGCGGCCACCAGCACGGGCGTGCCGGACGGACTGTACTTGACGGCGTTCTCGACGAGGTTGGCCATGGCCCGCTCCAGCAGCCCGGGGTCCACGTCGACCATGGGCAGCGTCTCCGGGACGTCCAGGCCGACGCTGCCCTCGGGTACGCCGCCGAGCGCCACCGGCACCACCTCGTCGAGGTCGATCTCGCGGATCAGCGGGGTGACCGTGCCGGTCTGGAGCCGGGACATGTCGAGCAGGTTGCCGACGAGATGGTCGAGGCGGTCCGCGCCCTCCTCGATGCCCGCCAGCAGCTCGGCCCGGTCCTCCTCGGACCACTCGACGTCCGCGGAGCGCAGGGAGGTCACCGCCGCCTTGATCCCGGCGAGCGGGGTGCGCAGGTCGTGGCTGACGGCGGCGAGCAGCGCCGTACGGATGCGGTTGCCCTCGGCGAGCGTGCGGGCCCGGTCGGCCTCCTCCTGGAGCCGGCGGCGGTCCAGGACGACGGCGGCCTGGGCGGCGAAGGCGGCCAGCACGCGGCGGTCCTCGGCGGGCAGGACGCGGCCGGTGAGCGCGAGCGCCATGTGGTCCCCGACCGGCATGTCCACGTCCGCCTGGTCGGGCCGCTCGAGGGGACGTCCCTGCCCGACGCGGCCGGCACAGGTCCACGGCTCGACGTCGCCCGCCCGTTCCAGCAGGGCGGCCGACTCCATGCCGAAGGTCTCCCGGACCCGTTCCAGCAGGTCCTCCAGGCCGGTCTCGCCGCGCAGCACGTTGCCCGCGAGGAGGGACAGGATCTCGGACTCGGCCCGCAGCCGGGCCGCCTGGTGGGTGCGGCGGGCGGCGAGGTCGACCACGGAGGCCACCGCCACCCCCACCGCCACGAAGATCAGGATGGCGACGATGTTCTTCGGGTCGGCGATGGTCCACCGGTGCAGGGGCGGCGCGTAGAAGTAGTTCAGCAGCAGGGAGCCCACCGCGGCCGAGGCGAGCGCGGGGAGCAGCCCGCCGAGCAGGGCGGCCGCCACGGTCAGCGCCAGGAACAGCAGCATGTCGTTGGCGAGGCCCAGGTCGACGGTGTTGAGCAGCACCGCCAGGAGGGGCGGGCCGGCGACCCCGGCGATCCAGCCCCACACCCGGCGGGAGCGCCCGAGACGCGCGCCCCGGGCCACCGGCAGTCCACGGCCCTTGGCGACCTCGTCGTGGGTGACGATGTGCACGTCGAGGTCGGGGCCGGACTCCCGGGCGACGGTCGCGCCGACACCGGGTCCGAAGACGTACTGCCAGGTCTTGCGGCGCGAGGAGCCCAGCACGATCTGGGTGGCGTTCACACCGCGGGCGAAGGCGAGCAGCGCGGCCGGTATGTCGTCGCCCACGACGTGATGGAACGTTCCGCCGAGGTCCTCGACGAGCGTCCGCTGCATCGCCAGTTCCTTGGGCGAGGCCGAGGTCAGTCCGTCGCTGCGCGCTATGTAGACGGCGAGCACCTCGCCGCCGGCGCCCTTGTCGGCCAGCCGCGCCGCCCGGCGGATGAGCGTCCGGCCCTCGGGCCCGCCGGTCAGACCGACCACGATCCGCTCGCGCGAGCCCCAGATCCTCGAGACCCGGTGCTCGCTGCGGTACTGGGTGAGGTAGGCGTCGACCCGGTCGGCCACCCACAGCAGCGCCAGCTCGCGCAGGGCGGTGAGGTTGCCGGGGCGGAAGTAGTTCGACAGGGCGGCGTCGACCTTGTCGGGCTGGTAGATGTTGCCGTGCGCCATCCGCCGCCGCAGCGCCTCCGGCGACATGTCGACCAGCTCTATCTGATCCGCCCGGCGCACCACCTCGTCCGGCAGCGTCTCCTGCTGCCGCACACCGGTGATCGACTCGACGACGTCACCGAGGGACTCCAGGTGCTGGATGTTGACGGTCGAGACGACGTCGATCCCGGCCGTGAGCAGTTCCTCAACGTCCTGCCAGCGCTTGGTGTTGCGGGAGCCGGGGACGTTCGTGTGGGCGAGTTCGTCCACCAGGGCGACCTGCGGGCGGCGGGCGAGGACGGCGTCGAGGTCCATCTCCGAAAAGGCGCCGCCCCGGTGCTCCAGCTCCCGACGCGGCACCTGCTCCAGCCCGTGCAGCATCACCTCGGTGCGGGGCCGGTCGTGGTGCTCGACGAAGGCGACCACGCAGTCGGTGCCCCGCTCGATGCGGCGGTGCGCCTCGGACAGCATCGCGTACGTCTTGCCGACGCCCGGTGCCGCACCGAGGTAGATCCGAAACTTGCCGCGTGCCATGGCCTCATTGTCTTCCGCTCCGCTGCCTGCGCAGCGTCGAGCTTACGGCCGGGAACAGCGGCACATCGGTGCCGGGCGCCTCGACGGGAGCGTCCTTGACGGAACCCTGACGCGCCCGGCCGTTCAGCGGGTCACGCGGGGTTGTCGCCGTGGGTGAGGGTCTCCCAGGCGACGAAGAGGTTGTTGCTGCCGGCGGGACGGCCGCGCAGGGTCAGCGTCTCGGTGTTGGTCATGGCGTGTCCGAGACGGTTGGCCAGGGCGTTGTGGCCGACCTCGGGTACCGGCCCGAGCCCCGGCTTCAGCGAGCCGCCGCACAGCCAGCCGGGAGCGGCGGTACCGAGCTGGTACTTGGCGTGGAGGCCGAGCCCGTGCCGCAGCCGCTCGCCGACGTCGGTGCGGTAGAGGTCCTGCCCCTGGATCCGGCTGGTCTCCGCGACGTGCGAGATGGCCGAGAGGCCGTACCCGGTGTGGGTGAAGTCCCGGCAGGTCTCCTGGCTGAGACCGTCGACGAAGGTCGACTGGCCCTGCCAGTACTTGACGATCTTCTCCCGGGTGTCGAGGTTCTGGCTCGGCACGGTCTTCGGCAGGTCGCCGTCGGAGGTCAGGTAGACGTAGGCGGCCGTGCGCGTGCGGAACCTCGCCATGGCCTTGTCGTACGACGCCTTGTCCTCCAGGAAGACGGAGATGCCGACGGCGGCCTCCATCATCGACAGTTCCCAGTTGCCGTTGGAGTGCGAGCCGTTGATCACCTCGGGCAGGTACACGGTGCGGAGCATGGTGGCGAAGCGGCCGGAGCCGGCCCAGCTCCCGGTGTACGTGTGCTTGATGATCTCGGCGGCCTTGGGCCAGGAGGAGCCGGCCCAGCCGGTCTGGAGGGGCGCGTTGCTGTTGGTGTGGTCCCTGATCACCGCGGACCAGGCGTCCATCAGCTCGATCGCCTTGCGGGCGTGCCGTTCGTCGCGGGTGACGTACCAGGCGAGGGCCTGGGTGTAGGCGGCGATCGCGTCCTCGCGTTCGTCGGTGCAGCCGAGGTCGGGGTTGGAGTACGAACCGCACTCGACGACCGCCCGGGGCCTGGGCGTGCGGTTCGGGTCGGCATACTTGCTCGCCATCATCTGGTCGAAGGCGCCCTTCCAGGGCTGGGCGCCGGCGTCGACCTTGGAGCGGGTGAAGTCCAGCTGGCCCTTGGAGACGGTGACTCCGGGGTGGACGAAGGTGCCGGGAGCGGCGTCGGCGGGCCGGACAAGGGCACCGGCGACGAGGGCGGCCGCGGCCGCGAGGAGTGCGGTTCTGCGCATGCTTGGGGCCTTCCGTTCTCGTATGTGAACGTGAAGCGCCTTTATGAACAGACGCGTGGGACGGAGACGATAGGTACAGACCAATGCCCCGTCAAGGCTCCACGCACGAGAAAGAGCCGCACCCCTTGGGGAGTGCGGCTCTGGTGTCTCTGCGACGCTCAGCGAACCTCGGTGATCTCCGGTCCGCGCTGGAGCTGGCCCATTCCGCCGGCGAAACGGGAGCCCTCCTCCTGCTGGACGCCCTCGGGAACCATCTGGGCGTCGTTGGGCAGCTTCAGGACGATCGGGTCGCGGGGCGCCATCGGGCCCTCACCGCGGACGACGACGGTGTCCCGGAAGATCTGCTCGAGCAGCCCGGCGGCCTGCGGCTGCACCGCGCCCTGGCCCGAGATGACCCCGCGCAGGAACCAGCGGGGGCCGTCCACACCGACGAACCGCACGACCTGGAAGCCGCCGGTGCCGTCCGGCAGCTGCACCGGCACCTGGGCCCGCAGCTCCCAGCCCAGCGGCCCCTCGACCTCGTCGACGATGCCGCCCTGCTGGGTGATGCCCGAGCCGATCTCCTCGCGCACCTCGGCCCAGATGCCCTCACGCTTGGGCGCGGCGAAGCCCTGCAACTGGATGGCGCTGTCCCGCAGCACGACCGTAGCCGCCACGATCGCGTCACCCGCGACCTCGACCCGCAGCTCCATGCCGTCGACGCCCGGCACGAACAGACCGCCCAGGTCGACCCGGCCCTCGCCCGGGTCGCGGACCTCGGAGCTGTCCCAGGGCCCGTCGGGCCGCGGCGCCGGCTCGAGCCTCAGGCGCTCACCCTCGCCGCCCGCCTCGCTGTCGACGACCTGCTCGGCCTCGCCGGCCGCGTCCTCGGCGGCATCCCTCTTCTTGCGACGTCCGAACACGTCACTGTCCTTCCCGGTCGGATACGACCGAAGCGTATCGATTCCCACCCGCCTGACCGCCCAGGGCGGCCTGACCGCTTGTGTCGCTCGTCCCGTCCACCGCGGCGTGTCCTCCGGTGGACCCGAAGCCCCCCTCGGCCCGCGCGGAGCCGGGAAGCTCCGCCACCTCGCGGAAGCGGACCCTCTCGACCTGCTGGACGACCAGTTGGGCGATCCGGTCGAAGCGCTCGAACCGCACGGCCTCGCGCGGGTCGAGATTCACCACGATCACCTTGATCTCCCCACGGTACCCGGCATCAACCGTCCCCGGGGCATTCACCAGGGCGACGCCGCAGCGGGCGGCCAGGCCGGACCGGGGGTGCACGAAGGCCGCGTACCCCTCCGGCAGCGCCACAGACACTCCCGTGGGCAGCACGGCCCGCTCGCCGGGCTCCAGTCGGCACGCCTCGGTGGTCCGCAGATCGGCTCCCGCGTCCCCTGGGTGGGCATACGACGGAAGCGGTACGTCCGGATCGACGCGCCGGATCAGCACGTCCACGGGCTGACGGCTCACAGGGCTCGTGGGGGTCATGGGTTCACCTCGAAGGCGCGGGCGCGCCGGACCTGGTCCGGGTCGTTCATGGCCGCCTGGATCTCCTCCTGGCGGCCGTGGTCGACGAAGTGGTCGACCTTCACCTCGATGAAGAGCGCGTCGGCACGGACGGCGACGGGCCCGTCGGGGCCGCCGACGCGTCCGGTGGCGGTCGAGTAGATCTTCCGCCCGGCCACCGCCGTCACCTCCGCCTCCAGGTACAGCGTGGTGCCGACGGGCACGGGCCGCACGAAGTCGGTCTCCAGCCGTCCGGTCACGGCGATCGTGCGCAGCAGCCAGTTCAGCGAGCCCAGGGTCTCGTCCAGGGCCGAGGTGAGCACACCGCCGTGGGCGAGGCCCGGGGCGCCCTGGTGGGCGGGCTGCACCGTGAACTCGGCGGTGAGTGACACGCCCTCGCCGGCCCGCGCCTCCAGGTGCAGCCCGTGCGGCTGGTCGCCGCCGCAGCCGAAACACTGGCCGTAGTGCGCGCCGAGGAGCTCACCGGGCGCCGGGGCGTCCGGGTGCCGCACCGGTCGCACGGCGTCGGCCGGAGGCTGAAGAGCAGTGGAAGTACGACTCACAGCCGGAGACCTTACCCGCGCGTCGGCCCCTCCCGGACACCGTGTCAAGCTTGGCTCCATGCAGCTCTCCGCCGCCCCGTACGAAGAACGCCTGACCGCTCCCCGGTCCTGGTGGCTGATCTCGTTCCTGGTCGGGGTCTCCATGGCCCTGGTCCTGCTCCCGTTCGGCACGCTGCCGATGCTCGGCGGCCTGGCCGGCGGCACGGCGGTCGCGGCCGTCGCCGCGAGTTCGTACGGCTCGGTCCGCATCCGTGTGGTGGGCGATTCCCTGATCGCGGGCGAGGCGAAGATCCCGGTGGCGGCCCTGGGCGAGGCGGAGGTCCTGGACGCGGAGGAAACCCGCGCCTGGCGCACCCACAAGGCCGACCCGCGCGCCTTCATGCTGCTGCGCGCCTACATCCCCACGGCCCTGCGCGTGGAGGTCACGGACCCGGAGGACCCGACCCCGTACCTGTACCTGTCCACGCGCGAGCCGGAGCGCCTTGCGGAGGCTCTGAGGGCCGCGAAGCCTGCGTAGCACATTTGCGCGGGGCTTCATCCGGCAGCGGACGGCAGACCGACGGCACGCGCACCGCCTCGGCATCGCCTCAGCGACCGTCGTCGCGGTTGTCGCGTTTCCCGTCGCGGTTGTCGCGTTTTTCGTCGCGCTTGTCGTCCTCGCGCTTTTCCTGCTCGAGGCGGCCCAGGGGGTCGTTGGTGACCTCGCCCATCTCCAGGGCGTCCGCCGGACGTTCCAGGGCGGGGAGTGCCTCCAGGGCCTCCCAGGGCACCTGGATCTTGCGCAGGTCCTCGCGGATGCGGGCGGCGAGCTTTCTCGTCTCGCTGCGGTTCATGGCCGCTCCGACGGCGGCGCCCACCAGGAACGGCACCAGGTTCGGCATGCTGCGGACCATCCGCTTCATGATCCGCTGGCGCAGCTCGCGCTTCATGCGGCTGTTCAGGGCCGTGCTCAGCGTGGACGGCTTGGTCGCGTCGATCCCGCGCTCCCCCGACCACGCGTCGAGGTACGCCGTGCTGCGCTGCTTGAGGTTGCCGGGCGGCCGTACGCCGTAGACCTCGTGGAGTTCGGCGATCAGCTTCAGCTCGATCGCCGCGACGCCGGTCACCTCGGCGGCCAGTTCCGTCGGCATCGCGGGCGGCACGGGAAGCATCGCGGCCGCGCCGATGCCCGCTCCGACCGTCGCCGTCGCCTTCGCCGCGCCCGCGACGAGTTTGTCCGCGAGCTCTTCGGGCCCCAGGCCCGGGAACTGCCTGCGCAGGGTCGCCAGGTCCCGTACGGGGACGCGCGGCGCCAGTTCGATGATCCGGTCGGTGAGGTACGCGAGCCCCGCACGGGCCCGTGCGCCGCCCTTGCGGGCGCCTTCCCGGGCCTTCTCCCGGATCGCCCCCGCCCGTCGTCGGGCGACGGGTGCGGGGACGTCCAGGGACGCCGGGAGGTCACCCCGGTCCGCTGCCGGTTCGAGCGAGGCCGCCTCCGTACCGGTTGAGCCTCGCTCGTCGTCACGCGCGCCGTGCTGCGGGCCGTCGATCGGCCCTTCGTCCGCTTTCCGCTGGGAGAAGCGGCGCTTCCAGGGAGGGGTCGAGCCAGTCACGGCCGACCCGTCCTCAGTCGCAGTCGCGGCAGATCGGCTGACCGTTCTTCTCCCGGGCCAGCTGGCTGCGGTGGTGCACCAGGAAGCAGCTCATGCAGGTGAACTCGTCCTGCTGCTTCGGGAGCACTCGGACTGCCAGCTCCTCGTTCGAGAGATCGGCGCCGGGCAGCTCGAGGCCTTCCGCGGCCTCGAACTCGTCGACGTCCACTGCGGAGGCCGACTTGTCGTTCCTCCGAGCCTTCAGCTCTTCGAGGCTGTCCGAGTCAACGTCGTCGTCGGTCTTGCGTGGAGTGTCGTAATCGGTTGCCATGTCGCTCTCCCCCTCTGGGTGTCTGCGGTGTCTCCAGCGCACGTAACGCGTGAGAGGCCGGACTTGTGCCCGACCTGAGGCGGAGATTTTGCCTCACATCAAGGTCTGTTACTCAATCGACACCCAACCGGACTCCTCACGAGTGATCGGCTTGGATGGCGATGGGGACCGTACACGGTCCGAATGCCGCACTACAAAGGCGTCTCACCGTGTACTTCCCGTGATCAAGACCCCCGAAAACCGGGATTTTCCCGGCTTTCCGACAGGACACATGATCACGGAGAGTAGATGGCCAGAAAGGTGCCCCTGTGATCGATCACACACGAGGCACGTGCCGTGAGATCTCGAAAATTCCGCGCAAAGCGAACATCCCCGTGTGCCGCCGAGTTGATCGGCGACATGATCTCAGATGGGCAGCGTGACTCGCATCACGAGCCCACCTCCTTCGCGCGGCTGGGCGAAGATGTGCCCGCCGTGCGCCCGGGCCACCGACCGGACGATGGACAGACCGAGTCCGACGCCCTTGTCGCTGCCCGTGCGCTCCGTCCGCAGCCGCCGGAACGGCTCGAAGAGGTTGTCGATCTCGTACGCCGGCACGACCGGGCCCGTGTTGGAGACGACCAGGACCGCCTGGCCGTGCTGGACGTCGGTGGTGACCTCGACCCAGCCGCCCTCGGCCACGTTGTAGCGCACGGCGTTCTGCACCAGGTTCAGCGCGATCCGCTCCAGCAGCACGCCGTTGCCCTGGACGACCGCGGGCTTCTGCTCGCCGCGGATCCGCACGCCCTTGGCCTCGGCCTCGCCGTGCACCTGGTCGATGGCCTGCTCGGCGACCTCCGCGAGGTCCACCGGGCCCCGCTCGACGATCTGGTTGTCGCTGCGGGCGAGCAGCAGCAGGCCCTCGACGAGCTGCTCGCTGCGCTCGTTGGTGGCCAGCAGCGTCTTGCCCAGCTGCTGCAGCTCCACCGGCGCGTTCGGGTCCGACAGGTGCACCTCGAGGAGCGTGCGGTTGATCGCCAGCGGCGTTCTCAGCTCGTGCGAGGCGTTGCCGACGAAGCGCTGCTGGGCGGTGAAGGCGCGCTGGAGCCGCTCCAGCATGTCGTCGAAGGTGTCCGCCAGCTCCTTCAGCTCGTCGTCCGGGCCGTCCAGCTCGATCCGGCGGGACAGGTCGGAGCCCGCCACCGCGCGCGCGGTTCGGGTGATCCGGCCCAGCGGCGACAGGACGCGGCCGGCCATGGCGTAGCCGAAGGCGAAGGCGATGACCGCCAGACCGAGCAGCGCCAGCAGCGAGCGGCTGAGCAGGTTGTCCAGGGCGTTCTGGCGCTGCTCGTTGACGCAGTGGTTCATGGCGTTGTTGAACTCGCTGGGCGAGGCCTGGTCGGGCAGGTTGCAGATGTCGCTGGTGACCTTGCCCTCGACGATCTTGAAGGGCAGCTCGCTGCCCACGTTCAGCGCCTGCGCGGCCAGCAGGTAGATGATCGACAGCAGCAGGATGCCGGCGATCAGGAACATGCCGCCGTAGAGCAGCGTGAGCCTTATGCGGATGGTCGGGCGCAGCCAGGGGAGCGGCGGCGCGGGCCGCCGGGGGTCCCAGGTGGGCTTCGGGGGCGCCTTGGGAGGCGCGGGAGTGGTGGCCACGATCAGATCCGGTAGCCGGAGCCGGGGACGGTGACGATCACGGGCGGCTCGCCGAGCTTGCGGCGCAGGGTCATGACCGTCACGCGGACGACGTTCGTGAAGGGGTCGGTGTTCTCGTCCCAGGCCTTCTCCAGCAGCTGCTCCGCCGAGACGACGGCGCCCTCGCTGCGCATCAGCACCTCCAGGACGGCGAACTCCTTGGGCGCGAGCTGGACCTCCTTGCCGTCGCGGAAGACCTCGCGGCGGTTGGGGTCGAGCTTGATCCCGGCGCGCTCCAGGACCGGCGGCAGGGGCACGCTGGTGCGCCGGCCCAGGGCGCGCACGCGCGCGATGAGCTCACTGAAGGCGAACGGCTTGGGCAAGTAGTCGTCGGCGCCGATCTCCAGGCCCTCCACCCGGTCGCTGACGTCGCCGGAGGCCGTGAGCATCAGCACGCGCGTGGGCATGCCGAGCTCGACGATCTTGCGGCAGACGTCGTCGCCGTGCACGAGCGGGAGGTCGCGGTCGAGGACGACCACGTCGTAGTCGTTGACGCCGATGCGCTCCAGGGCGGCCGCACCGTCGTACACGACGTCGACGGCCATGGCCTCCCGGCGCAGTCCGGTGGCCACCGCATCGGCGAGCAGTTGCTCGTCCTCGACGACGAGTACGCGCACGTCCCTAGTCCTTCCTCATGTCCACCCGCGTAGCGCCGCACAGGCGCAGACGGGCAGGGGTCTTCGACGGTGTGTTGGTGTGTTGCCCTCCATCCTGCCCTTTTCGGCCATAAGTCGGCGGTAAGGCGGGTGAGGGGGCCGGGCCGATGCGGAATAAGAGATTTTCTCCCCTCGTTAGGTTTCCACGGAAGGGAGCTTGGGGAGGACGGCTTTACATCCCACGATCACGCTCTGCTGGCACCGCACCACCATGCGGTGCGCATCAACCCGCTTTGCCGCAGGGCGGGCGTGGGTGTCCGGCACCGTCGCCGCCCAGCTGAGCGGCGCTGGGCATCCACCGGAGACGTGATCGTCCCTTCCGAACGGCACACCCCCGTGCCATCGACCCACGACCCAGGACGAGGGGGCGCAGCATGGACGCATTCACCGCAGGACTTCTGCAGCGCATAAGGGCGACCGAGTCCGATCTGTCCCGGGCTCGCGACGAGGGCGACGACTTCCTCGTCGAGGTGGAGCAGGGCGAGCTCGACGACCTGCGCCGTCTCGCCGCCGAGCACGGTGTGGAGGTCGGCGCGACGAGCGTCTGATCAGGCCGTACGGAGCGGGCCCCGGCGAATCCAGCGCCGGGGCCCGCTCCGTCGTTCCGGGGCTCGCGTACGGCCGCTGTCCTCGCCCGCGGCCCGGGTGTGGCCCGTGGCTCACGGCCCGTGTGGCCGTGTCAGTCGTGCCAGGCGCCGAAGTCCTCCAGGAGGCGCTGGAGGGGCTCGAAGACGCCCGGGGTACCCGCGACTGCCAGATCTCCTGACGGGCGCTCTCCGGGGCGTCCACCGGTCAGCGCGCCCGCCTCCCGGGCGATCAGGTCGCCCGCCGCGAGGTCCCAGGCGTGCAGGCCGCGCTCGTAGTAGCCGTCGAGGCGCCCGGCGGCCAGGTCGCACAGGTCGACCGCGGCCGAACCGCCGCGCCGGATGTCGCGCAGCAGCGGGATCAGCCGCTGGGCGACCTCGGCCTGGTGGGCGCGGACCTCGTGGACGTAGTTGAAGCCCGTGGAGACCAGCGCCTGGTCCAGGGGCGGCGCGGGGCGGCAGGCCAGCCTGCGCTGGCCGTCCCAGGCGCCGGTGGCCCAGGCACCGCTGCCGCGCACGGCGTGGAAGGTCTCGCCGCGCATCGGGGCCGTGACGACTCCGACGACGGTCTCGCCGTCCTGCTCGGCGGCGACGGAGACGGACCAGGTGGGCAGCCCGTACAGGTAGTTGACCGTGCCGTCGAGCGGGTCGATGACCCAGCGGACGCCGCTCGTGCCCTCCGTGGCGGCGCCCTCCTCGCCGAGGATGCCGTCGTCCGGGCGGCGCTCGGCGATCAGGCCGGTGATCAGCTTCTCGGCCGCGATGTCCATCTCCGTGACGACGTCGATGGGGCTGGACTTGGTCGCGGCCACGGCGAGGTCGGCCGGGCGTCCGTCCCGCAGCAGCGCGCCCGCGCGCCGGGCGGCCTCCTGGGCGAGAGCGAGCAGATCCTTGTGCAGGGGGTCGGTCACGGGGCTCCTCACGCGTAGGTGCTGTCGGCGCCGGCGGCGGCGGGGCGGGGGGCGCGGGCCGGGCAGCAGCCGACCGGGCAGAGGTGGTGGCTCGCCCCGAGGGCGCCCAGGGCGCAGGGGGTGACCTCCTGCCCGCGCTCGGCGGCGGCGCGCTCCACGACGAGCTCGCGGATCGCGGCGGCGAACCTCGGGTCGGCGCCGACGGTGGCCGAGCGGCGCATCGGCAGCCCCAGCTCCTCCGCCTTGGCCTTGGCCTCCGTGTCGAGGTCGTAGAGGACCTCCATGTGGTCGGAGACGAACCCGATGGGGGCGATCACCACGGCCGGGACACCGGCCGCGTGCCGCTCCTCCAGGTGGTCGCAGATGTCGGGCTCCAGCCACGGGATGTGCGGGGCGCCGGAGCGGGACTGGTAGACGAGCTGCCAGGGGTGGTCGACGCCGGTGCGCTCCCGGACGGCGTTGGCGATCAGCTTCGCCACGTCCAGGTGCTGCCTGACGTACGCGCCCCCGTCGCCGTGGTCCTGGACGGGCCCGGAGGTGTCGGCGGAGGCCGTCGGGATCGAGTGCGTCGAGAAGGCGAGGTGCGCGCCGTCCCGGACGTCCTCGGGAAGCTCGGCGAGGGACCGGAGCACCCCGTCGATCATGGGCTCGAGGAAGCCGGGGTGGTTGAAGTAGTGCCGCAGCTTGTCGACCTTCGGCAGCTCCAGCCCCTCGGCCTCCAGGGTGGCGAGCGAGTCGGCGAGGTTCTCGCGGTACTGGCGGCAGCCCGAGTACGAGGCGTAGGCGCTGGTGGCGAGGACCAGGATGCGGCGGCGGCCGTCGCGGACCATCTCGCGCAGCGTGTCCGTCAGGTACGGCGCCCAGTTGCGGTTGCCCCAGTAGACGGGCAGGTCCAGGCCGTGGTCGGCGAAGTCCTTGCGCAGGGCGTCCAGCAGGGCGCGGTTCTGGTCGTTGATGGGGCTGACCCCGCCGAAGAGGAAGTAGTGCTGCCCGACTTCCTTGAGGCGCTCCTTGGGGATGCCGCGCCCACGCGTCACGTTCTCCAGGAACGGGACAACGTCGTCCGGGCCTTCCGGGCCGCCGAAGGAGAGCAGGAGCAGGGCGTCGTAGGGGGTGACATCGCGCGCGTCTGGCATGAGTCGATCCTGCCACCCTGCACTGACAGCCGGGAAACGGCGGGGTGACACCTGCGCGGCGGCCGGCCCCCGGGCGTGCCCTGACGGGTGCGTCGGGCACACACCGAGGCGTAATCTGTGTCGACTGCGTTCGCAGCTTACTGAGCCTTTCGGAGACCCCGTTGCCCAGCCCCTACCGCGCCCTGTTCGCCGCCCCCGGCTCCAAGGGTTTCTCCGCTGCGGGCTTCCTCGGTCGCATCCCGGTGTCGATGATGGGCATCGGCGTGGTCACGATGATCTCCCAGCTCACCGGGAGGTACGGCCTCGCCGGCGCCCTGTCGGCCACCGTCGCGCTGTCCGCCGCGGTGGCCGGGCCGCAGGTCTCGCGGCTGGTCGACCAGTTCGGGCAGCGGCGTGTACTGCGCCCGGCGACGCTGATCTCGCTGACCGCGGCGGCCGTCCTGCTGTTCGCGGCGCACTACCGGTGGCCGGACTGGGTGCTGTTCGTGGCCTGCGTCGGCGTCGGCTGCGTGCCGAGCGTAGGCGCGATGATCCGGGCCCGCTGGGCGGCCCTGTACCGGGGCACGCCGCAGCTGCACACCGCGTACTCCTTCGAGTCCGTGGTGGACGAGGTGTGCTTCGTCTTCGGGCCGATCATCTCCATCGGCCTGTCCACGGCCTGGTTCCCGGAGGCCGGTCCGCTGCTCGCCGCGTGTTTCCTGGCCGTCGGCGTCTTCTGGCTGACCGCGCAGCGCGCCACCGAGCCGGTGCCGCACCCGCGCGAGCACCGCGGCGGCGGCACGGCCATGCGCTCGCGCGGCCTTCAGGTCCTGGTGGCCACGTTCGTGGCGACCGGGGCGATCTTCGGGGCGGTCGACGTGGTCACCGTGGCCTTCGCCGACGAGGAGGGGCACAAGGCCGCCGCGAGCGTCGTCCTCGCGCTGTACGCGGCCGGTTCCTGCGTGGCGGGCATGGTCTTCGGGCTGCTGCGCTTCGCCGGGGCGCCGGAACGCCGGTGGCTGCTGGGCGTGTGTGCCATGGCCGTGAGTATGATCCCCCTCCTACTGGTCGGAAACTTGCCGTTTCTGGCCGTGGCGCTGTTCGTTGCGGGTCTGTCCATCGCTCCGACGATGATCACGACGATGTCCCTCATCGAAGAGCACGTACCACGCGCGCAGCTCACCGAGGGCATGACCTGGGTGAGCACCGGGCTCGCGGCGGGGGTCGCACTCGGCTCCTCCGCGGCCGGCTGGGTGATCGACGCGGCCGGGGCGCGTGCCGGGTACGGGGTTCCGGCGGTGGCCGGGGCCGTCGCGGTCGCGGTGGGTTTCCTCGGATTCCGTCGGCTCAAGCGGCCGGCTACGGGTCGGGGAGGCTCCGTTGAGCAGCACAGCGAACGGAAAGAACGGCACGTGGCGTAATTGGGGCGGCAATGTCTCCGCGCGTCCCGCGCGGGAGGTCGCCCCGGCCTCCGTCGACGAGCTGGCCGCCGCCGTGCGGCGGGCCGCCGAGGACGGCCTGAAGGTGAAGGCCGTCGGCACCGGGCACTCCTTCACGTCCATAGCGGCGACGGACGGTGTGTTGATCCGCCCTCAACTGTTGACCGGCATACGCGCCATTGACCGCGAGGCCATGACCGTCACGGTGGAGGCCGGCACCCCGCTCAAGAGACTCAACATGGCCCTCGCCCGGGAGGGACTGTCGCTCACGAACATGGGCGACATCATGGAGCAGACGGTCTCCGGCGCGACCAGTACCGGCACACACGGCACGGGCCGTGACTCCGGCTCGATCGCCGCCCAGATCAAGGGCCTGGAACTGGTCACCGCCGACGGCTCGGTCCTCACCTGCTCCGAGAAGGAGAACCCGGAGGTCTTCGCGGCCGCCCGTATCGGCCTCGGCGCCCTGGGCATCGTCACCGCGATCACGTTCGCCGTGGAGCCGGTCTTCCTGCTCACGGCGCGCGAGGAGCCGATGCCGTTCGACCGGGTCCTCGCCGACTTCGAGGAACTCTGGGCCGAGAACGAGCACTTCGAGTTCTACTGGTTCCCGCACACCGGGAACACCAACACCAAGCGCAACAACCGCAGCGCGGGCCCGGAGAAGCCGGTGCCGCAGCTGCAGAGCTGGTTCGAGGACGAGTTCCTCTCCAACGGGGTCTTCCAGGTGGCCAACTGGGTCGGCCGCGCGGCGCCCGCCACGATCCCCGCGATCGCCCAGATCTCCAGCAAGGCCCTGTCCGCCCGGACCTACACCGACATCCCTTACAAGGTCTTCACGTCTCCGCGCCGGGTGCGCTTCGTGGAGATGGAGTACGCCGTTCCGCGCGCGGCCGTCGTCGAGGCGCTGCGCGAGCTGAAGACGATGGTGGACCGCTCCGGCCTGAAGATCAGCTTCCCCGTGGAGGTGCGCACCGCCCCGGCGGACGACATCACGCTGTCCACCGCCTCGGGCCGGGACACCGCCTACATCGCCGTCCACATGTTCCAGGGCACGCCCTACCAGCGGTACTTCACCGCGGCCGAACGGATCTTCACCGCCCACGAGGGACGTCCGCACTGGGGCAAGGTGCACACCAGGGACGCCGAGTACTTCTCCCGGGTGTATCCGCGCTTCGCCGAGTTCACGGCGTTGCGGGACCGACTCGACCCTGATCGGCGGTTCCAGAACGACTACTTGCGGAGGGTTCTGGGGGCGTAGGCGACGCGCTGGGGGTGGTGTGCCCGGGACCCTCACTCCCCTCGGTGCTCGGTGACGGTGCCGGGCCGGTTGCCGTACCGCCGTCCTCGTCGGGTGAGGGGGAGGCGTTCTCACCCTCGGGAGTGCCGGTGCCGGGCGGGCCGCTCGTCGTGGCGTCGCCGTCACCGTGGGAGCCGGAGCCTCCCGAGTCGCCGGCACTCCCGGAGTCGTCGGAACCGTCCGAACCTCCGGAGTCCCGCGAGGACTTGCCGCTGCCGGTGAAGACGTCGCCGACGGTCGTACTGTGTCCGCCGCTGAGGTTGTGGCCCGAAGCCAGCTCGTAGGTGGTGATTCCGGCCATCGTGACGCCGAAGACGACCGCCGCCGCGAGCACCGGCCGCTTCCAGCCCCGGGCCCGGGCGCGGTAGACGGTGCCCTCGGTGAACTCGCCGGGCGCCGGGGGCGCTTGCTCCGTGGATCGGGCCGCCGGTTCGGAGGCCACGGCCGTCGCGCCGCGGATCTGCTCGCCGGTGCGCTTGAAGAAGTGCTGGAAGAGCGTGCCGCCGCAGGTCGCGACGACGCTGACGACGCCGGCGCCGAGGATCGTGCCGTAGACCCCGAAGTACGAGGCCAATTCGGCGGCCAGGACCGCCGCCAGGGCGCCGCCCGCGACCTGGGACACGTTCAGGTCGATCCGCTTGCGCCCCTCCGTCTCGGGTTCGCTCGTTCCACCGACAGCATCGGGTCTTTCACGCATCCCCGGACCTAGCCCACCTTTCCCGTACACGGTCGTTCAACTGCACAAGAAGGGGACGTCTGACCGAAACTGTTGGTTCCGTTTCTGGCGATTACGTGCAGTTCCCCACGTTCAAGATCGTGAAAGGCGGGCACCGGGCGGCCAAGTCCGCCCCCTTGCCAGAAGTTGGACGGCGCGCCAATCCACGCACGTGGCCCAAATGGAGTACTGTTGCGAGCCCTGGGTCCGGTCTCCCGTCAGGGTGTACAGGGCCTTTAAGGACCGCCGGGAGGGGGCTAGTTGCACAGGGTGACAGAGTTCGTCACTTAGCGTTGCGAATAGGTAACCGTGCCATAACGGCGATCCAGGGCCCGCGCCCGACACGCCGGGCAACTCGGCAAGGTTGTGGCAGGCTGCACCCGGGCAGGCCACACTCGACTAGCGGAAGCAGCGACGCACGTGACGTCGGCAGGCACCACCCGGGAGGTCCCCATGCCCGAACTGCGTGTCGTGGCCGTCTCGAATGACGGCACACGGCTGGTGCTGAAGGCTGCGGACAGCACGGAGTACACGCTTCCGATCGACGAACGGCTCCGCGCCGCCGTGCGCGGCGACCGTCCTCGCCTCGGCCAGATCGAAATCGAGGTGGAGAGCCACCTCCGCCCCCGCGACATCCAGGCGCGTATACGTGCCGGTGCGACCGCGGAAGAGGTCGCGCAGCTGGCCGGCATCCCCGTCGACCGGGTCCGCCGCTTCGAGGGTCCGGTGCTCGCCGAGCGTGCGTTCATGGCCGAGCGGGCCCGCAAGACCCCGGTCCGCCGCCCCGGCGAGAACTCCGGTCCGCCGCTGGGCGAGGCCGTGCAGGAGCGGCTGCTGCTGCGCGGTGCGGAGAAGGACACCGTCCAGTGGGACTCGTGGCGTCGCGACGACGGCACGTGGGAGGTCCTGCTGGTCTACCGCGTGGCGGGCGAACCGCACTCGGCGAGCTGGACGTACGACCCGCCCCGACGGCTCGTCCAGGCCGTGGACGACGAGGCGCGCATGCTCATCGGCGAGACCGACGACCTGGCCGCGCCCGAGCCCAGCTTCCCGTTCGTCCCGCGGATCGCCCGGCTGCCGCGCGACCGGCCGCTGGACCGTTCCGCCGACCGGGAGCGGCCCAGCCTTCCGGCGCAGGCGTCCGAGCCGGCGGAGGAGAGCACGGGTGAGCGGGACTCGCTGACCAGCCTGCTGGAGGCGGTGCCGAGCTTCCGCGGCGACCTGGTGGTCCCGGAGCGGCCGGCGCCGGAGCCCGAGGAGGAGCCCGTCGCCGAACCGGAGGCGGAGGAGCCCCCGGCCCCCGCTGCCTCGGCCGGTTCCGCCTACGCGGACGTCCTCATGCCGCGCTCCGTCGGCAGCCACCGCGACCGGCTCATCGGGGCCACCGACCGCCAGGCCGAGGCCGACGGCGTCCGGCCGGGCCGCAGAGCCGCCGTCCCGAGCTGGGACGAGATCGTGTTCGGGACGCGGCGCAAGAAGCAGGAGTAGCCGGATCGGCTTCGGTTTCGGTTTCACGAGGACGAGGGCCGCGCCTTTCGGGCGCGGCCCTCGCTCTCATCCCGGGCTACTGAGGATCCGGTCCCACTGCCACCGGCCGGTCCGGGTCCGAGGACCACTCCGACCACGAACCCACGTACAGCTCCGCCGGAATTCCCGCGACCGCCAGCGCCAGGACCTCATGCGCCGCGGACACCCCCGACCCGCAGTACACGCCGACCCGCGCATCCTCGGTCACACCAAGCCCCTTGAAACGCGCGCGCAGTTCCTCGGCGGGGAGGAAGCACCCGTCCGCCCCCACGTTCTCCGTGGTAGGCGCCGACACCGCTCCCGGGATGTGCCCGGCCACCGGATCGATCGGCTCCACCTCGCCCCGGTACCGCTCCCCCGCCCGCGCGTCCAGCAGCACCCCCGACCGCGCCAACGCCGCGGCGGCGTCGGCGTCGAGCAGGCCGACCGCACCCGGCTCGGGCACGAAGTCGCCCTCGGCCGGAGTCGGCACGGTCTTCTCCAAGGGCCCCTCCCAGGCCGGCAACCCGCCGTCGAGGACCCGGACGTCCGGGTGACCCGTCCAGCGCAGCAGCCACCACGCCCGGGCCGCCGCCCAGCCCTGGCCACCGTCGTAGACGACCACCGGCGTCCCGGACGACACGCCCGCCCGGCGCATCGCGGCACCGAAGCGCGCGAGGTCGGGCAGCGGGTGCCGGCCGCCCTCCCCCGGAGCCGAGGCCAACTCCCGGTCCAGGTCGACGAAGACGGCCCCCGGAAGGTGCCCTTCGTGGTACGCGGCCCGGCCGTCGTACGGCGGCTCACCGGTCGCCTTGGCCGCGCTGAGCTGCCAGCGGACATCGAGCAGAACGGGCGGGTTGGCACCCGTCAGATCGCTCGCGAGGTCGGATGCGGAGATGATGGCGTTCATGGCTCCATCCTCGCGCACGGGGGTGGCCGAGCCGCCCTGGTCCGGCTACTCTGCTCGGCCGGACCGGGGTGGTCACACGCTGTACGGGAACAAGCACATGCTGTACAGCTGAACGACACGTGCCGATAAGCGCGCCGCAAGGGGCGGTGCCCCGCGCGTCAGGCATTCTCCCGGACAGGGGTCGCCCCACAGGGCGTACCGACGTGGGCTGCGGAGCGCGCCCACCGCGAGGCCGAGAAGAGAGTGACGATGACCGACGCACGGGAGTTTGCCGGCCCGAACGGCGCAACACCCGCTCGGCACGCGCCCGGCACGCCCTGCTGGGTGAGCCTGATGGTGCATGGGCCGACCGCGACCCAGGAGTTCTACGGAACGCTGTTCGGCTGGGAGTTCCAGCCGGGTCCCCAGCAACTCGGCCCGTATGTACGGGCGCTGCTCGACGGACACGAGGTGGCGGGCATCGGCCAACTGCCGCCGGACCGTCATCTGCCCATCGCGTGGACCCCCTACTTCGCCTCGGAGAACGTCGATCGGACCGCCGAGACGGTGCGCAGCTGCGGCGGCACGATCGGCGTGGGTCCGCTGGACGCCGCCGATGCCGGCCGCCTGGCGATAGGTTCCGATCCCTCGGGTGCGGTCTTCGGCATCTGGCAGGCTCCCGCGCACCTCGGCACGGCCGTCTCGGGCGTCGCCGGCACGCCCGCCTGGAACGAGCTGCTGACCTTCGAGTCGGCGAGCGTCGCCAAGTTCTACCGGTCGGTGTTCGGCTACCAGGAGGAGCCGGTGGTGTCCGCCGACTTCGACTACGTGACCCTGCACCTCGGGGGCGGGCCCGTCGCCGGCATCCGCGGGCTGGGGCAGGCCCTGCCCCGCGACCGGGGCCCGCACTGGATGACGTACTTCCAGGTCGCCGACGTCGCGGACGCCCTGGACCACCTTGTGCATCTGGGCGGGCACGTCCTCGAGCCGGCCCACGACACGGCGCACGGCCGGGTGGCGGTGGTGGCGGATCCGGAGGGGGCACGGTTCGCGCTGCTGCAACGACAGCGCTGACGGTCTGTCGGGGCCGCGAGTCGGAACGGCACCGCCGGGTGGTCGGACGGCACCGCCAGGTGTCAGGAGGACGACACCGGCAGCACGTCCGGGGACAGGGCCGCCGCGCGGGCCGTCGCCGAGGTCATGCGGCGCCTGTGGTGGCGGCGGCACAGGACCTCGTAGCCGACCTCGTCGGCGGAGTGGGTGACGTCTCCGACGACCACCTGGGCACCCTCGACGACCATGACGCCGCCTATCGTGCGGGCGTTGTGCGTGGCCCGGGCGCCACACCAGCACAGGGCCTCGACCTGGAGCACCTCGACCCGGTCGGCCAGTTCCACCAGCCGCTGGGAGCCGGGGAACAGCTTGGAGCGGAAGTCGGTCGTGATGCCGAAGGCGTAGACGTCGAGGCCCAGGTCGTCGACCACACGCGCGAGTTGGTCGATCTGCTCCGGCGCGAGGAACTGCGCCTCGTCGGCGATCACGTAGTCCGCGCGGCCGCCCTGCGAGAGGTGGTCGACGAGGTAGGCGTAGAGGTCCTGGCCGTCCTCGACCTCCACCGCGTCCGTGACCAGGCCGAGGCGCGAGGACAGCTTGCCCTCGCCTGCACGGTCGTCGCGCGAGAAGATCATGCCCTGGAGGCCGCGCGCCGAACGGTTGTGCTCGATCTGGAGAGCCAGCGTCGACTTCCCGCAGTCCATCGTTCCGGAGAAGAACACCAGCTCGGGCATGTCGAGTTGAGCACCTTTCGGCGAGAGAGGTCAGGCGTGGGAGATCGGGGCCGGGCTTCAGGAGCGTACTTCGAGCAGCGGGACCAGCTGCTCGGCGGGGGTCATCGAACCGTGGTTGCCGACCATCGCCGACTCCTTCGGCTCCCGCTCGGAGGCGATGAGCAGGACGTCGTCGCGCGCGGCGGCGACCACGTCGCCGATACGGCCGTACACCCGTTCGTCGATCTTCGGGCCGAACCAGCCCGCCGCGATGGCCTCGTCGCGTGAGGCCACCCAGAACTGCTCGCCGAGCACCTCGCGCCAGCAGGTCAGGACGTCGTTCGCGGCGCCGGGCACCGCGTAGACGTGCCGGGCGCGGCCTTCGCCGCCCAGCAGGGCGACTCCGGCGCTCAGCTCCCAGTCCTCGTCGAAGTCGATGCGGTGCTGCTCGTCGAACGGCACGTCGATCATGCCGTGGTCGGCCGTGACGTAGAGGGCGCTGCGCGGCGGCAGTTGCTCCGCCAGGCGCTGGACCAGGCGGTCGGCGTACATCAGCTGGCCGCGCCAGGCGTCCGAGTCGACGCCGAAGCGGTGGCCGGCGCCGTCGACCTCGGCGAAGTACGTGTAGACCAGGGAGCGGTCGCCCACGGCCAGTTGCTCGGCCGCCAGGTCCATACGGTCCTCGCCGGTCAGCCGCCCGAGGAACGTACCGCCGCTGAGCGCGACCCTGGTGAGCGGGGTGTTCTCGAAGGTCGGGGAGGACACCTGCGCGGCGTGCACGCCCGCCTCGTGGGCCAGCTGGAAGACCGTCGGGTACGGCTGCCAGGGGGCGAGCGGGGCCCAGGGCTGCCAGCGCAGCTGGTTCATCAGCTCGCCGGTGTCCGGGTTGCGCACGGTGTAGCCGGGCAGGCCATGCGCGCCGGGCGGCAGGCCGGTGCCGACGGAGGCGAGGGAGGTGGCCGTGGTCGCCGGGTAGCCGGCGGTGAGCGGACGTCCGGTGCCGCCGCGCGAGGTGGCGAGCAGGGACGTCATGAAGGGGGCGTCCTCGGGGTGCGCTCTGAGCTGCTCCCAGCCGAGGCCGTCGATCAGGAACACGCAGTTCCGGTCGGCGGGGGTCAGCTCGGAGATCGTGGCGCTCATGCCCGGCACGCCGAGGCCGGCGGCCAGAGTGGGCAGCAGGTCGGCGAGGGAGCCGCTGCCGTACTCGGGGGCCGGTGCGGAGGTGACGGTGAGCGGGTCGGGGTGCTGGTCCCAGGCCGTCTTGGGGTGTGCCATCAGCGAGCGGTGTCCGCGGTCGCCTCGGAGAGAGCCTGCGCGAAGGCGAGTGCCTGGCGCACGGTCTCCGGTCCGTCCCCCGCCTCGCTGACGCGCAGGCTGAGGTCGTCCGCCGTCGAGTTGCCGGTGTAGCCGTGGTCCGCCTCGCAGTTGGGGTCGCCGCAGGCGGCCGGCTCCAGGTCGATGCGGGAGACGGCGCCCCAGCCGATGGTGAGGACGACCTCACGGGGCAGGGTGCCCGGCGCGTACGACTCGGGGTTGGCGACCACGCGGCTGACCACGATCGACGAGATCCGGCTCAGCTTCACGGACTCCGTCGACGTCGTGGCGTACGGCGTCGGGGAGGTGCTGTCGGCGGCCTGTTCGTCGGTGTGGCTGACGATGAAGCGGTGGTCCGTGAGGACCAGCACCGTCACGTGCCGCCGCACCTCGTTCTGGTCGAACGTCGTCTCCTGGTGGACCAGGTACGACCGGATGGGATCGCCGCCCACGGCGGCCTCCACCGCCTCGGCCACGAGGGCCGGGTAGTAGCCGCTGCGCTCGATCGCCGCCCGCAGCCCCTGGGTCGTCGTACTGGTCTTGGCCATGACGCCCATCCTACGGGGGACCACTGACTGCGAGGCACCGCTCGCCCCCTGTCAGTACGCGGGGAGCGTCCTCGGGCCGAGATCGTCGCGGGCGGGCGGAGGCGCGAGGCGGACGGAGGCGCCCAGGACGCTCAGGCCGTGCGAGGCGACGACCACCGGCTCCAGGGTGACCGCGACGACCTCCGGGTGGTCGTCGACCAGCCGGGACACCCGCAGCAGCAGCTCCTCCAGGGCGCGGGTGTCGGCCGGTGCGGAGCCGCGCCAGCCGAACAGCAGGGGTGCGGTGCGGATCGAGCGCACCAGTGAGGTCGCCTCCTTGTCGGTGACCGGGATCAGCCGGTGGGCCGTGTCCCCGAGCAGCTGCGAGGCGGCCCCGGCGAGCCCGAAGGAGAGCACGGCTCCGGCGGCGGGGTCGATGACGGCCCGTACGACGACGTCCACGCCGCGCGGCGCCATCCGCTGCACGACGGGGCGCAGCTCCTCCGGTGCCCCGAACAGTTCGGTCAACTCGGTATATGACCTGCGCAGTTGGTCCTCGTCCGCGAGGTCGAGGCGGACGCCGCCCAGGTCGGCGCGGTGCCGCAGGTGCGGGGCGGTGGCCTTGAGGGCGACGGGGTAGCCGAGGGTGCGGGCGGCCTCGGCGGCGGCGTCGGGCGTCGGGGCGGGCAGGGCGCGGTGGACGTGGATGCCGTAGTGGCCGAGCAGGTCGCAGGTCTCTGCCGCGCCGAGCGTGAGTCCCTGCCCGCGCGCGAGGAGCCCGTCGATCAGCGTGGCGGCGCCCTTCTCGTCGATGTCCTCGTACTCGGGCACCTTGCCGGGGTCGGCGGCGTCGCGCCGCCACTGCGCGTAGGTGACGGCTTGCGCGAGGGCACGCACGGCACGTTCGGCGGCGGGGTAGGCGGGGATGAGGTGCTCGCCCTCAGGAGGTTCTCCCGGGGGCGTCGGGCGGGGGGTGGTCCGGGGGGCGCCGGGCCGGGCTTGTGGCGGGCTGTCCGCGTCGGCCTGCGGTGCCGTGCTCGCCGCCGCCGACAGCGCCTCCGCCAGGCCGCCCAGCTCCACGTGCACCACCAGGACCGGTTTGGCCGGGGCGGCGGCCGCCGCGGAGCGCAGCGCGTCGGCGAGGGCCGCGTCCGCGACCGAGCCCTCCCCCACCGCCGGTATGGCGGTGACGACCACCGCGTCGCACCGGTCGTCGGCCAGCGCCCGCGACAGGGCCGTGTGGAAGTCCGCGGCGGAGGCCGCCGTGGTCAGGTCCCGCGGGGGGTGCGGCCGCAGCCCCTCGGCGAGACACGCGTCGTAGGTGAGCAGCCCGAGCGACTCGGAGTTGCCGAGGATCGCCACCCGGGGCCCGGCCGGCAGCGGCTGGCGCGCGAGGAGCAGTCCGGCGTCCACCAGCTCGGTGATGGTGTCGACCCGGATGACGCCGGCCTGCCGCAGCAGCGCGGAGACGGTCGCGTGCGGCAGCCGGGTCGCCCGTACGGCGTGCCCCTGGGGCGCGGCCGCGTGCCGGGCGCCCTGGACCACGACCAGTGGCTTCGCCGCGGCCGTCCGGCGGGCGAGGCGGGTGAACTTGCGGGGATTGCCGATGGACTCCAGGTACATGAGGACGACGTCCGTGTCGGGGTCCTCGTACCAGTACTGGAGGACGTCGTTGCCGGAGACGTCGGCCCGGTTGCCGGAGGAGACGAAGGTGGAGACGCCGGTCACGCCAGTGACGCCGCCGCCGCGCCGGTGCAGCCGGGACAGCAGGGCGATGCCGATGGCGCCGGACTGGGCGAACAGGCCGATCCGGCCCGGGCGCGGCGTCTCGGGCGCGAGGGAGGCGTTGAGCCGTACGCGCGGGGAGGTGTTGATGATGCCGAAGGCGTTCGGCCCGATGATCCGCATGCCGTACGTGCGCGCGTGCCGCACGAGTGCGCGCTGGCGTTCGCGCCCCTCGCTGCCGCTCTCGGCGTATCCGGCGGAGACCACGACCAGCCCCTGCACGCCGTGTTCGCCGCACTCGGTGACGACCTCGGGCACGTGTTCGGCCGGCACGGCGACGACGGCGAGGTCGACCGGGCCGTCGATGTCCTGCACCGAGCGGTGGGCGGGGACCCCGTCGAGTTCCTTCTGTCCCTCGGGCAGTGCCCTGTTCACAGCGTAGAGGCGGCCGGTGTACCCGGCGTCGCGGATGTTGCCGAGGACGCTGCGGCCCACGCCGCCCGGGGCGCGCCCGGCTCCGATGACGGCGACCGAGCCGGGCGCGAGCAGTCGCTGCACGGACCGGGCCTCGGCACGGTGCTCGCGCGCGTACTGGACGGCGAGGGAGCGGTCGGTGGGTTCGAGGTCGAACTCCAGACGGACGACGCCGTCCTCGAAGCTGCGCTTCTGGGTGTACCCGGCGTCCGTGAACACCTTGATCATCTTGTTGTTGGCGGGCAGCACCTCGGCGGCGAAGCGGCGGATGCCGCGTTCGCGGGCGACGGCGGCGATGTGCTCGAGGAGAGCGGAGGCGACGCCCCGGCCCTGGTGGGCGTCCTGCACCAGGAAGGCGACCTCGGCCTCGTCGGCCGGTGCGGACGCGGGCGTTCCGTCCGCGCCGATCCGGTCGTAGCGTACGGTGGCGATGAACTCGCCGCCGACTGTGGCCGCGAGTCCCACCCGGTCCACAAAGTCGTGGTGCGTGAAGCGGTGGACGTCCTTGGCGGACAGGCGAGGGTACGGCGCGAAGAAGCGGTAGTACTTCGACTCGTCGGAGACCTGCTCGTAGAAGCTGACCAGGCGCTCGGCGTCATCAACGGTGATGGGCCGGATGCGCGCGGTGCCACCGTCGCGCAGCACCACGTCGGCTTCCCAGTGGGCGGGATACTCGTGCCGGTCCGGCGAGGTCTGCATGGGCCCCAGAGTACGGCTAGCGTCCGACAGCGGCGCGAGGCAGTCTGTGGAGGGCGTC
Source organism: Streptomyces sp. SID5464 (assembly GCF_009862985.1). NCBI lineage: Bacteria > Bacillati > Actinomycetota > Actinomycetes > Kitasatosporales > Streptomycetaceae > Streptomyces > Streptomyces sp. SID5464. The sequence continues at coordinate 300,074 of NZ_WWIQ01000009.1, read as the reverse complement.
AGTCGGGTCGAGGCCGCGATCCGACGGCACCCCGGGGCGGTACGTCAGGACCGCTCCGGCGCAGCTTCACGGTATGGGAAACTGGTCTAGACAACCCTGAAAACTGAAGGGCAGCAACACATGGCTGAGCGCCGCGTCAACGTCGGCTGGGCCGAGGGCCTCCACGCCCGCCCCGCCTCCATCTTCGTCCGAGCCGCCACGGCCGCAGGCGTCCCGGTGACGATCGCCAAGGCAGACGGCAACCCCGTCAACGCGGCCTCCATGCTGGCCGTCCTCGGCCTCGGCGCCCAGGGCGGCGAGGAGATCGTCCTCGCCTCCGACGCCGAGGGTGCGGACGCCGCCCTGGACCGGCTGGCGAAGCTGGTCTCCGAGGGCCTCGAGGAACTGCCCGAGACCGTCTGAGTGCGCATCTCCGAAGGGCTCGCCCGAATTCATCGGGCGAGCCCTTCGCCATTCCGGTTCGCGGGACGTGGAATTCCCGTTGACGGGCAGCAGAAATAATCCCCCGCGAATTTCCTGCTCTTTGTATACGGCTCCCGTGTTAATGCCGCAGGCTCGCCGTGTTTACGGGATGTTGCGAGTTCCTCACACGCTCGGCCCGCTCCCCGGCGGAACCGAAACGCAACCGGTGCGCGGCCGTCGCGCGCTCGGTGTGCAGCGCCGTGACCGCCCGCGCGCGCTCGCTGTCCCCGCGCGCCACCGCGTCCACGATCGCGCCGTGCTCGGTCCAGGACTCCACCGGCCCGGCCGGCGCCTCGACGGTGTACATCCAGGCGATCTTGTGGCGGAGCTGGGTGAGCATCGAGGTCAGCGCGGGGCTGCCGGAGGCCTGCGCGAGCGTCTCGTGGAACCAGCCGCCCAGGGAGCGCAGGTCGTCGCTGTTGCCCCGGCGGGCGCGCTCCTGGCCGAGCCGGACCAGCCCGCGCAGGACCTTCAGATGGGCCTCGGTGCGGCGCTGGGCGGCGCGGGCCGCGCCGAGCGGCTCCAGCAGCAGCCGCATCTCCAGCAGGTCGGCGGCCTCCTGCTCGGTGGGTTCGGCGACGCACGCGCCCGCGTGCCGCCGGGTCACCACGAAACCCTCGGCCTCCAGGGTGCGCAGGGCTTCCCGGACGGGGACGCGCGAGACGCCGTAGCGGCGGGCGAGGAGTTCCTCGGTCAGCCGGCTGCCGCGCTCGTAGACACCCGCGACGATGTCGTCCCGGATGGCCGTGCACACCGAGTGCGCGGGAATACGCATGACCGACCTCCGTTTAATCCCCGTGAAACGTCGACGAGTGACGCGTGTTCCGTGACTCTATTGCAATGAGCCGGAATTTCCGACGGGGGACCGGAATCCATGGATATTTTTTGGACAGCCGGGCGTCACAAACGCCGAAAGCCCCGGCTCGGGGAGCCGGGGCCTCGGGAAGCGGAGTGGTACGCCGTCAGACGTTCACACCGTGCGAGCGGAGGTAGGCGACGGGGTCGATGTCGGAGCCGTACTCGGGGCTGGTACGGGCCTCGAAGTGCAGGTGCGGTCCGGTGACGTTGCCGGTCGCGCCGGACAGGCCGATCTGCTGGCCGGGGGTGACCCGCTGGCCCACCGAGACGCTGATGGACGACAGGTGGCCGTACTGGGTGTACGTGCCGTCGTTCATCTTGATCACGATCTGGTTGCCGTAGGAGCCGCCCCAGCCGGCCTCGACGACCGTGCCCATGCCGACCGCGTGGACGGGAGTGCCGCTGGCGGCGTGGAAGTCGACGCCGGTGTGGCTGCCGGAGGACCACAGCCCGCTGCTGGCCCGGTAGCCGGTGGAGACGTACGAGCCGGAGATCGGGGGCACGAAAGTGTTGAGGCGCTTGCGCTCGGCCTCGCGGGCGGCGCGCTCCTTGGCCTCGCGCGCCTTCTCGGCCGCCTCCTTGGCCTCCTTGGCCGCCTCGGCGGCCCGCTCGCGGGCGGCCTCCTCGGCCTTCTTCTTGGCGGCGGCCTCCTCGGCGGCCTGCTTCTGGGCGGCGGCCTGGGCGTCGATCTGCTGGGCCACGGTGTCGCCCATGGTGACGACGGGGGTGAGGCCGGTCTGCTCGACGGCGGGCTCTGCGGCGAAGGCCGGGGCGGCCACGGTGCCGATGACACCGGTGGTGGCGAGGGCCGCGACGCCCGCCGCGCGGGCCGTGCCGCGCTGCATCCGGCTGGGACGACGATGCTTCCCGGTGGCGCGGGTGAACGCCATGGAGTGCCTGGTCCTTTCCTTCCTTCTCGCCTACCGGGTTAGCTGACGGGTTCGGAGCAGGAAGGTCTCCTACGGACCCCCTCGCGGCTCGCTCGGGCGTCCGATTCACCCCAGGGACTGCGGTGGGTCCCCGGCTCCCCTGGCTCGCGCCGTACGGGGACTCGGCGATGACTGTCCGGTGCCGCGGGTGCGGCGCACTGCCTGACGAACAGCCCGGACGACGCTAAGCGGGGCCACTTTCAATTCCCAAACGGATCCCGGCTTTTGTAGCGCATCCCACAGGGCAGACAGGCAACCTCCATATCAATTCGGGCATAAAGGGGCCCTGGTGCCTTGGAAGACAACCAGGGCCCCTGCGCGCGCGGGCCGCTACTCGGCTGCCACGACGGAGACTTCGCCGATGCCCAGGGCCTCGACCGGGCCCTTGATCTGCGCCGCGTCACCGACGAGCACGGTCACCAGACGGTCCACCGGGAAGGCGCTGACGGCCGCCGCGGTGGCCTCCACGGTGCCGGTCGCGGCGAGCTGCCGGTACAGGGTGGCCTGGTAGTCGTCGGGCAGATGCTGCTCGACCTGGTCGGCCAGCGTGCTCGCGACGGCCGCCGCCGTCTCGTACTTCAGCGGCGCCACGCCGACCAGGTTCTGCACGGCGACGTCCCGCTCGGCGTCGGTCAGCCCCTCGGCGGCGAGGGTGCGCAGCACCGTCCAGAGGTCCTGGAGGGCGGGGCCGGTGTTGGGAGTGTCCACGGAGCCGCTGATGGCGAGCATCGCGGCACCGGTCCCGTCCGGGGCGGACCTGAGGACCTGGCCGAACGCCCGCACCCCGTAGGTGTAGCCCTTCTCCTCGCGCAGGACGCGGTCCAGGCGGGAGGTGAGGGTGCCGCCGAGGCAGTACGTGCCGAGCACCTGCGCGGGCCACACGCGGTCGTGCCGGTCCGGGCCGATCCGGCCGATCAGCAGCTGCGTCTGGACGGCGCCGGGGCGGTCCACGATGACGACCCGGCCCGTGTCGTCGGCGGTCACCGGCGGCACCGGGCGCGGCTCGGCCGCCGAGCCCGTCCAGGCGCCCAGCGTGTCGCCGAGCAGGGCGTCGAGGTCGATGCCGGTGAGGTCGCCGACGACCACGGCGGTGGCCGTGGCGGGCCTGACGTGCCGCTCGTAGAAGGCGCGTACGGCCGCGGAGTCGATCGCGGCGACCGTCTCCTCGGTGCCCTGGCGGGGCCGCGACATGCGCGAGTCCGCCGGGAACAGCTCCTTGGAGAGTTCCTTGGCGGCACGGCGGGCGGGGTTGGCCAGCTCGTGCGGAATCTCGTCGAGGCGGTTGCGGACCAGCCGCTCGACCTCGCTGTCCGCGAACGCGGGCGCCCTGAGGGCGTCGGCGATCAGGCCGAGCCCCTTGGCGAGCCGGGAGGCCGGCACCTCCAGACTGAGCCGGACGCCGGGGTGGTCGGCGTGCGCGTCGAGGGTGGCGCCCGCGCGCTCCAACTCGGCGGCGAAGTCCTCGGCGGAGTGCTTGTCGGTGCCCTCGGAGAAGGCCCGGGCCATGATCGTGGCCACGCCGTCGAGGCCGGCCGGTTCGGCGTCCAGGGGCGCGTGCAGCAGCACCTCCACGGCGACGACCTGCTGGCCGGGGCGGTGGCAGCGCAGGACCGTCAGGCCGTTGCCGAGCGTGCCGCGCTCGGGGGCCGGGAAGGCCCACGGCTTGGCCTCGCCCGCCTGCGGCTGGGGGTGGAAGTCCATCGTGGCGAGCTCGGTCACTTGGCCGCCTCCTCGTTCTCGTTCAGGGCCGCGGCTGCGGTGTCCTCGGTGGTGTCGGCGTCCTCGGCGGTCTCCGCGTCGCCCGCCTCGTCGGCGACGGGCTCGTAGACGAGCACCGCGCGGTTGTCGGGCCGCAGGCGGGCCTTGGCGACCTCCTGGACCTCCTCGGCCGTCACCTCCAGCACGCGCTGCACGGCGGTCAGGGCGAGCTGCGGGTCGCCGAACAGGACGGCGTACCGGCACAGTTCGTCGGCGCGGCCGGCGACCGTGCCCAGCCGGTCCAGCCACTCGCGCTCCAACTGGGCCTGGGCGCGCTCCATCTCCTCGGCCGTGGGGCCCTCATCGGCGAACCGGGCGAGCTCCTCGTCGATGGCCGACTCGATGACCGGGACCTCCACGTCACCGGACGTCTTCACGTCCAGCCACCCCAGGGAGGGCGCCCCGGCGAGCCGCAGCAGGCCGAAGCCGGCCGCCACGGCCGTACGGTCCCGCCGCACCAGACGGTTGTACAGGCGGGAGGACTCGCCGCCGCCGAGGACGGTCAGGGCCAGGTCGGCCGCGTCGCACGCGCGCGTGCCGTCGTGCGGCAGTCGGTAGGCGGCCATCAGGGCGCGCGCCGGGACCTCCTCCTCGACGACCTCGCGCAGCTGCTCGCCGATGATCTCCGGCAGCGTGCCGTCCCGGGGCGCGGGCTTGCCGTCGTGGCCGGGAATGGAGCCGAAGTACTTCTCCACCCAGGCCAGGGTCTGCTCCGGGTCGATGTCGCCGACGACGGAGAGCACGGCGTTGTTCGGCGCGTAGTAGGTGCGGAAGAACGCGCGCGCGTCCTCCAGGGTGGCCGCGTCCAGGTCGGCCATCGAACCGATCGGGGTGTGGTGGTAGGGGTGGCCCTCCGGGTAGGCGAGGGCGGTCAGCTTCTCGAAGGCGGTGCCGTAGGGGACGTTGTCGTAGCGCTGGCGGCGCTCGTTCTTGACGACGTCCCGCTGGTTCTCCATCGACTCGTCGTCGAGGGCGGCCAGCAGGGAGCCCATGCGGTCGGCCTCCAGCCAGAGGGCGAGCTCCAGCTGGTGGGCGGGCATCGTCTCGAAGTAGTTGGTCCGCTCGAAGCTGGTGGTGCCGTTCAGCGAGCCGCCCGCGCCCTGGACGAGCTCGAAGTGGCCGTTGCCCTTCACCTGGGCGGAACCCTGGAACATCAGGTGCTCGAAAAGGTGAGCCAGGCCGGTACGCCCCTTGACTTCGTGGCGCGAGCCGACGTCGTACCAGAGGCACACCGCCGCGACCGGGGTCAGGTGGTCCTCGGAGAGCACCACGCGCAGGCCGTTGGCCAGGCGGTGCTCGGTCGCTGTCAGGCCCCCGGAGCCTGCCTGGGCTGTGGCCGTGTGACCCATGGGCATGTACGTCCCTTCGATCGCGGCGCGGTCGCTCGAACCGCGGTTTTCCTGGCGAGTCCTGCCACTGTATGCAAGCGTGCGGGGCCCTGGTGAAGTTCCCGGGGGGCGTACGCGGAGAGCGAGAGCGGGAAGCGTCCGCAGGCGGTGTGCGGTGGTGACGGCGCGCCTGGCCCGGGGCCGGCGAACGACCGGCGAAAGACCTCGGACCGGCCGGCCCGCGGCAGTCCCCCGACAGCGTCCCCGTCCGCCGCACCGGCCCGGCGAGCGGCACCCGCGGGACGGGGCCGAACCCCTGCCGGTGAGGCCGTGGACCGGGTCCTGGTCCCGGTTGTCAGTGCGGCGGTCCACAATGGTCGGCGTCAGATCTCGTTCAACGCTTCAGCAAGGAGCCGGCAGCGATGGCCCGCCGCAGCACGAAGACCCCGCCGCCCGACGACTCGTACGAGGAGAGAATCCTCGACATCGACGTCGTCGACGAGATGCAGGGCTCCTTCCTCGAGTACGCGTACTCGGTCATCTACTCCCGCGCCCTGCCCGACGCGCGCGACGGCCTCAAGCCGGTGCACCGCCGCATCGTCTACCAGATGAACGAGATGGGCCTGCGCCCCGAGCGCGGGTACGTCAAGTGCGCCCGCGTCGTCGGCGAGGTGATGGGCAAGCTGCACCCGCACGGCGACTCGTCGATCTACGACGCCCTCGTGCGCATGGCCCAGCCCTTCTCGATGCGCGTCCCCCTGGTCGACGGCCACGGCAACTTCGGCTCGCTGGGCAACGACGACCCGCCGGCGGCCATGCGGTACACCGAGTGCCGGATGGCCGAGGCGACGAGCCTGATGACGGAGTCGATCGACGAGGACACCGTCGACTTCAACCCGAACTACGACGGCCAGGAGCAGGAGCCGGTGGCGCTGCCTGCCGCCTTCCCGAACCTCCTGGTCAACGGCGCCTCGGGCATCGCGGTCGGTATGGCCACGAACATGCCGCCGCACAACCTGCGCGAGGTGATCGCCGCAGCCCGCCACCTGATCAGGTACCCGAACGCCGATCTCGACGCCCTGATGAAGCACGTCCCGGGCCCCGACCTGCCCACCGGCGGCCGCATCGTCGGCCTGTCCGGCATCCGGGACGCGTACGAGACGGGCCGCGGCACGTTCAAGATCCGGGCGACGGTGTCCGTCGACAACGTGACGGCCCGCCGCAAGGGCCTCGTGGTCACCGAGCTGCCCTTCACGGTGGGCCCGGAGAAGGTGATCGCCAAGATCAAGGACCTGGTGGGCTCGAAGAAGCTCCAGGGCATCGCCGACGTCAAGGACCTCACCGACCGCGAGCACGGTCTGCGCCTGGTCATCGAGATCAAGAACGGCTTCGTGCCGGAGGCGGTCCTGGAGCAGCTGTACAAGCTGACGCCGATGGAGGAGTCCTTCGGCATCAACAACGTCGCCCTGGTCGACGGCCAGCCGCTCACGCTGGGGCTGAAGGAGCTGCTGGAGGTCTATCTCGACCACCGCTTCGACGTCGTGCGGCGGCGCTCGGAGTTCCGCCGCGGCAAGAAGCGTGACCGGCTGCATCTGGTCGAGGGTCTGCTGACGGCCCTGCTGGACATCGACGAGGTCATCCGCCTCATCCGCTCCAGCGAGAACTCCGCGCAGGCGAAGCAGCGCCTGATGGAGCAGTTCTCGCTGAGCGAGGTGCAGACGCAGTACATCCTCGACACGCCGCTGCGCCGCCTGACCAAGTACGACCGCATCGAGCTGGAGACGGAGAAGGACCGGCTCAACGCGGAGATCGAGGAGCTGACCCGGATCCTCGACTCGGACACGGAGCTGCGCAAGCTGGTCTCCACCGAACTGGCCACCGTCGCCAAGAAGTTCGGCACCGACCGGCGTACGGTTCTGCTGGAGTCGGGCGGTGCCCCGGTGGCCACCGTGCCGCTCCAGGTGGCCGACGACCCGTGCCGGGTGCTGCTGTCCTCGACGGGTCTGCTGGCCCGTACGGCGAACGGCGAGCCGTTCGCCGAGGACGCCGGCGCCAAGCGCGTCAAGCACGACGTGATCATCTCGGCGGTACCTGCCACCGCGCGTGGCGAGGTGGGCGCCGTCACCTCGGCCGGCCGGCTGCTGCGGCTGAACGTGATCGACCTGCCCCAGCTCCCGGAGTCGATGGCGACCCCGAACCTCGCGGGAGGCGCCCCGCTGGCGGAGTTCGTCTCCCTGGAGGACGACGAGACGGTGGTCTGCCTGACGACGCTCGACGAGTCGTCGCCGGGCCTGGCGCTCGGCACGGAACAGGGCGTGGTCAAGCGGGTGGTGCCGGACTATCCGTCCAACAAGGAGGAGCTGGAGGTGATCACCCTCAAGGAGGGTGACCGGATCATCGGCGCCGTCGAGCTGCGCACCGGCGAGGAGGACCTGGTCTTCATCACCGACGACGCCCAGCTGCTGCGCTTCCAGGCGTCCCAGGTCCGGCCGCAGGGCCGCCCGGCCGGCGGCGTGGCCGGCATCAAGCTCTCCGAGGGCGCGAAGGTCATCTCGTTCACCGCGGTGGACCCGGCCGTGGACGCCGTGGTCTTCACCGTCGCCGGCTCGCGGGGCACGCTGGACGACTCCGTGCAGACGACGGCCAAGATGACCCCGTTCGACCAGTACCCGCGCAAGGGTCGCGCCACCGGCGGCGTCCGCTGCCAGCGGTTCCTGAAGGGCGAGGACTGCCTGTCCCTGGCCTGGGCGGGCCCGGCCCCGGCGCTCGCGGCGCAGAAGAACGGCACCCCGGCCGACCTCCCGGAGATGGACCCGCGGCGTGACGGCTCGGGCGTGTCCCTGGCGAAGACGGTGGCGGTGGTGGCGGGGCCGGTCTAGAGCCCTGTGCCGGAGGGGCTCAGGCAGGCTCGGCCAGGTCCTCCTCCGGGTTCCGTACGTACCTCAGGACGCCCCACATGCCGTACTCGTCGGCGTGTGGGGCGTCGCTCCTGCACGCGCCGAGTGCCTTGTCGAGGGCGGGGACGTCGATGCCGGAGCCGATGAGGACCAGCTGGGTCAGGCGTTCGCCGCCGGCCGGCCAGGGCTCCGGGTAGAAGCGCAGGAACCGCCCGACGGCGTGGACGGCGTAGCGGTTGCGGACGTCGTACGGCCCGAAGTCGACGTAGCCCTTGATCCGGTACAGCCCTTCGGGCCGGCTGTCGAGGAACTCCATCAGCCGGCGCGGGTCGAGGGGCTCCTCCGACACGAACGACAGGCTGTCGTAGGCGCTGTGCAGGTGCCCGGCGTGGTCGTCCGCGCCGTGCTCGTGCAGGTCGTCGAAGGACAGCTGCCCGATGCGTTCCTCGCTCGGCCGGCAGTCGAAGAGGAACTCGGGGTCGATCCGGCCGTAGGAGGCCGGGACGACGGCGGCGCGGTCGACGAGGGAGCCGACCAGCCCGAGGACGCGTTCGCCGTCGGCCGCCCGGTCGAGCTTGTTGACCACGACGAGATCGGCCAGCGCGAGGTGCCGGTCGATCTCCGGATGCCTGGACCGGGTGTCGTCGAACTCGGCGGCGTCGACGACCTCGACCAGACCGCCGTACACGATTCCCGGGTGCTCGCTGGCGAGCACCATCCGCACGAGTTCCTGCGGCTCGGCCAGCCCGCTGGCCTCGATGACGATGACGTCGATGCCGAGGGAGGGTTCCGCGAGCCGTTCCAGGTACTGGTCCAGCTCGCTCGCGTCGACGGCACAGCACAGACACCCGTTGCCGAGCGAGACCGTCGAGTCGCCGAGTGCTCCCGCCACGGCCATCGCGTCGATCTCGATGGCCCCGAAGTCGTTGACGATGGCGCCGATACGGCTGCCGCCGCTGCGGTGGAGGAGGTGGTTGAGCAGTGTGGTCTTTCCCGAGCCGAGGAATCCGGCCAGGACGACGACCGGGATCTGCTGCGGTTTCGGGCTCGGCAGGCTCACCGTGCGACCTCTCTCACGCCGACGCGTGCACCGGCTCGCGTTCCCGGCACACGTACGAGGATGGGATGCCGCCCCAGGATACGAGCCGTGGGAATCACGGCGAGGTGAACGATCGTCAGCAGCACTCGCAGGCAGGTGTTGGGCATGTGCGCAGGGCGCGGAACACCCCAGCCCGTGGTGACATGGGGCGTCGACGGGCCCTCAGGCAGGCACGGGTGCGGGCGCCTCCGGTCCCACATAACGCGCCACCGGCCTGATGATCTTCGTGTCCTCCGCCTGTTCCAGGATGTTGGCGCTCCAGCCCACCACACGCGCGGCGGCGAAGGTCGGTGTGAACATCTCGCGGGGCAGGCCGCAGAGTTCCATGACCACGCCCGCGTAGTACTCGACGTTGGTGTGGAGCTCACGGCCGGGCTTCAGCTCCGCCAGGATCGCCTCGACGTGCCGTTCGACCTCCACGGCGAAGTCCACCCGCGGACCGCCGAACCCCTGGGCGACCTCGCGCAGCATCCGCGACCGCGGGTCCTCCGTGCGGTAGATCGCGTGCCCGAAGCCCATGATGCGCTCACCGGCGAGCACCCGCTGCCGGACCCAGGAGTCGATACGGTCCGGGCTGCCGATCGCGTCCAGGGTGTCCAGCGCACGACTGGGCGCACCCCCGTGCAGCGGCCCCGACAGCGCCGCCACCGCACCGGCGAGGCACGCCGCCACGTCCGCACCCGTCGACGCGATGACCCGCGCCGTGAATGTTGACGCGTTGAATCCATGATCAATGGTTGAAATCAGGTATTGCTCGATCGCCCGTGCGTGCTGCTCGGTCGGCACCGAACCGGTCAGCATGTACAGGTAGTTGGCCGCGTACGACAGGTCCTCGCGCGGCTCCACCGGCTCGAGCCCTTTCCCCAGTCGGTGCAGCGCGGTGAGCAGCGTGGGTACGGCCGCGGTCGCCTCGATGGTGTCCTGCCGACGCCGGCCGGCTTCGATGTCGTACACGGGCCGGAAGCCCTTGGCCGCGCCCAGCAGCGACAGCGCCGTGCGCATCCCGGCGAGCGGGCCGGAGCGCCCGCCGGCGGCCGCGATGGCCGGCAGGGCCGCTCGCACCTCGTCGGGCAGCCGCCGCAGCGCCGCGGTCTCCGCGGCGAAGGCCGCGCTCTGCCCGGCGTCCGGCAGTTCGCCGTGCACGAGCAGGTGCCAGACGTCCTCGAAGGCGCGGGTCCGCGCGAGGTCGACGGCGGAGTACTGCCGGTAGTGGTAGAAGCCCTCGACGCCACGGACGTCACCGATCCGGGTGTCGGTGACGACGACACCGGCGAGTCCCCGTGGTGCATCGATGAGAGCGGCTGCGGACCTGTTGACGGACATGTCTTCCTCCCTGGACTTGATTTGACTGTCCATGGTTGACTCTACTTGTGTCAATATTGATTGAATCAATACATCAGTCGATGGTCCGCTAGACGGATACGGTGACCCCCATGCGCGATCAAGAATTCGCCCCCCTCGACGCGGAACGGCGGCTGAGCACCAAGGAGGCCGCCGAGCTGCTCGGCGTGAAGCCGGAGACCGTGTACGCGTACGTGAGCCGCGGTCAGCTCAGCAGCCGACGGGTGACCGGTGGCCGGGGCAGCACCTTCGACGCCGGGGAGGTCGAGGCGCTCGCCCGGCGCAACAGGCGGGAGAGCGCGGGGAGTTCACCCTCCGGGGGTGAGTTGTCCGTACGGACCCGCATCACGCTCATCGAGAGCGACCGCTACTACTACCGCGGTGTCGACGCGGTCGACCTGGCCACCCGGCACACCTACGAGGAGGTCGCCGAGTGGCTGTGGACCGGCCGGATGCGGCCGGGCAACACGTTCACCGCACCGGCCGCCCCGGTCGCCGTGGCCCGCCGCGCCGTCGACGCGCTGCCCGAACACGCCACGCCCACGGACTTGCTGCGCGTCGCGACGATCGCCGCCGCGACCGCCGACCCGCTGCGCTTCGACCTCTCCGAGGACGCCGTGCTCGGCACCGCGCGCACCCTCATTCCCACGCTGGTCTCCGCCCTGCCTCCGGCGTGGCGCGACCGCCGGGACGAGGGCCCCCTGGCCCACCGCCTGTGGACGCGGCTGTCACCGCACAAGGACCCCGACGAGGCGTCCCTGCGTGCCCTGGACGCCGCCCTCGCCCTCCTCGTCGACCACGACCTGGCCGCCTCCACGCTCGCGGTGCGCGTCGCCGCGTCGGCCCGTGCCCACGCCTACGCGGCGGTCTCCGCGGGACTCGGCGTGATCGAGGGCCCGCTGCACGGCGCGGCCAGCGGGCTCGCGCACCGGCTGCTCCAGGACGTGCTCGACCAGGGCGACGCGGCGCCGGTGATCGCGGACGAACTGCGCGCCGGCCGCCGTATCCCGGGGCTCGGCCACCGGCTCTACCCGGGCGAGGATCCACGCGCGCGTGCCCTGTTCGCCCTCCTGGAGCAGATCCCGCGCGCGGAACCCGCCCTCCTCGCGGCCCGGGACATCGTCGAGACCACCGCCCGCCACGCCCCGCTGCACGCCAACGTCGACCTGGCGCTCGCCGTGCTCACCACGTCCTGCGGCATGCCCCCGACCGCGGGCGAGACGATCTTCGCGGTGGCTCGCACGGCGGGCTGGATCGCCCACGCCCTGGAGGAGTACGGCGAGCGCCCGCTGCGCATGCGCCCGAGCGGTCTCTACACGGGTCCGAAGCCGCCACAGCCACTGCCGGAGTAGGCAGGGGCGGGCCGGAAATGAGCCGCGGCCCAACTCAGGTTAGGCTCACCTCTGTGAGTACGTGCTCAAGCGTCTCCCGTGACTCCGACGAGCCCGTTTCGGGAACCGCGGCCACCGCGAGGACCTGGCTGTTGCTGGAACAGCCCGGTCCGTGGGGTGCCAAGGCGCTCACTTCGAGCCACCTGGACCCCGCGCTGGGCCGTGCCCTGGAGGCGGCCGCGAAGGACACGGGCGTGCGGATCGTGCTCATCCGCCGCCCCGGTCGCCACGCGGACCGCCGGATGCCCGCCACCCGCCGGGTGTACGCGGCCCACACCGTTCCGGGAAACGTGTGGCTGCACGGCGCCACGACCTCGGACCCCGGGCAGCTCCTGGGTCTCGACTTCGCCGCACTCGGCCGGGGCGACCACGGCACCTTCGACACGGTGCTCGGCGGACGGCCCCACGACGGCGATCCGCTCGCCCTGGTCTGCACCAACGGCAAGCGCGACCGCTGCTGCGCGCTCCTCGGCCGCCCTCTCGCGGCCGAACTCGCCACGTCCGGGGTCGAGGGCGTCTGGGAGGTCACCCATCTGGGTGGTCACCGCTTCTCCCCGACGGTGCTGGTGCTGCCGTACGGATACGCGTACGGCCGGGCCGAGGCGCACACCCTCAAGGAGGTCCTGCACGGCGCGCGGGAGGGCCGGATCGTCGTGGAGGGGTGCCGGGGCAGCTCCGCCTGGGAACGGCCCGGCCAGGCGGCCGAGCTCGCCGTGCGCGCCAGGACCGGCGAGTACGCCGCGGAGGCGCTGAGCGTCGTACGGACCGCCGGCGCCGCCCCGCGCTGGGAGGTGACCGTCGCCCACGCCGACGGGCGCCGCTGGCGGGTCGAGGTGGCCCAGGGCGCGGCCCTGCCGCCCCGGCCGGAGAGCTGCGGAGCAGCAGTCCTCGGTTCGCCCGCGCGGATGGAAGTGGTGGCGGTGCACGAGGTGAGGGTGACGGCGGCACTCGCCAGCTGACCGGTCCGCCGACCGCGGTCCGGACCGCCTCCTCAAGCATTGATCAAGAGATCCACGCCACACCCGTTACGGCACGTAGGCGGCCCCACGTACCTTCTTGGGTATGAGCCCCACTCCCCCCGCACGCCGCCTGCGCCTCGGCCTGCCCCGGCGGGTGTTCTCGCAGGTGCTGCTGATGCAGGTGGCGATCGCCGCGGGAGTCGCGGTCCTCGCCACCGGACTGTTCCTCGCCCCCCTGAGCAACCAGCTGGACGACCAGGCGATGCGCCGCGCCCTCGCCATCGCGCAGACCACCGCGCAGCAGCCGGGCCTCGCGAGGGAGGTGAGGGACACGCCTCCCTCACCGAACGGTCCGGTGCAGCAGGAGGCGGAGCGGATCCGGAAGGCCACCAAGGCCGAGTACGTCGTGGTGATGGACTGGCGGGGCGTGCGCTGGTCGCACACCGACCCGAAGCAGATCGGCGGCATCGTCTCGACCGACCCAGGGCAGGCCCTGGCCGGCAAGGAGGTCATGGAGATCGACAGCGGCACCCTGGGCCGCTCCGCCCGCGGCAAGGTGCCGCTGCGCGACACCGACGGCACGGTCGTCGGCGCCGTCTCGGTCGGCATCGCCTACGACAGCGTCCGGGCCCGGCTGATCCACGCGATCCCGGGGCTGCTGGCGTACGCCGGAGGTGCCCTGGCCGTCGGCGCGCTGGCCGCGTGGCTCATCTCCCGGCGGGTCCACCGGCAGACCAGGGACCTGGCCTTCTCGGACATCGCGTCGCTCCTGTCGGAACGTGAGGCGATGCTGCACGGCATCCGGGAGGGCGTCGTCGCCCTGGACCGCACCGGTCGCATCCGTCTCGTCAACGACGAGGCGCAGCGCCTGCTCGGCATCGGGGACGCGGTGGTGGGCCGCTCCCCCGACGATGCGCTAGGCGCGGGCCGCACGGCCGACGTGCTGGCCGGGCGCGTGACCGGCACGGACCTGCTCACCGTGCGGGGCCAGCGGGTGCTGGTCGCCAACCGTATGCCCACGGACGACGGGGGCGCCGTGGCCACCCTGCGCGACCGCACCGAGCTGGAGCAGCTGGGCCGCGAGCTCGACTCCACCCGCGGCCTGATCGACGCCCTGCGCGCCCAGGACCACGAACACGCCAACCGCATGCACACGCTCCTGGGGCTGCTCGAACTGGAGATGTACGACGACGCCGTCGAGTTCGTCGGCGAAGTGGTCGGCGACCACCGGGCCACCGCGGAACAGGTCACGGAACGCATCGAGGACCCGCTGCTCGCGGCCCTGCTGGTCGGCAAGGCGACCGTCGCGGCCGAGCGGGGCGTCGCCCTGTGGGTCTCGGACCGGACCCGGCTGCCCGACCGGCTGATCGATCCCCAGGGGCTCGTCACCGTCGTCGGCAACCTGGTGGACAACGCACTCGACGCCGTCGCGGGCAAGCCGCACGCGCGCGTGGAGGTCGAACTGCGCGCCGAGGGCCGTACGGCGATCCTCCGGGTGCGCGACACGGGCCCGGGAATCCCGCCGGAGCACCAGGAGTTGATCTTCACCGAGGGATGGTCCACGAAGAAGCCACCCGCGCACCGCGAGCGGGGCATCGGCCTCTCCCTGGTGCGCAGGCTCGCCGAGCGGCAGGGGGGCAGCGCGACCGTCGGCGACGCTCATGGCGGGGGTGCGGAGTTCACCGTCGTCCTGCCCGAGGCGCTGGCCGAGCCGGGCCCGGAACCGGCCCTGACCGTGCCGTCAGCTCCGCAGACCGCCGAGGAGGGGTCGTGATGATCGAGGTCCTGGTCGTGGACGACGACACAAGGGTCGCGCGGGTCAACGCCGCCTACGTCGAGAAGGTGCCGGGCTTCCATGTCGCGGGCGAGGCCCACAGCGCCGCGGACGCGCTGCGTCAGCTGGAGACGCTGCCCCGGCTCGATCTGGTGCTCATGGACCACTACCTGCCCGACGAGACGGGGCTCGCGGTCGTCCAGGAGATGCGGCGGCGCGGCCACCAGACCGACGTGATCATGGTGACGGCGGCCCGGGACGTGTCCACCGTGCAGGCGGCGATGCGGCACGGCGCTTTGCAGTACCTGGTCAAACCGTTCGCCTTCGCCGGTCTGCGCGCCAAGCTGGAGGCGTACGCGGAGTTGCGCCGCACCCTGGACGGCGGCGGCGAGGCGGAACAGGCCGAGGTGGACCGCATCTTCGGAGCACTGTCGACCCCGTCCGAGCCGGACCTGCCCAAGGGGCACTCCCCCACCACCGCCGAGCTGGTCCGTCAGTCCCTGATGAACGCCGACGGGCCCCTGTCCGCCCAGGAGATCGCCGAACGGACCGGGGTGAGCCGCCAGACCGCCCAGCGCTATCTGAAGCTCCTGGAGCGCACGGGACGGGCCCGGCTGACCCTGAAATACGGCGACGCGGGCCGCCCGGAACACCGTTACGTGTGGGCGACCCGCGCCTAGGGCCTGTCAGCCCGAGGCCGTTTCGGCTGTCAGCCCGTGGCCTTCTTCGCGAACTCCGTCGTGTAGGTCTGACTCAGGTCGACCTTGGCGTTCTTGATGTTGGGGTTGAACGCCTTGAGCACCTTCTCGACCGTCTCGGGACCGCCCGCGGGCATCACGCCGTCCTTGGTGAACATCGGCAGCGTGCTCTTGATCGCCTGTGCGTAGAGAGCCTTGTCGCCCTGCGAGTAGTCGGCCGGCATCTTGTCGGCGATCTGGGACGCGCTGTGGGTGGACATCCACGTGAGCGTCTTGACGAATGCGTTGACCAGCTTCTGGACGGTGGCCTTGTGGCTGTTCACCCAGTCCGTCTGCATGTACAGACTTGACGACGGATAGGGACCACCGAGCGCCTCCTGGGACCCCTGCGGCGTCCGCATGTCGAGAAGGATCCTGCCTGCCTTCTTGTCCAGGACCTGCGCCACCGTCGGATCGGTCGTCATACCGCCGTCGATCGAGCCCTTCTGGAGCGCTGAGATGAACGTCGGGCCGGCACCGACGGCGACGGGCGTGAAGTCGCTGACGTTCACGCCGTTCTTGACGGCGAGGTACTTGGTGAGGAAGTCGGTCGAGGAACCGAGGCCGGTGATGCCGAGCTTCCTCCCCTTGAAGTCCTTGGGCGAGGTGATGTCGCCCGCCGCTTTGGTGGAGACGATCTCGACCTCGCCCGGGGCGCGCGAGAACTGCACGACCGACTCGACGTGCTTGCCCTTGGTCTGCAGGTCGAGGGTGTGGTCGTAGAAGCCGACGGCGCCCTGGACCTGGCCGGAGACCAGCGCAGTCTCGGCCTGGACGCCGGCGGGCTCGCTCAGCAACTGCACGTCGAGTCCCTCGGCGTCGAAGTAGCCGAGCCGCTGGGTGAGCATGGCGGGCAGGTAGATGACCTTGTCCAGGCCACCGACCATGATCTTGACCTGCTCGCCCTTGCCGCCGCCTCCGCTGCCGGAGCCGGTCGACGCCGAACTGGCGGCGTCGTTGGCACAGGCGGTGAGCGAGGAGAGGGCGAGCAGGCCGGCGGCGGCCAGGGCGGCGTATCGGGCGTTGGTGCGCATGGCGGTTCACGTCCTTGTGACGGGGGGAGGAGAGGGGGCTTCCGGAGGTGGGTGTCAGCGCTCGGAGTCCGCGGGCTTCCAGCGGAAGATGCGGCGCTCGGCGAAGGTGAGCAGCCCTTCGGCGAGGAGCGCGACGACGGCGAGGATGACCATCGCCGCGTACACCCCGGCCGCGTTGAAGGTGCCCTGGGACTGCGCGACGAGCAGGCCGATGCCCTTGGTGGCGCCGATGTACTCGCCGACGATGGCGCCGATGAGGGCGAAGCCGAAGCTGACGTGGAGGCTGGTGAAGATCCAGGATGTGGCGGACGGGATGACCACCTGCAGGGTCACCCGACGGTCGCTCGCGCCCAGGATCCGGGCGTTGGAGACGAGGTTCCGGTCCACCTCGCGGGCGCCTTGGAAGGCGTTGAAGAACACCGGGAAGAAGACCAGGACGACGGCCGAGGCGACCTTGGAGGCCGGGCCGAGCCCGAACCAGATCACGAAGATCGGCGCGAGGACGATCCGGGGAATCGAGTTGAGCACCTTGATGTATGGACCAAGAACATCGGCGAGCAATGTGATCCGCCCCAGCGCGATGCCGAGCACGACACCCGTGACCACACCGAGGACCCAGCCGAGCAGCGCCTCGTAAAGCGTGTACCAGATCTGCTCGCCCAGGGAGCCGAGCGCGGTCCCGTGCATGACCCAGGTCGAGATCTGGTCCCAGATCTGCGAGGGCATGGAGAAGTTGAACGGGTCGATGACCTTGGCCCGGGACAGCGCCTCCCACAGTCCGAGGACTCCGACCAGCAGCAGCGCCCGGACGAGGTTGATCAGGACTTTCCGCCTGTGTGCGGCGCGGGCACGCGAGTGGGCGCGGTCCGGCGCCTTGGCCGTCTCCACGACCGGTGTGCTGATGAGCTCAGGCGACATGGGCGGCACCCCTCTCGCGGGTGATGCGCACCTCTTCACCGAGGGACTCCCAGATCTCGCGGTAGATCTCTATGAACCGCGGCTCCAGGCGCACCGCCTCGACCTTGCGGGGCCGCGGCAGGTCGATGGTGAAGACCTGCTTGACGGTCGCGGGCCCGGCGGTCATCACGACGACTTTGTCGGCCAGCGCGATGGACTCCTCCAGGTCGTGCGTGACGAAGACGACCGAGGCGCGGGTGCCTTCCCACAGTTCGAGCAGCTCGTCCGACATCAGCGCCCTGGTCTGCACGTCGAGTGCCGAGAACGGCTCGTCCATGAGCAGGATCTCTGGGTCGTTGACGAAGGTCGCGGCGAGCGCGACGCGTTTGCGCTGTCCGCCGGAGAGCTGGTGCGGGTAGCGGTCCTCGAAGGCCTCGAGGCCGACCCGGGCCAGCCAGTCGCGCGCCTTCCGCTTCGCCTCCGCCTTGGACACGCCACGGAAACGCGGTCCCGCCATCACATTGGACAGCACCGTGCGCCAGGGGAAGGTGGCGTCCTGCTGAAAGACGAAGCCGACCTTGTCGCCGACGCCGAGCACCGGCTCCCCGGCGACCAGCACCTCACCCTCGGTGGGCTCCTCCAGGCCGCTGACCAGAGTCAACGTGGTCGACTTGCCGCAGCCCGTGGGGCCGACGACCGCGACGAACTCTCCACGGCCGACCGTGAGATCCAGGTCCCGGACGGCCGTGTGCAGGCCTCCCGACGGGGTCCTGAACGTCTTGCTCGCGCCCCGCAGCTCAATGGCGGGGCTGGTGTCTGCGCTCATGGCCGGGGACGGTAGGTCCGGCTCGGCCGACGGCATCAGTCTTGTGAGCGCATACCGTTCTTTTGCTCGCAAGAGCCTGTTGTGCTCGTTTTGCGCGGGATACAAAAACGTAGCCGAAACAAGGGCTTGACGCCCGCATGGCCTTGAGGGAAAGAGGCCCGATGATTGACGTCCTGGTCGTGGACGACGACTTCCGTGTCGCCGAGATCAACGCCAAGTACGTGGGAAGGGTTCCCGGCTTCCGGGTGGCGGCCCGCGCGCACAACGCTGCCCAGGCTCTGGCGGCCGTGCAGCGCGGAGGGATCGATCTGGTCCTGCTGGACCACTATCTCCCCGACGGGACAGGCCTCGAACTCGTCCACCGCATGCGGGAACAGGGGCACGGCGCCGACGTCATCATGATCACCGCGGCCGGAGACGTGGCGACCATCCAGGCCGCCATGCGCCTGGGCGCCCTGCACTACCTGGTCAAACCGTTCACTTTCGCCGCGTTGCACACCCGCCTGGAGTCCTACGCCGCCCTGCGTCGCACCGTCGAGCGGGTCGGTGGCGGCCGCGGCGTCGCCGTCCAGGAACAGGTCGACCGGATCTTCAGCGCCCTGCGCACCACCCCGGCCCTCGCGTCGCCCGGCCTGCCGAGCGGCCACTCGGAGCCGACGACGGAACTGATCTGCCGCGTCCTGCACCGCGCCGACCACCCCCTCTCCGCCCACGAGGTCGCCGCCGAGACCGGTCTGAGCCGCTCCACCGCCCAGCGCTACCTGCGCCGCCTGGAGCAGTCCGGCCGCCTGCGCCTCTCCCTCAAGTACGGCGACACGGGCCGGCCTGAGCACCGCTACGCATGGGTGGCGCCGTAGTCCCAGGGCCGCACAGGCACCGCCCCTACGCCGCTCCCGCCCCGGTCAGCGACCGCACCTCGGTCTCCGCGTGCTTGGCCTCGTCCGGGACCTCCGCCGCGGTGACCGTGCCCAGCCAGCCCGCGAGGAAGCCCAGCGGGATCGAGACCAGGCCCGGGTTCTGCAACGGGAAGTACTGGAGATCGACGTTCGGGAACAGCGAATCGGGGCTTCCGGAGACCACCGGGGACAGCACCACGAGCACCACGGCCGGGACCAGGCCACCGTAGACGGCCCACACGGCACCGCGTGTGGTGAAGCCGCGCCAGAACAGGGAGTAGAGCAGCACCGGAAGGTTCGCCGACGCGGCGACGGCGAAGGCGAGGCCCACCAGGAACGCGACGTTGAGATCCCGCGCCAGCAGACCGAGGGCGATCGCCACCACGCCGACACCCACGGCCGCGACCCGGGCCACGGCCACTTCGCTGCGGGGCCTGCCGCCCCGGCGCCGCAGGGACGCGTACAGGTCGTGGGCGACCGACGCCGACGACGCGAGCGTGATCCCGGCGACCACGGCGAGGATCGTGGCGAAGGCGACCGCTGCGACCACCGCGAAGAGGACCGTTCCACCCGTGGATCCGGCACCACCGCCCAGGTCGAGCGCCAGCAGCGGGACAGCCGTGTTCCCGGCCGCGTTCGACTCTCGTACCGCGTCCGGCCCCACGATGGCGGCCGCGCCGAACCCGAGCACGATCGTCATCAGGTAGAAACCGCCGATGAGCCCGACGGCCCAGACGACCGAGCGACGTGCGGCGCGCGCGGTGGGCACGGTGTAGAACCGGGACAGGATGTGCGGCAGCCCCGCCGTGCCCAGCACCAGGGCCAGCCCCAGACTGATGAAGTCGAAACGGGCGGTCCAGTCCCCGCCGTACTTCAGCCCGGGCACCAGAAACGCCTCCCCGTGACCGCTGCGCTCGGCCGCCGTGAGCAGCAACCCGTCCAGGTCGCCGTGGAAGCGCACCAGGACGAGCACCGTCAGCGCGATCGTGCCGCCGAGCAGCAGGACGGCCTTGACGATCTGGATCCACGTCGTCGCCCGCATCCCTCCCAGCGACACATAGATCACCATGAGTGCGCCGACGCCGATGACGGTCCAGGCCCGCGCCGCCCCGCTCGTGCCTCCGAGCAGCAGCGCCACCAGGCTGCCCGCGCCGACCATCTGCGCCACCAGATATAGAACGGACACGGTGACCGAGGAGGTTCCCGCCGCGATCCGTACGGGCCGCTCCCGCATTCGCGCCGCCACGACGTCGGCGAGAGTGAACCGGCCGCAGTTGCGGACCAGTTCGGCCACGAGGAACAGCACCACCAGCCAGGCCACGAGGAAGCCGACGACATACAGCAGCCCGTCGTAGCCGAACAGCGCGATGAGCCCGGTGGCCCCGAGGAAGGAGGCGGCCGACATGTAGTCACCCGCGATGGCAAAACCATTCTCCATGGGTGAGAAGAGCCGCCCGCCCGCGTAGAACTCCTCCGCCGAACCGCGCCGGTTGCGGCTCACCCACGTCGTGATCGCCAGCGTGACCGCGACGAATCCGCTGAACAGCAGCAGCGCCAGCGTCTGCTGTTCGCCCGTCACGAGACACCGCCGTTCACGCCACGCGTCAGTTCCTGTGTGTCCCAGCGCAGGTCGAGCGCCGCCCGGTCCCTGCGCAGCCGCGCGTGCCGCGAGTAGGCCCAGGTGAACAGGAACGTGGTCAGGAACTGCCCGAGCCCCGCCAGCAGCGCCACGTTCACCGCTCCCACCACGGGCCGGGCCATCAGCTCCGGCGCGGCCGTGGCAGCCACGACGTACCCCACGTACCAGGCGAAGAACGCCACGGAGGCCGGCACCACGAACCGCCGGTACCGCCGCCTGACCTCCTGGAAGGCCGCGCTGCGCTGCACCTCCAGATACACATCGGCCGCCGCGACCCCGGCCTCGCCCTCCCCGCGTGCCGACGGAACCACCGCCGGAGCCGGCGCCCCGGCACCGGCCGACTCGCCCCATCCGGAGGCGAGGGCGTCGTACCAGGGATCGTCGTACCTCGGGTGTCCGGCCTCCTCGGCCGGGCCGTGGCCGACACCGTCGAGTCGCTCGACCGGACTTTCCTGACCAGCCCCATCTCTATGGGGACGGCCCTTGCTTGGCTGCATGCCCAAGGATGGACAGAACGGGAAGATCCCCGACTCTTCTTCCCCCCGCTCTTCACCCCATCAGGTGACTCAACCCGCTGGTGGCCGCACCAGCCCCTTTCCGTACGCGTAACGCACCGCCTGCGCACGGTCCTTGAGCCCCGTCTTGGCGAACAGGTTGTTGATGTGGGTCTTCACGGTCGCGGTGGAGACATGCAGTCTGCGGCCGATCTCCTGGTTGCTGAGCCCCTCGGCGATGAGCAGCAGCACCTCCGTCTCCCGCACGGTGAGCCCGTCCGGCGCCTCGGGCGGCGCGGCCGGTCTCGCCTCGGGCTCGGTCAGACGCTCCAGCAGCCGCCTCTGAATGCCGGGCGACAGCCCCGCGTCCCCTGACAGCACGCTGTGCACGGCCCGCACGATCTCCTCCCCGCCGGCGTCCTTCGTAAGATAACCGCGCGCTCCTGCTGCCAGTGCCGGGAAGAGCGACTCGTCGTCGGCGTACGTCGTGAGCACCACGACCTGTGTCCCGGGGTACTCCGCGCGGATCCTGTGGGTCGCCTCCACTCCGTCGCAGCGAGGCATGCGCAGGTCCATCAGCACCACGTCCGGGGCGACTTCCGCGACGAGCCGCACTGCCTCCTCCCCGTCCCCCGCCGAGCCGACCACCTCGATCCCGGGCAGCAGACCGAGCAGCATCACGATGCCCTCCCGCACCACGGTCTGGTCGTCCGCGACCACCACCCGAGCGGTCTTCCGCTCGGCCTCCTCCGTCATACCGGCACCTTCAACGTGACCACGAACCCCTCCTCACCCGGCCCGGTCTCGAGCGAACCGCCCAGCAGTTCTGCTCGCTCCCGCATGCCCAGCAGACCGTACCCGGCTCCCGTCCCGGTCAGCTCGCCCGGCGAGCCGCCCGAGTCCCGCACATCCAGGGTCACTTCGTGTGGGCTGAAGTCGAGCCACAGGCGCACCTTGGCGCCCGGGGCGTGCTTGCGGGCATTCGTCAGAGCCTCCTGAGCGGCTCTGCGCACAGCCTGCGAAGCCTCGGCCGGCAGCGCCCTGCGTTCACCCGTGATGGTGATCTCGGCGCCGTCGGTGGTTCCCACCAACTGGTTCAGGAACTCCTCCAGCGGGGTCAGCTCCCCGCGCAGGGCGGAGAGCGCCTGCCGCGTCTCGGCAAGCCCGCCACGCGCCATCTCCCGTGCCGCCACCACTCGTTCGAGTACCTGCTCCCGCTCCCCTCCGCGCTCGATCAGCAGCCGAGCCGCCTCCAGGTGCACGAGCTGGGCAGACAGGCTGTGCGCCAGCACGTCGTGGATCTCCCGCGCTATCCGGGCCCGCTCCGCGAGCGCCGCCGTCTCCGCCTCGGCCGCACGGGCGGCCCGCTCCTGGGCGAGCAGCCGCTGGGCGCCGGCGCGGGCCTCGGCGTCCAGGCGCAGCGTGTATCCGGCCAGGGCGAGGCCGACACCGGTGACCACGGATGTCAGCGCGTCGTCGTTGTTGACGACTCCGAACGAACCGAGTGCCACGCCCGCTGCGCCGAGGGCGACTGCCGGTGGGAGCCGCTCCAGCGCCGAGACGGCACATCCACACCACATGACCAGGGCCGCGACTGTGAAGCCCAACATCTGGGCCGCGACGGCGACGCCCTGAAGCAGCGCGAGCGACGCCAGCGACGGCCACAGCCGATGCTGGAGCGTGGTCCGGAAGAACACCCAGGCCAGCAACGCCGCCAGAAGCACCCCTCCGGCTCCGGCCGCCGCCTTCCAGCCACGCGCCTCGCTCTCGTCGAAGGCCCCCCACATGAGCACGCCGAGGACCAGAGCCCTCACCGTCCAGGCCAGCAAGCACCGGGAACGTGGGAGTCCCTCGCGGCTCAGCGCCTCCCGGGAAGGCCAGCGTGTCCAGGCGTTCTCCTTCACACGTGCTCCTTCCCCGCGTGCCCCAAGGTGCTGTCACCGTACGCCCGGCCCGAGTTCACGGCAGGACGCAGCAACCGACCTCGCCAGGCCAGGATTCCGGCCCGGACGAGCAGGGTGCCGGCGAGCCCCAGCAGCAGGGCGGAGCTGTCCTGGTGAACGCCCACCGCGGCACCCAGCGCGAAGAGCCCGACGCGCAGCCCGATTCCGACAATCCAGACGGCAACGCTCGCCGTGCTGCTCTTGCTCCATACGGTCCCGTCCGGCTCCGCCCATATGCGGGTGGTCCAGGCCCAGCCCGCCCCGGTGGCCAGGCCGACGAGCAGTTCGGCGCCGAGCAGGAGCGCCGAGGCTGTGTGCTGACGGTCGTCGAGCAGGCCGGGCTCGCGCAGCGCGACAACGGCCAGGATCGCGGGCAGGAGCCACCAGCGACGCTCGCTGTCGATGGGGGTTGCGCGGAACTGCCGGGCGATCACCAGCACGGCCACGACCACGACCACCAGCGCGTCGACGAGCCCGGACATCAGGACCTCCGTGAGCGAGAAAGGGATGCCGGCAGCGGTGCCGCCGACGCCTTCGACGTTACGGAAATCGCCAGGTCACGGGATCGGAGTGCGGGTGGATCACGGGTGGATCCCCGACGGGGCGCCTCTCCACCCAGGGGTGGAGAAACGGCTGGGGCACGGAGGTCCGGGCCGCATGGAAGCCCGCCGCGCCCATCAGGACTGCTGGAGCCGTACCAGCCGGATCAGCACCGTGCCCGCACCACGCTGGCCCGGCACGACCGACTCACGGCCCCGCTCAGACCCCGAGCACCCCAGACCAGCCCTGCCTACCGCGAGCACCCCAGACCAGCCCTGCCCTGCCCTGCCCTGCCCTGCCAAAGCGACCAGGCCTGCCCTGCCAAAGCCCAGCGCAGCGGCTACGCGTCGATCCGCGACCGGTCCAGCGTCGCCGCCGAGTTGGAGATGAACTCCTTGCGCGGCGCGACGTCATTGCCCATCAGCAGATCGAAGACCTGCTCGGCGGCTTCCAGATCGGAGAGGTTGATCCGGCGCAGAGTGCGGTGGCGCGGGTCCATGGTCGTCTCGGCCAGCTGGTCGGCGTCCATCTCGCCGAGACCCTTGTAACGCTGGATCGAGTCCTTGTAGCGGATGCCCTTGCTCTGGAGCTCCATGAGCTTGTCGCGCAGTTCCCGGTCCGAGTACGTGTAGACGTACTTGTCCTGGCCCTTCTTCGGCTGCACGATCTCGATGCGGTGCAGCGGCGGCACCGCGGCGAAGACCCGGCCGGCCTCGACCATGGGCCGCATGTAGCGATGGAACAGGGTCAGGAGCAGCGTGCGGATGTGCGAGCCGTCGACGTCGGCGTCGGTCATCATGATGATCTTGCCGTAGCGGGCCGTGTCGATGTCGAAGGTCCGGCCCGATCCGGCTCCTATGACCTGGATGATCGCGCCGCACTCGGCGTTCTTGAGCATGTCCGTCACAGACGACTTCTGGACGTTGAGGATCTTGCCCCGGATCGGCAGCAGTGCCTGGAACTCGGAGTTCCGGGCGAGCTTCGCCGTACCGAGCGCGGAGTCGCCCTCGACGATGAACAGCTCACTGCGGTCGACGTCGTCGCTGCGGCAGTCGGCGAGCTTGGCCGGCAGGGAGGATGACTCCAGGGCCGTCTTACGGCGCTGAGCGTCCTTGTGCTGCCGGGCGGCGATGCGCGTCCGGGCCGCGGCGACGGCCTTCTCCATCACGACACGGGCCTGCTGGGCGGCATCCCGCTTCGTGGACGTCAGGAACGCCTTGAGCTCCTTGCTGACCACGTTGTTCACGATGCGGCGGGCCGCCGAGGTGCCGAGGACCTCCTTCGTCTGGCCTTCGAACTGGGGCTCGGCGAGACGCACGGTGACGACTGCGGTCAGGCCCTCGAGGGCGTCGTCCTTGACGATGTCGTCCTCGGCTACGCGCAGGAGCTTCTTGGTGCGCAGCACCTCGTTCATCGTCTTGGCGACCGCCTGCTCGAAGCCGGCGACGTGGGTGCCGCCCTTGGGGGTGGCGATGATGTTGACGAACGACCTGAGCGTCGTGTCGTAGCCGGTGCCCCAGCGCAGCGCGACATCGACGCCGAGTTCGCGGGTGACCTCGGTGGGGGTCATCTGGCCGTGGTCGTCCAGGACGGGGACCGTCTCCTTGAAGGTGCCCTGTCCGGAGAAGCGGAGGACATCGCAGACCGGCTTGTCGTTCGCCAGGTACTCGCAGAACTCGCTGATCCCGCCGTCGAAGCGGAAGGACTCTTCGCCCTTGCTGCCGCCCTCGCCGAGCCCGTACTCGTCGCGCACGACGATGGTCAGGCCGGGCACCAGGAACGCGGTCTGGCGGGCGCGCTGGTGCAGGTTCTCCAGGGAGAGCTTGGCGTCCTTGAGGAAGATCTGGCGGTCGGCCCAGTACCGCACTCGCGTGCCGGTGCGGGTCTTGGGGATCTTCTTGGCCTTGCGCAGGCCGCCTTTGGCCTCGAACTTGGCGTCCGGGCCGTTCCCGGCGAAGGCGCCGGGGACGCCGCGCCGGAAGCTGATCGCGTGGGTGTGCCCACCGCGGTCCACCTCGACGTCCAGACGGGCGGACAGGGCGTTCACCACGGAGGCGCCGACACCGTGCAGACCGCCGGAGGCGGCGTACGAGCCGCCTCCGAACTTGCCGCCGGCGTGCAGCTTGGTCATGACGACCTCGACACCGGAAAGGCCGGTCTTCGGCTCGACGTCGACCGGGATGCCCCGGCCGTTGTCCCGGACCTCGACCGAGCCGTCGTCCTGGAGGATCACCTCGATGTGGTCGCAGTAGCCGCCGAGGGCCTCGTCGACGGAGTTGTCGATGATCTCCCAGAGGCAGTGCATCAGGCCCCGGCTGTCGGTCGACCCGATGTACATACCGGGGCGCTTCCGCACGGCCTCGAGCCCCTCGAGGACGAGCAGGTGCCGCGCGGTGTAGTTGGAACCGTCCCGGTCTGCTCCTGCCAGCAGAGCTGTGGACGGCACGGACGTCTCGGCGGTCACGCGGTTCGCTCCTCGCTGAATTTCAGATGGGGCCCTCATGGGTAAGGGCGCGACTTCAGTCACCGGTGAGAGGGTACCGAGGCCTGGTAGAGCCGTTGTAACGCCACCCTCGCCGGAAACTCACCCTAGTCCAGACTCGCATGCATGTTCGATCCCTCGTTGGAGTGAAGCACACATCACGTTCCCTTCCAGGCATGAACCATTTAGGCTCCGGGCACGTCCTCATGAACAACCGGCAACCCAGCCGGGAGGACTGACCACCGATACAACGCGAAGCCCCGTAAGACACATAGACACGCAATACGGCACATTCGCCGCCAACCGGCAGCAGACAGCCGCCTCGCAAAGATTTTTTCGAGGAAAAGCCACGAGCGGGAACGTTTTGGGGCTGGTTGGATGTTGACCCTGGTACGACAGCTCGTCGAGCTAGAGAAGAGGCGACGTGACTACTGTTCTGACCCCTGCGAGCCAGTTGACGGCCGCTGATCGCTGCGACCGCTGCGGCGCCCAGGCGTACCTGCGCGTCGTCCTGCTCAGCGGCGGAGAACTGCTCTTCTGTGCCCACCACGGGCGCAAGTTCGAGCCGGAACTCAAGAAGATCGCCGCTGAGATACAGGACGAGACGGAGCGGCTGACGTCCGCTCCCGCGACTGCCTCCGAAGAAGAGCGCTGACACCTCGCGTCCGACGACGAGCCAGCCCGGCACAGGCCGGTGAACGGGCGGCTGCCTCCACCACCGAGGCAGCCGCCCGTCCTCGTCCCCGCGAGTCCACTCAGGTCCTCCGGTGCGCACGCCGCGAGTTTTCTGCCCAGCCTCGGTCAGTCGAACGTGCACATGACCTTCACATCCGTGTCGGGCTTCACGCCCGTGTCCAGCCGAGTGTGCGCATGATGTCGGACACCCGCATGTACACCCCGGGGCTACCGGCCCGGCCGCAGCCGATCCCCCAGGACACGAGCCCGATCAATCGCCCCTGGGCCACCAGCGGCCCCCCGCTGTCACCCTGGCAGGCATCCCGGCCCCCCGTCGCTTCCCCGGCGCACAGCATGCTCCTGGCGTCGTAGACGCCGTCCGCGTCTCCCGGGTACGCCTCCTCGCAGAGAGCGTCGGGAAGCACATGCACACGTGCGGCCCGCAGACTGTTCGGATACTCCCCGGCGCCCGAGACGTCGCCCCATCCGTACACCGTCGCGGCCCCGCCCACGGCGTACGCGGGGTCACCGCCGACCGCCATGCCGATGACCGAGTCGGCCGGGAGAGGCTCCGCCAGGGTGAGTACGGCGAAGTCCCCGGCATTGCTGGCACCGTCATAGGCCGGGTTCACCCAGGTGTCTCGCACGGCGACCTCCTGGCCACCGCGGTCCGAGAGCAGGTCCGTGCGCCCCGATATGACCCGGAGATCGCGTACGCGCTCCGGTGGCCCGCCCAAAACCTCCTTGTCCAAGCAGTGGGCCGCGGTGAGCACCGTGCTGCGGCCGACCGCCACGCCGCCGCAGAACTGCCCCGCCCGCGTACCCCCGAACCGGTCACGACTGGACAGGGCAACCGTCCAGGGGCTCTCCGACGCGTCGACGGGGAATCCTCCTATGACCACCCTGTCGGCGGCCACAGGCCCGCTGGAACCCACTGACAGGGCGGATACCGCGGCTGCCACGACCAGCGGTCGGGCCAGCGCCCGGGCAAAGCGACGACGCATGCTCACTCCTCACTCCGTGATGTCGGTGAGACACCCAGAGTGATTCACCCCGTGGCACCCCGCACCCGCGGAGAGGCATGAGGAAGGCCCGCTCCCCTGAGAGGAACGGGCCTTCCGCGTCGTACGACCGCGACGACTAGTCGAGGTAGTCGCGCAGCACCTGCGAACGGGACGGGTGGCGCAGCTTCGACATGGTCTTGGACTCGATCTGGCGGATCCGCTCACGCGTGACGCCGTACACCTTGCCGATCTCGTCGAGGGTCTTCGGCTGACCGTCGGTGAGACCGAAGCGCATCGAGACGACGCCCGCTTCACGCTCGGACAGGGTGTCGAGCACGGAGTGCAGCTGCTCCTGGAGGAGCGTGAAGCTGACCGCGTCGGCCGGGACGACCGCCTCGGAGTCCTCGATGAGGTCACCGAACTCGCTGTCGCCGTCCTCGCCCAGCGGGGTGTGCAGCGAGATGGGCTCGCGGCCGTACTTCTGGACCTCGATGACCTTCTCCGGGGTCATGTCGAGCTCCTTGGCCAGCTCCTCCGGTGTGGGCTCGCGGCCCAGGTCCTGGAGCATCTGGCGCTGCACGCGCGCGAGCTTGTTGATGACCTCGACCATGTGCACCGGGATACGGATGGTGCGGGCCTGGTCGGCCATGGCGCGGGTGATCGCCTGACGGATCCACCAGGTGGCGTACGTGGAGAACTTGTAGCCCTTGGTGTAGTCGAACTTCTCGACCGCGCGGATCAGACCGAGGTTGCCCTCCTGGATGAGGTCCAGGAAGAGCATGCCGCGGCCGGTGTAGCGCTTGGCCAGGGAGACCACCAGTCGGAGGTTGGCCTCCAGGAGGTGGTTCTTGGCGCGGCGGCCGTCCTCGGCGATGATCTCCAGCTCGCGCTTGAGCTTCGGCGCGAGCTTGTCGGCGTTGGACAGCTTGTCCTCGGCGAACAGACCGGCCTCGATGCGCTTGGCGAGCTCGACCTCCTGCTCGGCGTTGAGCAGGGGGACCTTGCCGATCTGCTTGAGGTAGTCCTTGACCGGGTCGGCGGTGGCACCGGCGGCGGCGACCTGCTGGGCGGGCGCGTCGTCCTCGTCCTCGTCGGACAGCACGAAGCCGGCGTTCTCCGTGCCCTCGGGCTCCTCGCCGGCCTTGCCGGGGGCGGCCTCCTCGAGCACCTCCTCTTCGAGAAGCTCGACGTCGTCCTTCTTGGCGCTGGTCTTCTTCGCCGCGGTCTTCTTGGCAGGCGCCTTCTTCGCGGCCGCCTTCTTGGCGGTCGTCTTCTTGGCTGCCGCCTTCTTGGCGGGCGCCTCTTCCTCGACGGCGGGCTCGGCGGCGGGTGCCGCCGGCGTGGCGGTGGCGGTGGCCTTCCTGGTGGTCACCGCCTTGGCCGCGACCGTCTTGGCGGCGGTGCGCTTGGCGGGACTCTTCGCTGCGACGCTCTTTCGGGTGCGCTTGGGCTCTGCGGCACTGACCATCAGCGTCACACCCTCTTCCTCGAGGATCTGGTTGAGGCTGCGCAGTACGTTCTTCCACTGAGTGGCCGGAATCTGGTCAGCTTCGAAGGCCCGACGCACGTCATCGCCGGCGATCTGCCCCTCAGCCTTTCCCCGCTCAATGAGAGCCATGACAGAGACGGACTCGGCGATCTCCGGCGGGAGCGTACGGGATGTGCTGGCCGACACGAACAACCTCTCGGAACGTTGGAAAACGGCTTCCGGCCCCGTCCACAGTGGACAGGAGCCGACCGCCGGCTTGGGGGTGGGCCGACGGCGCGGGCGGGGGCCGGGGAAGATTCACAGCGCCGTGAACGGCGTCCGTATTCCCTCCGCGGCTGTCACCTCTTAGGTCATCGCGTTCTTCCCGCGAGCGTTACGCCCAATCCGCGTGGCCCGAGTCACACCGCGTAAGCGAACAAAAATGGTCAGACCCGGACAAAGCAGGTCGCACCTGGTGGTTACCTGGCCGCTCCGGCGGATCTGCGGCCCCTTCGACCGTCGGACCCCGCAGGATCACGAAGATCCTGCGGGGTCCGACGGGAGGCGGATCACCGAACGGGCACTGCCACAGGAGGGGGGTGGCACACCCGGCCGCGCCGCCCGCGGAACGCGGTCAGTGCTCGCGCGGAGCGGGCACCACGCGTTCCACCTCGGGATGGACCGCGAGGAGTTGCCGCATCGCCGCCTCGGCCGCGGCTCCGTCGCCGGTGGCGAGGGCGTCACAGATGCGGCCGTGGTGCGCCAGCGACGTCTCGTTCGGCCGGTCACAGCCCGTGACCGGGCCGCCCGACACCTGGAGAGCCGCGGACACGATCCCGGAGAGGTGCTCCAGCATGCGGTTGTCGGCGACCTGGATCAGCAGCGAGTGGAACTCGGAGTCGGCGCGGGAGAAGGTGAGCGCATCACCCTGGGCCATCGCGTGCCCCATGATCTCGACCATGTCCGTCAGGCGCTGCTGGACGTCCTCGCGCCCGTGCCCGGCGGCGAGGCGGGCGGCGAGCGGCTCGATCGTCCAGCGCAGCTCGCTCAGCTCGCGGCGCTGGTCGTCACGCTGTGGCCCGAAGGCCCGCCACTCGATGATGTCCGGGTCGAGAAGGTTCCAGTCGCTGACGGGGCGCACGCGCGTGCCGACGTTCGGGCGGGCGCTCACCAGCCCCTTGGCCTCCAGGACGCGGAGCGACTCGCGGACGACGGTGCGGGAGACCTCGAACCGCTGGCCGATCTCCTCGGGCACCAGCGGACGGTCGGCGCCCAGATCGCCGGAGACGATCATCTGACCCAGCTGCTGGACGAGTTGGCCGTGCAGCCCGCGTCCGCGGCTGCCCGCGGCGCGCCTGCCCACCCGGCCCAGCTCGGAGTCCGCGCCGTCCCAGGCAGGGGCACCGACGCGGTCGACGGCGGGTGCCTCCGCGTAGGGGTAGCGGTCGAGTTCGCCCGGGCTCGCGAGGCCGGAGTCAGCGGAGCGGGCGGCGGTCATCATGGTGTGCGCAAGGGTACTCACGCATCCTTTGTCGGCGCCGTCTCCAACTCCCTTGAGGTCTTTGGTGAAAAGCACACGAAAGGGTGATCGCTCACCCCGTCGCAATTGACGCCTTATCGGAAAGAAATGGGCGTGCTGCGGGGAGTTGTGCGCATGGCCGGACTGAGGGTTACGGACAGTCGTCACCTGAACCGGCTCCGCAGTGCGGTGAGCAGGTACGCGCAGAGCAGTGCGGTCAGCGACAACGTCAGGGCGCCGCCCACAGGTTGGGAGATCACGCTGAGCGCGGCTTCCAGGTAGCGCTCTCCCCCGAAGGGCCATCGGGGCAGGAGAGCCTCGCGAAGCCGCATGTGAAATCCCGCCGCGGTCCGCACGGACGGTCCCTCCAGGAGCTTGTGCACCGCGGGTACGACGAGGAGCGGCACGGCGGCCACGGCGGCCAGCCCGGCCGTGGTGGACCGGAAGACGCCCGCGGCCAGGACACCCGCCCAGGCGCAGCCGACCACGAGCCCGATCCAACTCCCACTCAATGAAGCCCAGTCGGCGGGAACCCGGGCGAGCTCCCGTCCGTAGACGAGATAGAGCACTTCGGCGTCGCAGCCGACGGTGAGGACGGCCAGCATCAGCGCGGTGGCCGTTGCGACGAGCAGTTTGGCGGCCAGCAACCCCAGCCGACGGGGCACGGTGCCGCGGTCCGCGGCCAGGGCGGGGTGGCGGAACTCGTCGCCGAAGGCCAGCGCGCCGAGCAGTCCCGCGCCGAGCGCCGCGGGCGGCAGGGGCAGCTCATGCGGCCATGCGGCCAGCAGGCGCGGCTGCGGGGTGTGCCCGATGCGGGCGAGTACGACGGCGGTCACGGCGGACACGGCGAGCACGGCGGCCCCGGTGACGAACCCGGTGCCGATCCCGGCGGCACGGCGGATCTCGTAGCGGAGGGGGCGGAGGGGGCTGGGGGCGGGGCGGACGGAGATGGGAGGCGGCAGAGGGGGCAGTGCGTCGAGCGTGCGCGCCGTGTGTGCGCCGGCGGGGTGGAGCGCAAGAGGTGCCGTCGTCTCCTGAGGGCGGGCCTCGACGTTGGACGGGTGGCCGGTCGAGGGGACGTCCGCGCTCTCGTGCGGCTCTGCGGCGGGCTGCGCGTGCCCGGCGGAACGCAAGGGCTCGTCGGCGACCGGCTCCGGTGCGTCAATGGTGGGTCGTGGCTCAGCCGGGGGTCGTGGGTCAGCCGGGGGTCGTGGCTCAGCCGGGGGTCGTGGCTCAGCCGGGGGTCGTGGCTCAGCCGGGGGTCGTGGCTCAGCCGGGGGTGGCGGCTCGGCGGTGGTGACCACGGGTCCGGCGGTGACCGGGGCCGGCTTCGGCGCGTGGAGGGAGGGCCGCGGCTCACCGTTGGCGACCGGAGACGCAACGGGCGCCCGGTGCGCGTCGGCGACGTGCCCTGGCCCGGCACCCGCGCACTCCGGCTCGACACCGACACGCTCGAGCATGTCGGCCGGCGTTCGCCCGGTGTCGGCCCTGTGCGACTCGCCCGGCGCCTGCCCCGTCTTGCCCTGGTCCGGCTCACGGCCACCTTGCGGCTGCCCTGCTTGCTCTGCTCCCGCCCCGGGCCCCATGTCGCCGATCTCGTCGGCGAGTTGGTGGACGACGATGCCGTGACGGAACGCCGTCTCGCCGATCTCGGCGCAGTTACTGCCGTACACGGAGAGGCGGTTGCCGCCTTCTCGTACGACTTCGACGGAGCGCTGCGCGGTGCGTGCCTGCTTGGCCAGGAGAGCCGCCAGACGGGCCACGTGAGGGCTGCGTACGGCGACCCGGGGACGCAGACGGGTGCGCGAGAACTCCGCGACCTCCTGGTCGGCCACGATCCTGCCCTGCTCCAGCGTGACGACGCGGTCCGCGGTGCGCGCGGCCTCCTTGGGGTCGGCCGTGGTGAACAGGACGGTGCCGCCCTGGGCGGCGTGTGCGCGCAGCATGCCGTGCAGCCAGTGGCTCTCACGGACGGACAGACCGTCGGCCGGGTCGTCGAGGACCAGCGTGTGCGGATCGGCCAGGAGGACGCAGGCCAGGCCCAGGCGGCGGTCCATGCCGCGCGAGAGGGTGCCGAGGCGTTCGTCGCGCAGGCTCACGAGTCCGACCGCCTCCAGGACTTCGTCGGCACGCCGGACCGGGACCCCCGCCGCGGCACACAGCATGCGCAGATGACCGCGGACCGTGCGGGCCGGGTGGCCCGGCACGTCGCCCAGCAGCACACCGACCTCGCGCGAGGGATGGGCGATGCGGTGCAGGGGGCGGCCCCGGAAGCAGGTGATGCCACGGCCCTGTTCGAGTTCCAGCATGAGTCTGAGGACCGTCGTCTTGCCGGCGCCCGGTGCTCCGAGCAGCGCGGTGACGCGGCCCGCTCGCGCCTCGAAGGAGACGTCATCGGCTGCGGGCGGAAGCCCTTTGCGGGCGTTGCTGGTCAGTCCGAAGGCCTGGATCACCTGCAGCAAGATAGCGCGCTATGTCCGATTTTTCGGGCAGCACGAGGCCTGCCTCGGACACGACAATCAGCCTTTCCGGACAGCGGGTGCGTTGCGTTCCGAACTCGCGTCAGACCTCGGGGCGCAGCATCGGGGGGTTGAGCAGGGTTGCGCCACCGGCACGGAAGAGCTGGGCCGGGCGGCCGCCCTGGCGGGTGGTCGTCCCACCCGTGGGGACGAGGAAGCCCGGTGTGCCCGTGACCTTGCGGTGGAAGTTGCGCGGGTCGAGCGCCACGCCCCACACCGCCTCGTAGACACGGCGCAGCTCGCCGACGGTGAACTCGGGCGGGCAGAAGGCCGTGGCCAGCGACGAGTACTCGATCTTGGAGCGTGCCCGCTCCACTCCGTCCGAAAGGATCTGCGCGTGGTCGAAGGCGAGCGGCGCCACCGGTTCGGCGTCACGCCCGTAACCCCCCTGCCGCAGCAGCTCCTCCACCGGAGCCCAGCGCGCGTTGCTGGCGTCGCCGCCGGCCCTGGGCGCGGGCAGGTCGGGAGCGAGCGCGAGGTGGGCGACACTGACGACCCGCATCCTGGGGTCCCGCTTGGGGTCGCCGTAGGTGGCGAGCTGTTCCAGGTGCGCCCCGTTGTCCTGGGCGGGGACGGACGGGTCGTGGACGCGCAGTCCGGTCTCCTCGGCGAGCTCGCGTGCCGCGGCCTGCGCCAGGTCCTCGTCGGCCCTCACGAAGCCGCCGGGGAGCGCCCAACGCCCCTGGAACGGCGGTTCCCCCCTGCGTACCGCCAACGCACACAGGGCATGGCGGCGCACGGTCAGCACGACCAGGTCCACGGTGACGGCGAAGGGCGGAAACGCTGACGGGTCGTAGGGCATGCGGCGATCATAGTCGTCTGCCTGACGATAAACACTCCCTTCGCCGGTCGCATCGGCGACTGATCCACTTCGGTCGGATATGGACTCCACTCGGAGCCCGGTTGTCCAGCGGTTGAACGTCGTACCAGGTCACACCCCCAGTTGAAGTCCGTCGGCCGCTTCCTCGACCATGGCGAGACCGAGCCGGCTGACCCGCACGGAGAACGGGGCGCCCGCGATCCGCAGGCCCGTGAAACCGAGCTCGCCCAGGGGCGCGCTGCGCATGGGGCGCAGGGTGACCGCCCCGGCCGGGGCGTCGGGGCGGATGCCGACGAGCGTGGTCAGCAGCAACACTCCGGCGGCCGCCGGTGTGGCCGCGGGGCGGCAGGCCGCCGGGTGCGGGAGGGGGGCGCTCCCCTCCGTGCGCTGTTCCCCCGCGTACATGTCGGGCAGCCGATGGTCGAAAGTCTCGGCGGCCGCGAGCACCCCGCGCAGCAGCGAGGTCGCCTCCTTCTCGTATCCGGCAGCGGCCAGACCCGCGACGGCGACTGCGGTCTCCTGGACCCGTACGGCCCCGGCGCGGTGGCCGAACGGATTGAACCCCGGTTCCTTGGCACCCAGTCCGCGCAGGCCCCATCCCGAGTCCATGACAGGGCTGCCGAGCAGCCGGGCGAGCTTCTCGGTCTGCACCTTGTCGAGCAGACCTGGTGCCGAGGCGCCCTCACCCAGCAGGCCGGTGTCAAGGAGGTGGACTGCTGCCGCGCCCAGATGAGGCACGGGCCTGCCGTCCGGGGCACGGGCTGCCGCGGGCCGGCCACCCCCGCGGTCGTCGACCCAGAAGTCCTTGCGGAAGGCGGTCCGTAGGGCCTGCGCCCACTGTCGGAGTGCCGGTCCGCCCGTGCGGCCGCAGGCGTCGAGCAGGTCGGCGCCGAGGAGCGCGGCACGGTGGGCGTGGGCCTGTGTCTCGCAGCGGACGGGACCGCCGGGATGCGGGTCGCGCAGGTACGTGTCGTCGCCCACGGTGGTTCGCAGCCAGGTCAGGCAGCGCTCGGCGGCGGGCAGCAGTTCCTCCGTCTCCTGCTCGCCGAGACCCCAGCGGCGGGCCTCGGCGAGCAGTGCGGGGAAGAGCAGCGTGGCCTCCGTGCCGGTGCACTGCGGCGGAAGGTGCGGGCCCGCGTCCCGTCTCGGGCCGGGAATCATCCCGGACTGCGGGCCTGGGCCGGTGAGTTGGGTGCGGGCGAGGATCCGCAGCGTTCCCGCTGCCAGGCCCGTACCGAGGGGCAGGGCCATCCGGGCGGCCACGAGAGCGTCGGCGGGGGCCAGACCGCAGCGCCAGGGTGCCCCTGCCGCGAGGTGGGTGTCGGCGGGGTTCGCGGAATCACGCAACAGGAGAGCCTGGAGGTCCTCGATGCTCCTCCTCAGGAGTGCGGGGACTCTGGGGTCGTCGCCTTCCGCTCGCGCGGCGGCGAGGGGGCTGGTCGCCGCGCGGCCCACGGCTCGGAGGGGGCCGGCGCCATCGGGCCGCACCCGCAGCTCCACGCTTCTGCTGCCGCCCGGCGGCAGGTCGAGCTCCCACCGCAGCAGTCCGGCCGAGGCCAGGGCGTCCGAGGGAGGCGGTGCTGCCGTGACGGACGCGTTGCCGGTGGCGCAGGACCAGCGCAGGCCGGAGTCGTGGACAGTGGCGGGGAGTTCCGGTCCGGCGTGGCCCGAGGCGATCGACCCCAGGTCGGCCAGGTCCGTGCCCAGGGACACCTCGACCGGCAGGCGCAGCGGGCGGGGAGCCGCGCTGTGCAGGGTGATCCGCTCTGTGCCGTCCGCGAGCCGGTTGCGTTCCACGACCACGTCCGGATCCGGGCCTGCCTGCGGCGACGTGCGGAGCGTACCCACGAACCTGGCGCGGTCGGCCGCAGCCATGCGGGCCTGCACGGCGAGTGGTTCCCGCCCGGCCACGCGGACCTCGCACCGGGAGAGCACGCGCCGCCCCGCGCGGTAGAACCCTTCCAGCCCCCGGCCGGTCATCTGCCCTTCTGCCGTCGAGATGGCCAGACCGGGAAGCGCGACACAGATCATCATGGTGTGGGCCGGCGGCAGGTCGGCGGACCAGCGCAGTCCGGGGATCGTGGCGCCCCGGAGAGGCGGGGCGGGCTGCCCTGTGGAGGACGGGCCCCGGCTCTGAGCCAAGGGCGGCGAGGGCGAACCGTGCTCCGACGCGGAACCAGGACGACGGTTCCGGCCTGCCTCCTGGGGGGACGAACGGCCCCGGTCCGGTGTCGTTGGCGAACACGAGTCCGGGCCGGTGGGCAGCGAGGCGGGTGAGGCACCTCCGGGGAACCTGGGCCCGAATCCGTCGACGTGTGCCGCCGGTCGCGGTAGGGCGTTCCGGGCCCCCGAGCGTGGAACGCCGGCACTGGGCAGGCCGGGGCCGGACCCGCGGGTCGGCGGGGGCCCACCCGGGGCGTGGCGGTCGTCGGCGGTGGAGGAGGGCGGAGTCGGCTGATGCATGGGGAGGCTTCCTCTGCGCTCTGTGCGCCTCGATCGAGTCCGGCGCCGGTGCCGGAGGTCTCCGACGGGGCAGGGGCGGTGCGGCGTCACGGCCCGTCCAGGCGTTCCGCCACTCAGGTGAACGGCTCGAACCTCCTCCGGGTCACGCCCGCGTCCCCGCCCCGCGCGCGTCGCGGCCGCCAGGAGGACACTCACTCCTCCCCCTCCGTGCCCTGGCTGGGCTGGACGCCTTCCTGGCCGATGTCCCGGCACTGCATGGCCGTCTTCCGCGACGTACGCGCACGCGCGCCGCCCGTGCGTCCGCTACCGGACGCCGCGGTGCCCGCGGGCCCGCGCCCGGTTCGCGTGCCGGCGTCTGCGGCACCGGCAGGGCGCGTGGTGTCCGCCGGGGTACGCCGACGGGGGACCCGGGCGCTCGGGACACGGTCTCGCCCACGGGGACCGCCCGGGGCCCTGCCGACGGCAGCGGCAGCACCGGTGGAACGCGTGCGGCGTCGACGACGTGAGGGTTCCGTCGTGGATGCGGGTGCCGTCTCCGGCTCGGACTCGGGCACCGCTGCCTCGTCCGTGGGGACCGCGTCGGCGATGGGCCGAGCCGGGGAGGCGTCGATCCGCGCGTCGGCGATGGGCCAAGCCGGGGAGGCGTGATTCCGCGCGGCGGATCCGGTTGCCCGCGCGGCGGAGCCGTCCGCCCTGGTCCGGGGGCTGCCCACCTGCTCGACACAGTCGTTCGCCACAGCCGGGGAGCCACCCGCCCGCTCAACGCAGTCCTCCGTCGGAACAAGGGAGTCGTCCGCCCGCTCGGCACATTCTTCCGCCCGGGCCAGGGAACTGCCCGCCCCGGCAGCCACGCCATCGGCCTGAGCGGCCGGGTCGGCGGTTCCCGGGCGCCCACGGCCGTCGCGCTCCGCTCGCAGGCAGTTGCGGACCGACTCCGGGTCGAGTCCTTCGTTGCAGGCCTGGTGCAGGAGACGGGCGAAGAGATAGTCGGGATCCGCAGCCAGGGCCATGGCGAGGGCTTCCCGGGCCTCCAACTCGTCGCCGGTGGACCATGCGACCCAGCCGACGAGAGTGAGCGGCGCCGCGGCGTGCTCGCCGTAGGGCCCGACACAGCGGCGGGCCAGCGACCGCCAGAGGCGCAGGGCGGGTCCGGCTTCGTCGCCCTCCATCCACTCCGCCGCGCGGTCACGGGTCGCGCGGTCCTGGAGGCCGAGGATCAGTCGGGCCGCCTCGTCGTGCGCGAGAAGTTCGTCGTCGCGGAGGTCCGCCAGGAGCATGCCGGAGACGGGCTGTGCCCGGGCGAAGCGGTCCAGGATCCGCCCGGCCAGTCGAAGTGTCTCGTCGGCCACGTCGGCGCGGCCCGCGTCGTCGAGGATCCTCGGGACCAGCGCCAGGCTGGCGGTGTCCAGGGCGGTCTCCTGCTCGAGAGCGGCGGCGTTCTCCCAGGGGAGCAGCCGGGCCCGCAGCTCCCGCAGCGTGCCGCGCACCTGGATCCCCGCATAGGTGGCAGCGGCCGCCAGCACCGATGTCCCGGGCAGGCCCATGGAGGCTCCCTCGGGCGGGCAGCATGCCGCGTTGTCACAGCAGTAGGACCAGTAACGGCCATCGGAGATGCACAGCGCCTCGACCACCGTCACGTCCAGGGAACCGCACTCCACGCGCAGCCTGTGGGCCAGCGGCCTCAGCCGCTCCATGACCTGCCGGCCGGACTCGCCCTTCAGCGGTTCCTGGCAGAGGAAGGCGACCATCGACTCGGGGCGGGCCCCTCGGCGCTCGCTGCCTGTCACGAGGCCGTGGGCCAGTTGCCGGGCTGCTGACGGCCAGTCGTCCGCGTTCGCCGGGATGCCGAGCCGGGCCCGGCCCCCGAACCGCCCGCGCCCGTCCCTGTCGTGCAGGGCGACCAGGACGATGCTGTCCTCCGGGCGGTACCCGAGCAGGTACGGCAGGGCGTCGGCCAGTTCGGCCGGGGTGCGCAGGGTGACCTGGTGCTCGCCCCCGTGGCCGTCGTACGCGGGGCCGGGGACGCGCGGCCCGGTCCCCTCGCCCGCCCGCTTCCCCGCTCCACCGTCCTTGGGCCTGCCGTGTGCGTCGAGCCCCGTGATGTCGCCGTTTTCGGAGGATCCAGTCGTTTCGCTGTGGTTCGTCATGCGGAGACGATCTCGCGGAACCCGAAACTCCGCTTGACCCTGTGGATAACTCCGATCAGGGACACGACACCAGAAACCGCGAGGCGCCTGATCACCTCGTGCACCGCTCGCGCTGTCAGTGCCGTCCTGTTGTATGGAACGCATGGAGCACACGAGCAACGCGGATCTCCGGGCGGCGGCCGACACGGTCCTCGCCCGTCTCGTCGGGGACGTCTCGGGAACGGCCCGGCTGCGCGAGGACCAGTGGCGGGCGATCGAGGCACTGGTCGCCGACAGACGCCGCGCCCTGGTCGTCCAGCGCACGGGCTGGGGCAAGTCCGCGGTCTACTTCGTGGCGACCTCGCTGCTGCGGGCGCAGGGCAGCGGCCCGACCGTGATCGTGTCCCCGCTGCTCGCGCTCATGCGGAACCAGGTCGAGGCAGCGGCCCGGGCGGGCATCCACGCCCGGACCATCAACTCCTCCAACACCGAGGAGTGGGAGGACGTTCAGGACGAGATCGCCGCGGGTGCGGTCGACGTCCTGCTGGTGAGTCCTGAGCGGCTCAACAACCCGGACTTCCGGGACCAGGTGCTGCCCCGCCTCGCGGCCGCCACCGGGCTGCTGGTGGTGGACGAGGCGCACTGCATCTCCGACTGGGGCCACGACTTCCGGCCGGACTACCGCCGGCTGCGCACGATGCTCGCCGACCTCCCGCCCGGCGTGCCGGTGCTCGCGACCACCGCCACCGCCAACGCGCGCGTGACGGCCGACGTCGCGGAACAGCTCGGCACCGGCGGCAGCTCGGACGCCCTCGTGCTGCGGGGCCCGCTGGACCGGGACAGCCTGAGTCTGGGCGTGCTCCGGCTGTCGGACGCCGCGCACCGGATGGCCTGGCTCGCCGAACACCTCGACGAGCTGCCGGGTTCCGGGATCATCTACACGCTCACCGTGGCCGCCGCCGAGGAGGTCACGGCCTTCCTCCGGCAGCGCGGGCACACGGTCGCCTCGTACACGGGCAAGACGGAGAACGCCGATCGGCAGCAGGCCGAGGAGGATCTGCTCGCCAACAAGGTGAAGGCCCTGGTCGCCACGTCGGCACTCGGTATGGGCTTCGACAAGCCCGATCTGGGCTTCGTGGTGCACCTCGGCTCGCCCTCCTCCCCCATCGCCTACTACCAGCAGGTGGGCCGCGCGGGACGCGGCGTGGAGCACGCCGAGGTGCTCCTGCTCCCCGGGAAGGAGGACGAGGCGATCTGGGAGTACTTCGCGTCGCTCGCCTTCCCCT
Source organism: Streptomyces sp. SID5464 (assembly GCF_009862985.1). Lineage (NCBI taxonomy): Bacteria > Bacillati > Actinomycetota > Actinomycetes > Kitasatosporales > Streptomycetaceae > Streptomyces > Streptomyces sp. SID5464. The sequence goes on along the minus strand of NZ_WWIQ01000009.1, from coordinate 259,910 downwards.
CGGAAGAGCTGGTGCGCCGCACGCTCGACATCCTCGCGCACGCGGAGAAGCCCCTCTCGCTGCCCGCCCTGGAACCCCTGGTGGAGCTGCGCCGCTCCCGCCTGGAGTCCATGCTCAAGGTCCTCGACGTGGACGGAGCGGTCAAGCGGGTCAAGGGAGGTTGGATCGCGACCGGCCAGCCTTGGACGTACGACGCCGAGCGGTACGCGTGGGTGGCGCGGCAGCGCAAGGCCGAGCAGCGGGCGATGCGCGAGTACGCGTCGACGACGGACTGCCGGATGGAGTTCCTGCAGCGCCAGCTGGACGACGAGGCCGCCAAGCCGTGCGGTCGCTGCGACAACTGCGCGGGCCCGCGCTTCACCGCGGACATGTCCGAGGAGGCGCTCGACGCCGCGCGCGTGGACCTGGGCCGAGCGGGTGTCGACGTGGAGCCCCGCCGGATGTGGCCGACCGGGCTGCCGGCGATCGGAGTGGACCTCAAGGGGCGTCTCCCGGCCGGCGAACAGGCCGCGCCTGGGCGTGCGTTGGGGCGCCTGTCGGACATCGGCTGGGGCAACCGGCTGCGACCCATGCTCGCGGCCCAGGCCCCCGACGGGCCCGTGCCGGACGACGTGGCGAAGGCCGTGGTGGGCGTGCTCGCCGACTGGGCCAAGGGGCCCGGCGGCTGGGCCGGGGGTGTGCAGGATCCGCAACCCCGCCCGGTGGGCGTCGTCATCGTCGCCTCCCGCACGCGACCCCAGTTGATCCACTCCCTGGGAGCGCGTATCGCGGAGGTCGGTCGACTGCCTCTGCTGGGCGCTGTCGAGTACACGGGCGAGGTGTATCCGGGGCCCCGGAGCAACAGCGCCCAGCGGCTGAAGGCGCTCGACGGGGCACTGACCGTGCCGCCCGCCCTCGCGTCCGCCCTCGCCGAGGCCCAGGGCCCCGTCCTCCTCGTGGACGACTACACGGAGACCGGCTGGACCCTCGCGGTCGCGGCCCGCATGCTCCGGCGCTCGGGTGCGCAGGGGGTGTTGCCGCTGGTACTGGCCGTGCAGGGCTGACAGCCAGTCGAGAGGCGCGGCCACCGAATCCTCGCCGGGCATCGGCCCGTTGACCGGGACCGCCACCTGCCGGTCGCGCACACCTCTGGACGCCGGGCGTCCCTGTGACGTACGAACGTGTCGTGCTCGAACGCCGCATGGGTGGCCCGGCGACGCACAGGGTGAGGATATTAGCCGCGCATCATCTGATAACGGTCGACTGCGCCAATTGCTCGTTGCCGCATTCAAGTTCGACAGGAAGAATTGAGGTCCGCTCCCGCACGGCACGACCGCCGATCCGGTAGGGCTTCCCTGCGGTGCGCGCTCCCAGATTCCGACCCCGCCCGCAGTGTGGGCGCGTAGCCGAAGGGAGGACCGTGACCTTCGGATTCGCTCCGGCCTCGGCAGCGGCGTCGACGTCCGCCGCTTCCGCCAACCGCTTGCTCGAACCCGCGGAATGGGCCGCCGCAGGGATCCCGCTGCTCCGCAACCCCCGTGAAGTCGTCAGCGGACTGCACGCCCGGCACCACCCGCAGCCGGCGACCGCCGTCATCGCCGTGCTCGATCCGGACGAGCGGCTGCGGGCGAGCGCCTCGTTCGTCCGCAGGACGGCCCCGGCCGACGGCTGGATGTTCCGCAACGTGCTGCTGGCGCAGCTGCGCCGGATCATCCCGCACGATCTGCGGCGCCGCACACCGGTCCGCACCGCCGTGCTGCTCTACTGCCGTGAGGGCGACGCCCGTTGGACCGAGGAGGACGGCGCGTGGATGTGGGGGCTGCGCGACGCTTGCACCCTGCACGGGCTGCGCTGCGGGGCGTACATCACGCTGACCCGTGACGGCTGGCAGGTGCTCGGCGAGGGCCGCGGCGGACGCCGCCCGCACTCTGCGTCGGCACCGGAGCCGTTCGCCACGTCGGAGGCACCGCCGCCGCTGCCGCGCACCGGTGGCGCCGCCTCCGAGGTGCTGCGCCGCGCTGCGGCGGCTCGCTGAGGTCTCTGGACAGACCGTCCCTGGACAGGCCGTCCCTGGGCAGACCGTTCCGTACGGACGGGGCCGGCACGAACTGGGGCCCGCACGAACCGGGGGCTGTACCCCGCCGTACGGCACACCACGGTTCCTCTGACCGACAGCCGGAACGGGCACTGCGAACGGCCCTGAGGCCACCCGGACGGGACCGCCCGCAACCACGGCGCCAGCCCTTCGGGCACGCCGAAACACCCGCCGTGCGGAGCCGCCGAAGCGGTGCCTGAGGTCAGCACCCGGCGCCCGACCGGACGCCACGGCACCGACTCAGACGCTCGTCCCCAGCACCGAGTTGATCCGCTGCGGGTCACCGCAGACGATCAGCAGGGCGGTGGCCCGGGAGTGGGCCAGGGACAGGGCGCTCGCGGCTGCGGCCTCGGCACCGCCGTTCACAGCGACCACGACCACCGGACGAGACCCGGCGCGGCCGGCGACGGTGGCGTCCGTGTAGAAGACGTCGTCACCGGCATCGTGCTGGGCCCAGTAGGACGTCTCACCGAACGACAGCTCGTGGGCGGCCCACGGGTGCTGTTCGCCGGTCGTGATCACCAGGACGTCTCCGGGGGCGCGACCGGAGTCCAGAAGCAGGTCCACGGCTTCCTCGGCGGCGTCGAGCGCGCCTTCGGCGGATGCCGGGATCAGCTGGATCTGCGGGGTCGCCGGAGCGTCGGCACCGGCTGCGGAACCCGACGGACCGGGCTTGGCGGCCGCGTCACGCGGCGTGCGCTGCACCGGCGGCGCGGGCCGGAGAGGACCGGGACGGCCGGGACGCGACGGAGCCGCGGGACGGGGGCCGGGTACGGGGCGAGGGGTCGGCGCGGTGCGGCCGCTGGCCGGAGTGGCGCGGGGACCCTGGGCACTCTCGTGAATCTGAGGCTCCTCGGGAATGAGAGGCATGGGTTGATATTTATCAAACGTTGGTACGGCCCGCGTCGGCGGGTGGCGCATGTGTGCGAACGAAACCGTCAGAAATCGAAGCCCAGCTGACCCTCGATTTCCGGAACGCTTGCGTCCGTCCAGCTGCGGACCTTCTTGAGGTGCCGCCACTGGGGCAGCGCATCAAGATACGCCCACGACAACCGGTGGTAGGGGGTGGGGCCCCGCTCCGCCAGTGCGGCCTTGTGCACGGGTGAGGGATACCCGGCGTTGTCCGCAAAACCGAAGTCTGCATGGTCGATACCCAGTTCGGCCATCATTTTGTCGCGCTGAACCTTGGCGATCACCGAGGCCGCCGCGACCGCCACACACGACTGGTCGCCCTTGATCACCGTACGGACCCGCCAGGGTGCACCGAGATAGTCATGCTTCCCGTCGAGGATGACCGCGTCGGGGCGGACCGGCAGGGTGTCCAGGGCACGTCCCGCGGCGAGCCGCAGCGCGGCCGTCATCCCCAGGTCGTCTATCTCCTCCGGCGAGGCGTGTCCCAGGGCGTACGACGTCACCCACTTCCGCAGTTCCTCGGCGAGTTCGGTGCGTCGCTTGATGGTGAGCAGCTTCGAGTCGGTGAGACCCTCGGGCGGCCGGCGCAGTCCGGTGATCGCCGCGCAGACGGTGACGGGACCGGCCCACGCGCCGCGCCCCACCTCGTCGACACCTGCAACGATCTTCGCTCCGGTCGTGGCTCGAAGGGAGCGCTCGACGGTGTGAGTAGGCGGTTCGTACGGCATGGCGACCCTAGGTTACGCCGCCCGCAACCGCCCGCGACACCCCGGTCGGCCCTCGCGGCGACCCGGCGCTCGCCGACCCCTGTCAGGCACCGCTCGACCGCAGCAGCGGAACCATCAACTGGTCGATCATCTCCTCGATTTCCTGGTCCTGCCATTCACAGCCGCACATCTTGGAGCGGTACATCATCATCGCCGGGATGGCGTCGAAGACATATCCGTTCGCAGCGTCGGAACGCACCTCGCCTCGCCTGATCCCTCGCTCGATGACCTCCCGCAGCATCTTGAGGGTGGGCTCCACGACCCCGTCGAAGATCACGGCATGGAAGCGCTCAGCCTGCGTGGTGTCGCATTCGTGAATCACTGAGCGAAGCGCGAATCCCGGTCGGGAGAACATCGCGTCGCGTGCTCTCCGGCAGAGCGTCAAGAGATCCTCACGCACGCTCCCCTCGTCCGGCACCGCGTCGAAGTGCGGCAGGCCGGCGCGCAGGGCGTCGGCGACGAGGTCCTCTTTGGACGGCCAGCGCCGGTAGACGGCGGCCTTACCGGTCTGGGCACCGGCGGCGACACCTTCCATCGTCAGGCCGTTCCAGCCGACGGTGCTGAGTTGATCCAGCGCGGCGTCGAGAATCGCACGTTCGAGCACGGCGCCACGGCGGCGGGCGGCCGTCTGAGCGGGGGCATCCGCCCAGCTCGGGGTAACCATCGAACTCTCTCCAACGAGCAGATGAAGCGGGGATTTCGGGGTGGAGGGACGTGCCGGACGGCGGCAAAGGGGGACGTGCCGCACGGCGACGCCACAAGTGAACGCTTGCGTTCACTGTCGGGGACTCACTACCTTTGACGCGACAGTGAACGCGAGCGTTCACTAACGCACTCGTGGGGGACCCATAGTGACAACCTCTCCATTGCTCAAGGACCAGAAGCCAGGTGCGGCACGCCGGGAGGGACACCCCGGCATCGCGCTCACCGTCATCGCGGCCTGCCAACTCATGGTGGTACTCGACGCGACGATTGTGAACATCGCGCTCCCGCACATTCAAGACGCACTCAAGTTCAGCACCACCGACCTCACCTGGGTCGTCAGCTCCTACACACTCACCTTCGGCGGTCTGCTGCTCCTCGGCGGCCGCGCCGGTGACATCCTCGGGCGCCGCAGGGTGTTCATGACCGGCATCCTGCTGTTCACCTTCGCCTCGCTGCTCGGCGGGCTCGCCCAGGAGCCGTGGCAGTTGCTGGCCGCGCGGGTCCTCCAGGGCGTGGGAGGCGCGATCGCGTCGCCCACCTCGCTGGCTCTCATCACCACCACGTTCCCCGAGGGACCGGAGCGCAACCGGGCCTTCGGCGTCTTCGCCGCGGTGTCCGCGGGTGGTGGTGCCATCGGCCTGCTCGCGGGCGGCATGCTCACCGAGTGGCTCGACTGGCGGTGGGTGCTCTTCGTGAACGTGCCGATCGGTGTGCTGATCGCCGTGCTCACTCCGCTCTACATCAGCGAGTCCGAACGGCACACCGGGCGCTTCGACATAGCGGGGGCGGTGACCTCGACCGCGGGCATGGCGTCCCTCGTCTACGGCTTCATCCGGGCGGCGGACGAGGGCTGGCGGGACAGCCTCACCATCGGATCCTTCGCCGCCGCGGTGGTCCTGCTGCTGGCCTTCGGGGTCATCGAGTCCCGGGCCAAGGAACCGATCACCCCGCTGCGGATGTTCACCGACCGGAACCGCTCGGGCACGTACGTGATCATGCTGAGCCTCGCGGCGGCGATGTTCGGGATGTTCTTCTACATCGTGCTGTTCGTGCAGAACGTGCTCGGCTACAGCCCGATCGAGGCGGGGCTCGCCTTCCTGCCGGTGACCGTCGTGATCGCGCTCGGCGCGGGTCTGTCGCAGCGGTTCCTGCCGGTGCTGGGTCCGAAGCCGTTCATGCTCCTCGGCTCGGCGCTCGCGGCGATCGGACTGGCCTGGCAGGCGCTCATCAGCTCCGACAGCTCGTACGTCGGCGGAGTTCTCGGTCCGATGCTGGTGTTCGGCTTCGGCATGGGCCTGAACTTCGTGACGCTCACGCTCACCGCCGTCTCCGGTGTCGCCCAGCATGAGGCGGGAGCCGCGTCGGGACTGCTCAACACCACGCAGCAGGTGGGCGGATCGCTGGGTCTGTCGATCCTGACGACCGTGTTCGGCACGGCGACCAGGGACGAGGCGGAGAAGCAGCTTCCGCAGTTCATGGCCGAGGGCTCCCCCGAGCAGAAGGCGGAGTTCGCCACGACGCATCAGCTGCCCGCGCCGTGGGGGCACGAGGTGCTGGCCCAGGGCATCTCCGCTGCCTTCGTTCCGGCTGCGGCCATGGCCGTCCTCGCCCTGGCCACCGCCTGGTTGGTGATCCGGGTCCGCAAGAGCGACCTGGAGGCGCTCTCCGGCTCGGCCGGGCCGGGGCTGGGCTGACGCACAGGCTTGGTGAGATGGCTTCGGCGGCTCACCGGCGGGCGCGAAACAGGCCTGCCGGTGGCTGCCGGGCCGATCCGTGACCGGCCGCGCAGCTCCGACGCGGCGTGCGAATGCGTCCCACCACCGGAGAAGAACAGCCAGCAGAATCTCCATGATCACCTCCTTCGAGCTGCCTGTACGTAACCCCAACGTGTGCGGCCCCATGGCTCGCACAGCGGATGTCATGACAACGAGCAGCCGGTCACGGAGAGTTCCCGGTGCGCACGGAGAGTTCTGATCGCCGGACCGGTTCCGATGGCCGGCCCATACAAAGGAGTTTCGGACCGCTAGACCGACGCGGGCACCCAGTCCGGCAGCGGCTCGGTCCGCGCCACCCACTCGGCGGGCGGCGCCCCGGCCTTCCCCGAGGCGATCACGCCGCCCACGATGGCACAGGTCGTGTCGACGTCCCCGCCGACCTGCGCGGTCGTCCAGAAAGCTTGCTCGTAGTCACCGAGACTTCGCGCGGCCGACCACAGGGCGAAGGGCACGGTGTCGTGGGCGGTCGTCCGCCGTCCGCACCCCAGCACCGCCGCGACCGTGGCCGGATCGGCGTAGTCGAGCATGTCCCGGGCCCGGCGCAGTCCCGCACCCACCGCGCTCTTCTTGGGCACCAGGTCGATGACCCCGTCGAGGAGGGCCTCGGCACCGGGCGGCCCGCCGGGGGCAGCGGCGAACGCGGCGGCCGCGGAGACGGCCATGGCGCCGACGACGGCCTCGCGATGCTGGTGGGTGGTGTATGCCGAGATCTCCGCCTGGTGCGTCGCCTGCTCCGGGTCGTCCGCGTACCAGGCGCCCAGCGGGGCGATCCGCATCGCGGCGCCGTTGCCCCAGGACCCCTGTCCGTTGAAGAGCGCGGCGGCGAGTTCACGCCAGTCGCCGCCCTCCCGGACGAGCCGCAGCAGGCGGTTGACCGCCGGGCCGTAGCCCCGGTCGAAATCGTGGTGCTCGGCGAAGGAGCGGGCCAGGGCGTCCTGGTCGATGCGGTGGTGAGCGACCAGGACGGCGACGACGGAGCAGGCCATCTCCGTGTCGTCGGTCCACTGCCACGGCCCGGACGGAATCTCGCGGCGCTTCAGCAGCGGGTAGTTCACGGGCACGAAGTACTGGGAGCCCAGGGCGTCCCCGACGGACAGTCCGCGCAGGCTGGCCAGGGCCCGGTCCAGGCGCCCGTCGGTGGAGGAATCAGCGTTCATCGCCCTGCCACTCTATCCAGTGATCCCGTAGGGCTCGGGATCACGCCAGCGGTCGAACGGCCGGTCAAGCGTGTACTTGCCGTCGTCTCCCAGAACGAGCATCCGCACCTCGCCGTTCCCCGGGTTCGACAGCGACTCGAACTCGGCGACGGTCCAGTGGAACCACCGCATGCAGAACAGCCGCATGGCGAGACCGTGGGTGACGATCAGGACGTTCGGCGGATGGTCGGGGTCCTCGAAACTGCGGAACAGGCTCTCCAGGAAGCCGCCGACCCGGTCGTAGACGTCGGCGCCGGACTCGCCCTGGGCGAACCGGTAGAAGAAGTGGCCGTACGCGTCACGGTAGGTCTTCTGGAGGCGGACCTCGTCCCGGTCCTGCCAGTTGCCCCAGTCCTGTTCGCGCAGCCGGGGCTCCTCGCGCACCCGTATGAGCCCCGGGTCGAGGCGGAAGGCGCGCAGCGTCTCGTGGGTGCGGCGGTACGGGGAGACGTACACGCTGACGCGTTCGCCGCCGAACAGCTCGCGCAACCGCTCGCCCGTCGCCTCCGCCTGCCGCCGGCCCCGCTCGGTCAGCGCCAGGGCGTGGTCGGGTTCACGCTCGTACACGGAGTCATCAACATTGCCCGTTGACTCCCCGTGCCGGACAAGGACGATGCGCCGTGGTCGTGCCATGCCAAAACCCTAGATCGGGTGAGGGGCCGTCGAGCACTCGTACCTGCCCATACAGCGTAGGTCACACACATCCTGCACCACAGATCACACAGGTCGCGCGGCTGACTACCGGAACACCTCGGTCCGACCCGCTCGGAGATCAGACCGTCCAGCTCGGTTCCATGTCCACGACGTCCCCGGTCAGCGCCGCCACGTCCGCTTCCGTCTGGGCCCGCAGGGCGAGCCGCTCCACGCGCTCGGTGCGGTACTTGCCGTGCTCGGCGGCCGACCGCCACATGGACAGCACCATGAACTCGTTCCCGGGTGCTTCGCCGAACAGCCCGCGCACCATGCCGGGCGAGCCGGCCATCGCCGGGTTCCAGACCTTCTCCTGCATCAGCACGAAGTGCTCGACCCGCTCCTCGTGGACACGGCAGAGCGCCACCCGCAGCAGGTCGGCGTCCGTGAAGCGCGGTTCGAAGCCGGTCTTCACGTCGAAGCGGTGGTCGAAGAGCCTGACCTGGGCGTCCTTGAACGTGCCCGACTGGGCCGACGCGAGCCGGTCGTGGGACCGCGCCATGAAGGAGTCGTAGAAGGCGCGGCTCTCCCAGAACGCGAAGATGTGCGCCACGTCCGGCCGCCGCCGGCTCCAGCCACCCCCCTGCCCCCGAAACCCCGGCTCCCCCAGAAGCCCCGCCCACTTCCGCTGCCCCCGCTCGAAACCGCGGCGGTCCACCACGGTGCAGCGAATCCACTTGACCAGCACCGCGCCATGGTAAGGCCACGGAGCGTGGCGCCGGTCACTCTCGGCTGGACCGCTCTCCGGCGCGCGCACCTGCACGCGTGGCAGGATGGACAAACAGTCATGGCCGCCCGGCAGTTGCGGCGAACGGGCGGGTCGGTACGGGGAAGGGGACGCTGGTGGACGGGCTGAACAAGGGGCTGCGCAAGGTCGAGATCGCGGTGCGGTGGGATCCCAGTCCGGCGGGGCAGCCGTCCACCGACCTGGACCTCGTCGCGGCGACCTATCTGGCGGACGAACCGCACGGTGATCCCGCCTATGTGGTGCACTTCGACAGCCGCTCCCCCGACGGCACCATCTATCTCAACCGGGACAGCAAGGACGGCCAGGGCTTCGGTTACGACGAGGTCATGACGCTGGAACTCGACCGGCTCGACGGCCGCTACGCGCGCGTGGTGGTCGGTGTCGTCATCCAGCAGCGCCCGGCGGAGCGCACTTTCGTCAGTGTGGTGAATCCCGGGCTGCGGATCCGCGAGGGGTACACGGTCCTGACCGAGGACGACTTCGGGGGTGTCCTCGGGGCCACGGCGGCGACGGTCGCGGAGTTCGTCCGGGAGGGTTCCGGTCCCTGGAACTTCCGCCCCGGCCTGCGTGGTTTCGAGGGCGACCCCGTGGACTTCGCCAGGACGATGGGTGCCGCACACCGGCCGTGAGCTTTCCCGGGAGAGCCTGCCGGGACCAGGAGCGAACTCGGTCTTCCCGGACGGCTGGGACTGCGAGGCCCGGCTGGTCGACGGCCGCTGGATCGAGCGCCGACCGCGCCGCCCGGACGTGGAGCGGCAATCCCGGACGGAAGCCCGCCTGCTGCCATGGCTCGCACCGCACCTGCACTCGCTGTGCCGGTGCCCCGCGTCGTGTCGGCCGGCCCGCTCACCGTTCGGCACGTCTTGGCCCCGGGTGAACCCCTGGAGGAGCTGGACGCCGCCCAGGGACGCGCCTTGGGACTTCCCTGCGGGCCTTGCAGGGGGCAGACACCGATGAGGCCGTGCGACGGGGGTGCCACCCGCGCGGGACGTGCTCCCCGAACGCGCCGCCCTGGCGGACGACTTCCGGACCCGCTTGCTGCCCCTCCTGCCGCCGGACCGGCGCGGAACCGCCTCCGGCCTGCGGAAGGTCGTCAGCGCGCTGCCCACCGAGGCCCTCGTCCACGGGGATCTCGGACAACGGCACCTCCCCGCCGTTCGCCGACGCCTGCGCCACCGCCTACGTGACACGGCCGGCACCGCGCGAACGCTCCCGGGTCCGGCACCGCCTGGGACCTTGGTACGAGGTCACGACGGGTTGGACACCGGGCGACCGGGACACCGTCCGTTCCGGGCTGGACGGTGTGCTGGGCAGGCTCCCGGCATCCGCAGCCCGTGATGACGACAAGAGGGGCACCGCCCGAAGGCGGTGCCCCTCTGTCATCGGCTCAGGCGGTCGGCGTCAGCTGCAACCGCTGGTCGAGCCGCAGCCCTCGCAGATGTAGCAGGAACCGGCGCGCTGCATCTTCGTACCGCAGGAGAAGCACAGCGGCGCGTCGGCCTGGATGCCCAGCTGCATCTCCACCAGTTCGGCGCTGGTGTGGGCCTGCTGCGGGGCGGGCTTGGCCGCCTCTTCGTTCTTCGGCGCGGAGACGGCCTTCAGCTCCTGGGCCCGCGGCGCCGACTGGGCCAGGCCCTCGACGTCGACCTCGTCCTCGTTCGGCTCGTACGAGCCGGTCTCCAGGTGACGCTGACGCTCCTCGGCGGAGTGGATGCCGAGCGCGGAGCGCGTCTCGAACGGCAGGAAGTCCAGCGCCAGGCGGCGGAAGATGTAGTCGACGATGGACTGCGCCATCCGCACGTCCGGGTCGTCCGTCATACCGGCCGGCTCGAAGCGCATGTTCGTGAACTTCGAGACGTACGTCTCCAGCGGAACGCCGTACTGGAGGCCGACCGAGACCGCGATGGAGAAGGCGTCCATCATGCCCGCGAGGGTCGAACCCTGCTTGGACATCTTCAGGAAGACCTCGCCCAGACCGTCGTCCGGGTAGGAGTTGGCGGTCATGTAGCCCTCGGCGCCGCCGACGGTGAAGGACGTGGTGATGCCGGGACGTCCCTTCGGGAGGCGCTTGCGGACCGGGCGGTACTCGACGACCTTCTCGACCTTGGCCTCGACGGCGGCGGGCTCCTCGGCCTTCTCCTCCCACTTCTTGGTGGAGAGCGGCTGGCCTACCTTGCAGTTGTCGCGGTAGATCGCGAGCGCCTTGACGCCCAGCTTCCAGGCCTCGAAGTAGATCTCCTCGACCTCCTCGACGGTCGCCGTCTCCGGCATGTTGACCGTCTTGGAGATGGCACCGGAGATCCACGGCTGGATCGCGGCCATCATCCGGACGTGGCCCATCGGGGAGATGGCCCGCTCGCCCATGGCGCAGTCGAACACCTCGTAGTGCTCGGGCTTGAGGCCCGGGGCGTCGATCACGTTGCCGTGCTCGGCGATGTGGGCGACGATCGCCTCGATCTGCTCTTCCAGGTAGCCCAGGCGGCGCAGGGCCTGCGGGACGGTGCCGTTGACGATCTGCATCGAGCCGCCGCCGACCAGCTTCTTGAACTTGACCAGGGCGAGGTCGGGTTCGACACCGGTGGTGTCGCAGGACATCGCGAGGCCGATGGTGCCGGTCGGGGCGAGCACGGACGCCTGGGAGTTACGGAAACCGTTCTTCTCGCCGAGGCGCAGCACGTCCTGCCACGACTCGCTGGCGGCGGCCCACACCGGGGTGTCCAGGTCGTCCATGCGGACGGCCTTGTCGTTGGCGTCGGAGTGCTGCTTCATGACGCGCTTGTGGGCGTCGGCGTTGCGGGCGTAGCCGTCGTACGGGCCGACGACCGCGGCGAGTTCGGCGGAGCGGCGGTACGCCGTGCCGGTCATCAGGGAGGTGATGGCGCCGGCGAGGGAGCGACCACCGTCGGAGTCGTAGGCGTGGCCGGTGGCCATCAGCAGGGCGCCGAGGTTGGCGTAGCCGATGCCGAGCTGGCGGAACGCGCGCGTGTTCTCGCCGATCTTCTGGGTCGGGAAGTCGGCGAAGCAGATCGAGATGTCCATCGCGGTGATGACCAGCTCGACGACCTTCTGGAAGCGCTCGGCCTCGAAGGACTGGTTGCCCTTGCCGTCGTCCTTCAGGAACTTCATCAGGTTCAGCGAGGCCAGGTTGCAGGACGTGTTGTCCAGGTGCATGTACTCGCTGCACGGGTTCGACGCGGTGATCCGGCCGGACTCGGGGCAGGTGTGCCAGTTGTTGATGGTGTCGTCGTACTGGATGCCGGGGTCGGCGCAGGCCCAGGCGGCCTCGGCGATCTTGCGGAAGAGCTGCTTGGCGTCGACCTCCTCGATGACCTCGCCGGTCATCCGGCCGCGCAGCCCGAACTGGCCACCCTGCTCGACGGCCTTCATGAACTCGTCGTTCACACGGACCGAGTTGTTGGCGTTCTGGTACTGGACGGACGCGATGTCGTCGCCGCCCAGGTCCATGTCGAAGCCCGCGTCGCGCAGGACGCGGATCTTCTCCTCTTCCTTGACCTTGGTCTCGATGAAGTCCTCGATGTCGGGGTGGTCCACGTCGAGGACGACCATCTTGGCGGCGCGGCGGGTGGCACCACCGGACTTGATCGTTCCTGCGGAGGCGTCGGCGCCGCGCATGAAGGAGACCGGACCGGAGGCGTTGCCGCCGGAGGACAGCAGCTCCTTGGAGGAACGGATCCGGGAGAGGTTCAGGCCGGCACCGGAGCCGCCCTTGAAGATCATGCCCTCTTCCTTGTACCAGTCGAGGATCGACTCCATGGAGTCGTCGACGGACAGGATGAAGCAGGCGGAGACCTGCTGGGGCTGCTTGGTGCCGACGTTGAACCAGACAGGGCTGTTGAAGCTGAAGATCTGGTGCAGGAGGGCGTACGCCAGCTCGTGCTCGAAGATCTCGGCGTCGGCGGGCGAGGCGAAGTACTTGTGGTCCTCGCCGGCCTTCCGGTACGTCTTCACGATGCGGTCGATCAGCTGCTTGAGGCTGGTCTCGCGCTGCGGGGTGCCGACGGCACCGCGGAAGTACTTGCTGGTGACGATGTTGACCGCGTTCACCGACCAGAAGTCGGGGAACTCGACGCCACGCTGCTCGAAGTTGACCGAGCCGTCGCGCCAGTTGGTCATGACGACGTCACGGCGCTCCCAGGCCACCTCGTCGTAGGGGTGGACCCCAGGGGTGGTGTGGATGCGCTCGATACGCAGGCCCTTGCTCGCCTTGGCGCTCTTGGCGCGGGAACTCCGTGCCGGACCGCTCGCCGTCTCTGTCATGCCGCCTCCCTGTACGGGCGAAAACGCCCTGAAGTGCCCCGTTGTTCCCGTGGCACGGTGTTCTGTCTGGTGCTGCGGGCACCCACTCACATCGCCCGCAGCAGGTCTTCGTGTCGCCGCCGCCCGGCCGGTCCCGGAGCTGCCGTCCGGGTCCGGCCCGCCGGTCAGTCGGCGGCGCCTGCGGGCTCGGGGACGTGTCCCGTCCCTCCGGGCCCGCGGTCGTCTTCCTGGCTCCCCGCCCCAGCGTCCTCGCGGTCTCCGTCGTCCGCGTCGGGGCGTCCCGTCTCTTCCCTGAGCTCCGCGATGGCCGCCTCGAAGTCCTCGAGCGAGTCGAACGCCCGGTAGACCGAGGCGAATCGCAGGTACGCGACGAGATCGAGCTCCTGCAACGGGCCGAGTATGGCCAGCCCCACGTCGTGGGTGGTCAGCTCGGCGCTTCCGGTGGCCCGCACCGCCTCCTCGACCCGCTGGCCGAGCTGGGCGAGCGCGTCCTCGGTGACGGGCCGCCCCTGACACGCCTTGCGCACACCATTGATGATCTTGGTACGGCTGAAGGGTTCGGTGACTCCGGACCGCTTGACCACCATGAGCGAGCACGTCTCCACGGTCGTGAAACGACGGGAGCAGTCAGGGCACTGGCGGCGCCTGCGGATGGACGTGCCGTCGTCGGTCGTACGGCTGTCGACGACACGGCTGTCGGGGTGCCTGCAGAAGGGGCAGTGCATGAACTCCAACCCTCCTCACAGCAGACTCATAGGCATCGCTGGGCTTCTTTCGCCCCACGAAGCAGCCCCAAGCATAGGCGATGACCATGGGCGCGAAGACCCGGGGGACCACAACTTGTGGGCTGCTGCTGCAATCCAACCACTAGATGTGGGGATTGGCTCATACATGCACGCCGTACGCGCGAGTCGCGCGCATAGACGCAGGTGACACGCGACCGGCCAGCCGCGCCGGCCTCGTATGCCCCTCAGGGCCACCGCCGCACACGCGCGGTCGGCCTCACCAGCCTCATCCGTACACGCACAGCGGTATCGCTGCGACACATGCGGAGATACCGTGGGCGCCGCGAGGAGGGGACGTGGGACTCCCGCACAGATGAGGGCTGGCCCCGGGGCAGGAGAATGCCGGATGGCAGACTTGGGCAACAGCCCCGAGGCGATCACCCCGGCGGTGAAGAGTACAGCAATGGGCGCTTTTGCCCGCCAGGTGGAGCGGCAGCCAATACACCCGGACACATGATCGCGTCAGTCGATTCGCGATTTTTCACTCGAACGTGTGTTTGGCGCAACCTTTCGAAACCAACTACCGTTGTCCAGCAGGGAGACCATCGAGAGGGGCCGACGTGACCACCACCGCAGACAGTGCCGCCATCACTGCCCAGGAGCGCTCCCAGGGCCGACTGGAGCCGGTGCACGCGATGAACGAAGCCACGAACCCTGAGGGGCACAAGCGCTCCCTGCCGGGACGACCTCCCGGCATCCGGGCGGACAGTTCCGGACTCACCGACCGCCAGCGCCGCGTGATCGAGGTCATCAGGGACTCCGTGCAGCGGCGCGGCTACCCGCCGTCGATGCGCGAGATCGGCCAGGCCGTGGGCCTGTCCAGCACGTCTTCCGTCGCACACCAGCTGATGGCACTGGAGCGCAAGGGCTTCCTGCGCCGCGACCCGCACCGCCCGCGCGCGTACGAGGTGCGCGGTTCCGACCAGGCCGCCTCCGTGCAGCCCACGGACACCGCGGGCAAGCCGGCCGCGTCGTACGTCCCGCTGGTCGGCCGCATCGCCGCCGGTGGCCCGATCCTCGCCGAGGAGTCCGTCGAAGACGTCTTCCCCCTCCCCCGCCAGCTCGTCGGCGACGGTGAGCTCTTCGTCCTGAAGGTCGTCGGTGACTCGATGATCGAGGCCGCCATCTGCGACGGCGACTGGGTTACCGTCCGCCGCCAGCCGGTCGCCGAGAACGGCGACATCGTGGCGGCGATGCTCGACGGAGAAGCCACCGTCAAGCGCTTCAAGCGCGAGGACGGCCACGTCTGGCTCCTGCCGCACAACGCGGCCTACGAGCCGATCCCCGGCGACGACGCGACCATCCTCGGCAAGGTGGTGGCCGTACTGCGCCGCGTCTGAAGCCGCGCACCGCGTCGGGTGGGCCCAGTCGGCCCGCCCTCTGACCGGGCCCCGGGACCCCTGCGCCGGTTCCGGGGCCCTGCGCTGTCCGGCCCCCGGTACGCGGTGTCCGGGCGCTCCGATACGCCGTGGCGGGGCCCAGTGCTCCTGGTGCGGGGGCCGGCCCACGGCTTCGTCGCCGCAGACCGGGCCCCGAGGCTCAATCGGCCTCCTTCTGCTTCGCCACCGCGTCGATCGCCGCCAGCGACTTCCGCACCTGGTTACGGTCCGTCGTGTACCAGAAGTCGGGCAGTGACGCCTTCAGATAGCTCCCGTACCGGGCCGTGGCCAGACGCTGGTCCAGTACGGCGACCACACCGCGGTCGCCCGACGCCCGTACGAGACGGCCGGCCCCCTGGGCCATGAGGAGCGCGGCGTGGGTGGCGGCGACTGCCATGAAGCCGTTGCCGCCCGCGTCCTCCACGGCTTTCTGGCGGGCGCTCATCAGCGGGTCGTCCGGGCGCGGGAACGGGATCTTGTCCATGACGACCAGCTGACAGCTGGGTCCAGGGACGTCCACGCCCTGCCACAGCGACAGGGTGCCGAACAGACAGGTCTTCGGGTCGGCCGCAAAGTTCTTGATCAGCTCGCCGAGCGTCTCCTCCCCCTGGAGGAGGATCGGGAATTCGGGGATCCGGGAACGCAGTTCCTCGGCGGCCAGCTGGGCGCCCCGCATGGAGGAGAACAGGCCCAGGGTGCGGCCGCCCGCCGCCTGGATGAGCTCCGTGAGCTCATCCAGCATGTCCCCGCGGTCGCCGTCCCGCGCGGGGCGCGCCAGGTGCTTCGCGACGTACAGGATGCCCTGCTTGCGGTAGTCGAAGGGCGAGCCGACGTCGATGCCCTTCCACTGCGGGAGGTCATCACCTTCGGTGCCTTCGGGGGCGAGCCCGAGGGAAGCACCGACGCCGTTGAAGTCCCCACCCAGCTTCAGCGTCGCGGATGTCAGGACCACGGAGCGGTCGGCGAAGAGCTTCTCCCTCAGCAGCCCCGAGACGGACATGGGGGCGACGCGCAGGGAGGCACCGAAGCGGTCGTGGCGCTCGTACCAGACCACGTCCCACTCCGAGCCGTTGGTGATCCGCTCCGCCACGTCGTGCACGTTCTCCACGGAGGCCAGCGCCTGCTTGCGGACCGCGTCCTCGTCCTGGACGGACTTGTCGCGGGTCGTGCCGATGGCGGAGATGACGGTGCGGCACGCGTCGCGCAGGGCCATGAGGGCGTAGCCCAGGTCCTCGGGGATCTCCTCCAGGCGGCCCGGCAGCGCGAGCTCCATCAGCCGTTCGAAACCCTCGGCGGCGGTCTGGAGCTGGTCCGCGGCCTTCTCGTTGACGAGTTTCGCCGCCCGGCGCACCGCGCGGTTGACCTGGCCGGGAGTGAGCTCGCCGGTGGCGACGCCGGTGACGCGCGAGACCAGCTCATGGGCCTCGTCGACGATCAGCACCTCGTGCTGCGGGAGGACCGGGGCACCCTCGATGGCGTCGATGGCGAGCAGTGCGTGGTTGGTGACGATGACCTCGGAGAGCTTGGCTCGCTCGCGGGCCATCTCGGCGAAGCACTCCGCGCCGTACGCGCACTTCGAGGCGCCGAGGCACTCCCTGGACGACACCGACACCTGGGCCCAGGCCCGGTCCGAGATGCCGGGTGTGAGGTCGTCGCGGTCGCCGGTCTCGGTCTCGTCGGCCCAGTCGCGCACCCGCAGCAGGTCCTGGCCCAGCTTGCTGGTGGGCGCGGCCGCCTCGAACTGGTCGAAGAGGCCCTCCTCCTCGTCCTGCGGGACACCCTCGTGCAAACGGTGCAGGCACAGGTAGTTGGACCGGCCCTTGAGCATCGCGAACTCCGGGCGGCGGCGCAGCAGGGGGTGCAGCGACTCGACCGTTCTCGGCAGGTCGCGCTCCACCAGCTGGCGCTGGAGGGCCAGGGTGGCGGTCGCGACGACCACACGCTCCCCGTGCGCGAGCGCGGGCACCAGGTAGCCCAGCGACTTGCCGGTGCCGGTGCCGGCCTGGACCAGCAGGTGGGAACCGTCGTCGATCGCTTCTGCGACGGCTTCGGCCATGGCCACCTGACCGGGGCGCTCCGTACCGCCGACGGCAGTGACGGCAGCATGCAGGAGTTCGGGGAGTGAGGGCTTCGTCATAGCGCGACCACCCTACGACCCAGCACTGACAAACGGGTGATCAAGGCGACGGCGAGGGGTCGGATCGAGGTGGGGTCGACGGGTGGGATCAAGGCCGGGGGCTCCTGGGCAGGGAAGGGTGGAGGGGCGGGATATGGCTGTGCGACGGGCCGGCGAACGGCTGGAGGAATTTCTGGCACACGTGGGAACTGCGGCGGCAGGCACCGCGTTCCATGAGTGATGACGCGGTGACACAGCGCTACAGGAAATGCCGAAGGGACCGGTCTCGGGCCATGAGGGCGGCTCGCTTGTCGGGCAGGTCGACCTCGGCGGAGAACCGGAAGCCGGCAGTCAGAAAGGCGGCGATGGAGGGGGTGTTGCGAATGTCGGGTTCCGCGATGACGCGTGCGCAGGAGGGCCGCTGCGCGAGTACGAGATCGGCCACGGCTCGGAGCAGCAGACCTCCGAGACCACGCCCTCGGTCGGCGACAGCGCCGATCAGGAGGTGGATCCCCGTGTCGTGAGGCCGGGCCGGGTAGTGGCGGGCCAGCGGATCCAGGTCGGCCCGGTAGATCTCCCAGTAGCTCATCGGCGTTCCGTCCAGCACGCCGATGCACGGCACGCTTCGTCCGTCGCCGGCCAGCTGGGACCGCACGTGGTCCTCGGTCACGTTCTGGGGCCCGGACAGCTTCCAGAACGCCGCAGCGGCGGGGTCGTTCATCCAGCGGCTGATGAGCGGGAGATCGCGTTCGATGCGCACGGGGACGAGGTGGAAGACGCCCACGGGTGTTTCGGCCGGGCCCCAGTCGGCGACGCGGTCGAGGAGATCGTCCTCGGTCGGGAGATCCGAGTCGACCGAGAGGCCGGAGCCCTCACGGCTCGCGGCGGTGGATACGGAGGGTTCTGCGGTGCCCTCGTCCGGCCGCCGCGCTCCGTGGCTGTCGGACACCTCGTCCGCGATGAGGGCGAGGAGTTCGTCCGGGAGCCGCAGGTCCATGGTGTCTTCTCCGTGGCCGCTCCCACCGGACTCCGCAGCGGGGTCCGGCTCGGCTCCCGTGCTGGAGTCGACGTCGGAATCGGCATCGAGGCGGGCGTTGGAGCCGGCACCGGCGTCGACGTCGGCCGTGGCGGGGACAGCGGTACTCGCATCGGCTGTCGGATCGGCGGAAGGCACCAAACGCTCCTCTCGGGAAAGGGGGGTGCGGCGTGTCCTCAGGGATGAAGGAGGTCGGTCGGGTTCATGGGCGGTCAGGTTGATCAGGAGTGCAGGGGGTTGGCGATGGTGACGTAGACGGACTGGGTGTCGACGGGGCCGACGAGTTCGTCGAGGCCGTGGAGCCGGGTCAGCAGGTTGGCCTTGCAGCGCAGCACGGGTGAGTCGAGCAGCCGGGCCGGCAGCGAGGAGCGCAACCGGGCGGGGCCGGAGGCGACGTTTCCGAGGAAACGTCGGAATGCGGCGAGCAGCAGCCGCTCGTCGGCCAGCCCTTGGGAGCCGAACGCGCCGATGAGACCGAGGACGTTGTTGACCGCGACGTAGTAAGCGAAGCGTTCGTCGGTGACCTCGTCGCGGACGAACGTGTCGCTCCGCTCACCGATGCCGGGCAGCCGGGCGTCGAGGTCCGCCCGCCGGGACTCTCGGAAGTAGTAGCCCTGGTTGTCACGGTAGCGGCCGCCCGCAGGCCATCCTTCGGCGTCCAGCAGGAGCAGGGTGTTCTGCTGGTGAGCCTCCAGGGCGATGCCGGCCTCACCGTCCAGCCACAGGACGGGCCGCACGACGTGTTCGAGGTAGCGCAGGAACCACTCGACGGCGACGGCTCCGCTGGGCCGGCCGGTCCGACTGGCGAGACGCGTGACGACTTCGGCCAGCCGGGACCGAAGGACCGGGCCATGGATCTCCGGACGGTCGGGAGCGGTTCCCGGCCGGGCAGGGGAGCACGGGCGCGGCGAGACGAATCCAGCGACGCAGGAGACATCGTCCGATGGGCTGAACGGGTTGTGTCGGATCACCACGTTCAGTCCGGGCAGCGGGGCGCCGTCGGAACCTCCGGAGCCATCGGAGGTCCCGGATCCGCCGGCACTCCCGAATCCATCGGAACTCCCGGATCCGTCGTCGGACCCAACGGCTCCATCGACGGCGATCCAGGCCGGGTCGCGAACGATGTCGAAGCACGGATGCACGGCTCGCCACTGCTGAGCGAGCCCGCTGCGGAGCAGGCGGTGGACCTCGACGCCGCGGTGGAGTTCCTTACGGAGGTTCTCGCGACGGGAGTTGGTGATGCGCAGGCCCAGCGACAGCTTGAGCATCGCGGGGGCACCGGTTTGGTAGACGGTTCGTACGGAGGAGGTGGGGTGCCAGGGAGTGCCGTGGGTGCCGAGGTCGGCGAGCAGTCCGCTGTCGAGCAGGGCAGCGGTCTGCGGACGGTGCCGGATCTCGCGTGCCTGCCAGGGGTGCAGCGGCAGTAGGGCGTACCCGTCCGGCGGAGGCACGTCGATCCCGGCCAGGCGGGCGGTGAGTCGAGCCGCTGCGACGGGGCGGCCGCGTTCGGTCCAGGCGGAGTCGGTGGCGAGGACGGAGGGGGCGACAGCCATCCAGTGCAGGGGGAAGGATCCGCGCGACTCGGGTGAGTACAGCCGTGCTTCGGCCTCGGAGAGACCCTCGCGGCTCTTCGGGGTCGGGTGCAGGGGGTGTCCCAGGACGAGTGACTGCTCCGCGGCCAGGAAGAGGTCGGGGCCGTCGACCGGGGATGTGCGACGGTCGCTGAGGAAGGAGGTGACGCGGCGGAGGGAGTCGGCGACACCCGCTACGAGTTCTACGCCGCCGACGCCGTCGACGCCACGGTCGCCCTTACCGTGGACGCGGCCCTGGCCATAGACGTGGCCGTGACCGTTGTGGTTGCCGTTGCCGTGTTCGTGGCCGTCTGTGGACGCCTCCCTGGCGAGCAGGGCGGCGACCGTGATGGCGTCGACCGGTGGGGCGTGGTCGGGAGCGTCGGCCAGGCGCGGGAGACCGAAGCGGTGCCAGCCCGTCGGGGACCAGTAGCGGACGGGGACGAGCAGGGCCGTTCCGCTGGCGGGGAGGGGGATGCGGAGGACACCGTCGGCGGGGGCGGGCTGGCCGGCCTCGCGCACCCAGCAGCGCAACAGCGTCTCCGCGGCTGCTGCCTGGGCGACGATGTGCGGGTCGGGGTGCTCCAAGAGGTCGGCGATGACCCCGCCAGCCCTCAACTCGCCACCCGGCACCTCACCGTGCCTCACCTCGCCGCCCCGCACCTCAGCGTGCTGTACATCAGCGAGCTCCGCCGCCCCAGGCCGCTGCCCCGGGACCCCGGAGACCGCCCGGCTCGGCGAGTTCGCAGGGTTCGCCGGGTTCACCGGGTTCACCGGGTTCGCCGACACCCCCATCTCCCGGGCGCCGGCAGAGCCTCGTCCCGGCGTCATGTCGTGGTCGTCGGGCTTGGGGATGGCGTTCAAGTCAGGTACCTCGTTGGGTGGTTCCGAGACGGCGCGGTTGAAGGATCACGGCGTGAGCTGCCTCGGCATCGGGTCTCACGGCACGAGCTCCCACGGCATGGAGGCTCACCGCGCCTAGGGCGCTGCTGCCGTGCTCCCACCGCACCGAGCCGCCGCCCGGACAGCGTCGGCCAGGCGGTCCTGCACGGCGGCAGCCTGTTCGTCGGTGATCGTCAGGGGCGGCAGCAGCCGGACGACGCTGGAGTGCCGGCCGCCGAGCCCGACGATGAGGCCGCGCCGCAGGCACTCCCGTTGGACCGCGGCCGCCAGTTCGGGGGCTGCGGGAAGCGGCTTCCCCGCAGCCTCAGCCGCCTGCCCGGCTCCCCCGGTCTCGCCCTCCGGGTCCACGAACTCCACCCCGATCATCAGTCCCCGCCCCCGCACATCCCCCACGCCCGGATACTCCCCGACCAGCCCTTGGAGCTGACTCAACATGCGCGCCCCCAGAGTCGCCGCGCGTTCGGCGAAGTGGTTCTCCCGGACGTGGGTGAGAGTCGCCGTGCCGGCGGCCATGGCGAGTTGGTTGCCGCGGAAGGTGCCGGTGGGGGCGCCGGGTTCCGGGACGTCGAGGTCGTCGCGGTGGACCACGACGGCCAGCGGCAGGCTGCCTCCGATGGCCTTGGAGAGAACCATCACGTCGGGCGTCACTCCGCTGTGCTCCACGGCCCAGAAGGCGCCGGTCCGCCCGACACCGGTCTGGATCTCGTCGGCGATCAGGGGGACGGACCGGTCGGCCGTGAGCTGCCGCATGCGTCTGAGCCAGGCGTCCGGTGCGGGTATCACCCCGCCCTCGCCCTGGACGGGCTCGACGATCATTCCGGCGGGGAGCGATGCGCCCGACCCGGAGTCGTCGAGGACGGACTCGGTCCAGCGGGCGGCGAGGTCGGCCCCGCGCTCTCCCCCGACGCCGAAGGGGCAGCGGTAGTCCTGCGGGTAGGGCAGGCGGGTGGCCGGTACGTCGTGGGCGCCGGCTGCCGCGTCGAACGCCCCGGCCGTCCTTCCGTGGGAGGCGCCGGTGAACGCGATGAGGCCGGTCCGGCCGGTCGCCGCGCGCACCAGCTCGCAGGCGGTCTCCACGGCGTCGCTGCCGGCCGGTCCGCAGAACAGCACGCGGGCCCGGTCGGCGAGCCCCGCGGGCAGGGTGCGGAACAGCTCGGTGATGAAGGCGTCCTTGACGGGTGTGGCCAGGTCGAGGGAGTTCAGGGGCGCGCCGGAGTCGAGGACGTTGCGGATGGCTTCCAGGACGACCGGGTGGTTGTGTCCGAGGGCGAGCGCGCCGGCGCCGGAGAGGCAGTCAAGGTAGCGGCGGCCGTCCGCGCCCTCGATGGTCAGTCCCCGGGCCCGCACCGGCACGATCGGCAGGGCGCGGGCGTAGGTGCGGGCCGCGGACTCGCGGGCGGACTGGCGGCGCAGAATCCCTTCGTGCGCGGCGCGTGCTCCCGGAGCCGTGCCGTCGACAGCACCCGGAAGGGCCCTCACCGGCATACGCCCCACAGCGGCCTCCTCGGACGCACATCCCCCATGGGTGGATTCCGCCACGACTTCCCTGTCCTCCCACTGGGCACGGGCACAGAGGACCGCACACAGACAGCAGGCCCCCCACCGCTACCAACCCCGGTCCGCTCACCGGGTTACGGGTTGCCTCAAGATCCTTTCCGTGACGGAACTGTTGCGCTTCCGTCGGGCCGCCCCCACAGCCACCGCATAGTGTGTGGTGCCGTTCCCGGACGCCGTGAGCTCGGCCTGAACTTCCCATGACCCGGCGGAAACCAGGGCCGAAGCACCGGTTCGTCCATGTTCGTCACACACCAGGGGGAGTCAGATCATGCGATCCATACGGCCGTCGTCCATCGCCAGCCGAGAAGGGAGGGCGCGCCGCAGGAACTCCCCCGTGCTGGCCGCGGTGGCCCTCGCCTCGGCGCTCGCGCTGACCGCCACCGCCTGCGAGTCGGGCGACGCCGCTGCGGGCGGTGAGGCCTCCGCGTCGGCCGGCTCCTCCGACGACGGCAAGCTGAAGATCCCGGACGACATCAGGGACCGGCTCCGCGAGCACGGGATCGACATCGACAAGTGGAAGAACGGCGCCTGGAAGAACTGGGACCGGGACGACTGGCTGCGCGAGGCCAACGAGTACATCAACCCGATCATCGAGGGTCTCTGGGACCCGGACCGCATGCGGGACGCGGAAGAGCCCGACCAGGGCGTCGACGACAGCGACCTCTCCGGTGACCAGGGCGTGACCGATCCCACGCCCGAGCCGGTAGAGGCGCAGGCCGTGCCGTCGTCGTACCACGCCAACGCGCCCACGGCCGGGAAGGTGTTCTTCGACTCCCCCAAGGGCTCGGCCGTCTGCTCGGCGACGGTGGTGAAGGACCCGGCCCACCCGGGCAAGTCCAACCTCGTGTGGACGGCGGGCCACTGCGTGCACGCGGGCAAGAAGGGCGGCTGGTACCGCAACATCGCGTTCGTGCCGTCGTACAACGACGACGGCAAGCCGGTCGCGGAGTTGGAGAACGCCACGAGGGAGGACGTCGCCCCGTACGGCGTCTGGTGGGGGGACTGGGCGCAGACCTCGGACCAGTGGATCGAGCAGGGCGGCTCGACGGGCGGGGACGGCGCGCCCTACGACTTCGCGGTCATCCATGTGACGCCGGAGAAGGGCAGCGGCGGCAAGTCGCTGGAGGAGACGGTCGGTTCGGCGCTGCCGGTCGACTTCAAGGCTCCCGCCGTACCGAAGGTGAAGAGCGTCACGGCGATCGGCTACCCGGCCGCGCCGCCGTACGACGGGCAGAAGCTGTACCGGTGCCAGGACCAGCCGGGTCGGCTGTCGGTCACCACGTCGGATCCGACGATGTACCGCATCGGCTGCACGATGACCGGCGGCTCGTCCGGCGGCGGCTGGGTCGCGACGGGCTCGGACGGCAAGCCGGCGCTGGTGTCCAACACCTCGATCGGCCCGGTGACGTCGGGCTGGCTGGCCGGTCCGCGCCTGGGCGAGGTGGCCAAGGGCGTCTACGACTCGGTCAGCAAGAAGTTCGCCGGTCGGTGACGGCCGGCTGGAGACCGTAGGCGGGGGGTGGCGCGTCCGGCCGCAGGCGGTGGGGTGGCGCGTCCGGTGCACAAGCACCGCACCTGGCGCACCGGCCCGAGGACTCACGGAAACCTTCACCACCCGCCCCCGGTACACCCTCAACTCCACGGGCATAGTGGGGTTTCGCGCCGGAGGCACGGCGCCCACACCCATGACATGCACACGCGGCACCACACTGTTCAGCACCAACGGGGGTCATCGCACCATGCGTTCCACACGTACGCCCGCGGCACCGAGGCGCGGGCGGCGCACCGCTCTCGCCGCCACCGGGCTCCTCGCAGCCCTGGCGCTCACCGTGACCGCCTGTGAGGGGTCGGCGGACTCGGCGAGCGACAAGCCCGACGCCACCACCTCGCAGGCCGCGGACGGCGGCGGCAAGGTCAAGATCCCGGCCGACCTCGCCGGCAAGCTCAAGGAACACGGGATCGACGTCGACCGGTGGAAGGACGGCGGCTGGAAGGACTGGGACAAGGACAAGTGGCTCAGTGAGGCCAAGGACTTCGTCAACCCGGTGATCGAGGGTCTCTGGAAGCCGGAGCGGATGCAGTCCGCGAAGGAGGCCAACAAGACGGTCACGACGAAGGACGCGTCGGCCGGTCAGGGCGTCAGCGACCCGGATCCGGCTCCGGTCCGGGCGCAGGCCGAGAAGACGCCGTACCACCGGAACGCCGCCCCGGTCGGCAAGGTCTTCTTCGACTCCCCCGACGGCCCGGCCGTCTGTTCCGGAACCGTGATCAAGGACGTCAACCACCCGGGCAAGTCCAACCTGGTGTGGACGGCGGGCCACTGCGTGCACGCCGGCGGCAACGGCGGCTGGTACCGCAACCTGGTGTTCGTCCCTGCCTACAACGACCTCGGCAAGACCGAGGCGGAGCTGAGCAACGCGAATCCGTCGGAGGTGGCCCCGTACGGCAACTGGTGGGCGGACTGGGCCTCGACCTCGAACCAGTGGATCCAGGGCGGCTCGGAGACCGGCGGTGACGGGGCGGCGTACGACTATGCCGTGCTGCACGTGAAGCCCGAGCGGGGTGCCAAGTCCCTGGAGGAGACGGTCGGCGCCGCACTGGACGTGGACTTCTCCGCGCCCTCCGCGGCCGCGGCCGCCAAGATGGGCGCCTGGGGCTACCCGGCGGCGCCGCCCTACAACGGGCTGAAGATGTTCAAGTGCATCGACGTCCCGGGCCGGTTCTCGCTCAGCCCGAGCCTGCCGACGATGTACCGCATCGGTTGCACCATGACCGGCGGTTCGTCCGGCGGCGGCTGGTTCCGGGTGCTGAACGGCAAGTCCGTGCTGGTCTCCAACACCTCGATCGGACCGGCCGACAACACCTGGCTGGCCGGCCCGCAGCTGGGACGCGATGCCGAGGCGCTCTACCAGAACATGAGCAAGACGTACGGCGGTCGCTGACCGAGACATGCTGAAGGCCCGCTCCCTGCGGACAGGGGCGGGCCTTCTCACATCAGGGCCGAGGCCGTCAGAGCGCCGGCGCCGGGACGTACGGCGCGAGCTCCGCCGCCAGTTCCTCGTGGACCCGCGCCTTGAGCAGGGTGCCTTCCGGGGTGTACTCCTCGGAGAGGATCTCGCCCTCGTCGTGGGCCCGGGCGACGAGCTTGCCGTGCGTGTACGGCACGAGCGCCTCGATCTCGACCGACGGGCGCGGAAGCTCGTTGTCGATGAGCGCGAGCAGCTGGTCGATGCCCTGGCCGGTGCGGGCCGAGACGGCCATGGACCGCTTCTCGACACGCAGCAGCCGCTGGAGCGTCAGCGGGTCGGCCGCGTCGGCCTTGTTGATCACGACGATCTCGGGCACGTCGGTGGCGCCGACGTCCCTGATCACCTCGCGTACGGCGGCCAGCTGCTCCTCCGGGTTCGGGTGCGAACCGTCCACCACGTGCAGGATCAGGTCGGACTCGCCGACCTCCTCCATCGTGGAGCGGAACGCCTCGACCAGGTGGTGGGGCAGATGGCGGACAAACCCGACCGTGTCGGCCAGGGTGTACAGCCGGCCACTCGGGGTCTCGGCCCGGCGCACGGTCGGGTCGAGGGTCGCGAACAGGGCGTTCTCGACCAGCACGCCCGCGCCCGTGAGGCGGTTGAGCAGCGAGGACTTGCCGGCGTTGGTGTAGCCCGCGATGGCGACCGAGGGCACCTTGTGGCGCTTGCGCTCCTGGCGCTTGATCTCGCGGCCGGTCTTCATGTCCGCGATCTCCCGGCGCATCTTCGCCATCTTCTCGCGGATCCGCCGCCGGTCCGTCTCGATCTTGGTCTCACCGGGACCACGGGTGGCGAGGCCGCCGCCCTTGCCGCCGCCCATCTGCCGGGACAGCGACTGACCCCAGCCGCGCAGCCTCGGCAGCATGTACTGCATCTGCGCGAGAGCGACCTGCGCCTTGCCCTCTCGGGACTTGGCGTGCTGGGCGAAGATGTCCAGGATCAGGGCGGTCCGGTCGATGACCTTGACCTTGACGACATCCTCGAGGTGGATCAGCTGGCCCGGGCTGAGCTCACCGTCGCAGATGACGGTGTCCGCGCCCGATTCGAGGACGATGTCCCGCAGCTCCTCGGCCTTGCCGGAGCCGATATAGGTGGCCGCGTCGGGCTTGTCGCGGCGCTGGATCACACCGTCGAGCACCAGCGCGCCGGCCGTTTCCGCGAGGGCGGCGAGCTCCGCGAGGGAGTTGTCCGCGTCCTGCACGGTCCCCGTGGTCCAGACGCCGACGAGCACGACCCGCTCCAGACGGAGCTGGCGGTACTCGACCTCGGTGACGTCCTCGAGCTCGGTGGAGAGGCCCACCACACGGCGCAGGGCCGCGCGGTCGGAGCGGTCGAACTGGTCGCCGTCCCGCTCTCCGTCGATCTCGTGGCTCCAGGCGACGTCCTCTTCCATCAGGGCATCGGCCCGAAGACCCTCGGGGTGGCTGTGCGCGAAGCGCTTGGTGTCCTGGGAAGGGGAAGAAGAGGAGGTCATTGGATCCTTACGTAGCTGGGAAACCGTTTACGGCGACGGAGCGCTGCGAGCTTTCCGTCACCGGGCATAACGCGCGAGCGCTCCGGGAGATTCCCGGCGCTCCGTGCCGCGCCGACCTGAAGATAGTCGCACGGCACGGGGCGTCTCGTCACCGTGTTATCGAGCAGCGGCTTTCCCCGGCGCGGCCGGTTTCGCGGGCACGGCCGGTTTCGCGAGAACGGCCGGCTTCCAGTCCGGGTGCCCCGGCATCGGTGGGGTCTTCTTCCCGTACAGCCAGCCCCGGAAGAAGCCGTCCAGGTCGCGCCCGGAGATCTCGGCGGCGAGCCGGACGAAGTCCTCCGTCGTGACCGTGTCGTCCCGGTACCGGTCGGCCCAGGCGCGTTCCAGGCGTTCGAAGGCGGGACGGCCGATCTCCTCGCGCAGGGCGTACAGGACGAGCGCGGCGCCGTCGTAGACGTTCGGCCGGAAGATGCTGGTCTTGCGGCCGGGCTCCGGGGCCTTCGGGGCGGCGGGTGGTCCGCCCGACGCGCGCCAGCGGTCGGAGGCGCCGTACGCGGCCTTCATACGGTCCCGCATCGGCTTGCCGGCCTGTTCCTCGGCGTACAGGGCCTCGTACCAGGTGGCGTGTCCCTCATTGAGCCACAGGTCGGACCAGGTGTGAGGGCCGACGCTGTTGCCGAACCACTGGTGGGCCAGCTCGTGGACCATGATCGACTCGACGTACCAGGCGGGGCGGACGGAGTCGGTGAACAGCTCCCGCTCGAAGAGGGAGAGCGTCTGGGTCTCGAGTTCGAAGCCGGTCGAGGCGTCGGCCATGAGCAGGCCGTACGTCTCGAAGGGGTAGCGGCCGACCTTGCTCTCCATCCAGGCGATCTGCTCCGGGGTCTTCTCCAGCCAGGGTTCGAGCGCCTTGCGGTGCTTGGCCGGGACGACGTCCCGTACGGGCAGTCCGTGCGGGCCGGTGCGGTGCAGCACGGTGGAGCGGCCGATGGAGACCTGGGCGAGTTCGGTGGCCATGGGGTGCTGCGTGCGGTACGTCCAGGTGGTCGACCCACCGGATCTGTGCACCCCGGCGGGCAGGCCGTTGGCGACGGCCGTGTGTCCGTCGGGTGCGGTGACCCGGATGGTGAACATCGCCTTGTCGGAGGGGTGGTCGTTGCACGGGAACACCAGGTGCGCGGCGTCGGCCTGATTGGCCATGGCGAGGCCGTCCGCGGTGCGCACCCAGCCGCCCTCGCGGCCCTCGGCGGGCACGGGGTCACTGGTGTGCCTCACGGTGATCCGCATCCAGTTGCCGTCCGACACGGAGTCCTCGGGGGTGATCACCAGGTCCTCGCCGGCGGTGCTGAAGGTGGCGGGCTCGCCGTCGACCTCGACCGAGTGGACCGTGCCGTGGGCGAAGTCCAGGTTGACGCGGTCCAGGTCGGCCGTCGTCCAGGCGTCGATGGTGGTCACGGCCCGCAGCGGCTCGCTGTTGCTGCCGGGATAGATGAAGGAGAGGTCGTACGACGCGACGTCGTAGCCGGGGTTGCCCAGGTACGGGAAGAGTCGGTCGCCGACGCCGAGCGGGACGACGGGGGCGCTCGCGGCGACGAGGCAGACGGAGACGGCCGAGGCGAGCAGCGCCGCGGACGTCCGCCGACGACAGGGACGGGTACGGGTGCGGTGGGGGGTGAGGCGCATGCCTCACGGCTATCAGCGCGCGCGTGCACGACGCGGACGACGCGCGTCCGGCCCACCCGAACCGGGTACCGGAGCCTGCGCCGGGTGCCGCCCGGCGTCAGATGGCCGACGCCTGTGCGCGCTCATCCGACCCGTACCGGGGCTCAGCCAACCCGTATCCGGCGGCCGGCGCCCGTGTGCGCTCAGCCGACCCGTACCCAGCGGCCAGCACCCGCGGCACAGCCGACCCGTCCCTTGGCCGGCGCCCGGGCGGGGTCAGCCGCCCTGCGTGTGCGGTTGTGCCCGGGTGACGTCGTAGACCCCGGCCACGTTGCGCATCGCCCGCATGAGGGCGGGCAGGTGGGCCGCGTCCGGGAGCTGCACGGTGTACGTGTGACGGACCTGCTGCTGGGTCGGGGGTTCGACTGTCGCGGAGACGATCTCGGCGCCTTCGAGGGCCATGGCCTCCGTGAGGTCCGCGAGCAGATGGGGACGCACGAACGATTCGGCAACCAGCGTGACCCGGCACTCGGTGGCCTCACCCCAGCGCACGCCGACCTCCGCGCGCCCCCCGTCCTTCATACGGGCCACCGCGGCGCACTCGACACGGTGCACGGTGACCGCGCCCCCGCGTACGGCGAAGCCGGTGATCGCGTCGGGCCGCACCGGTGTGCAGCAGCCCGCGAGCCGGACGGCCGCGCCCGGCCGGTCGGTGAGGACGTTGCCGTTGGCGGGGCGGGCGGGCGCCTGGTCGGGAGCCGGGCCGGCCGGATCGGACGCGTCGGCGGGCGCGGGTCGGACAGCCGCCGCACGCTCCCCGGCCAGCCGGTCCTCCTGGACCTGCCGGTCCTCCTGGACCTCGGTCCGCTGGGCCTCGGCCTGCGCCGGGTGGGCGGCCAGCCACCGCTGGATGGCGATCCGGGCCGCGGGCGTGTGCGCGTGCTCCAGCCACTCCCGGGAGGGCTCGGAAGCCGGGTCCTGGCCCATGAGGAGCTGGACGGTGTCGCCGTCCTTCAAAACCGTGCTCAGCGTCGCCAGACGGCCGTTGACACGTGCGCCGATGCACGCGTGCGCGTCCTCCCCGTACTGCGCGTACGCGGCGTCCACACAGGTCGCCCCCTCGGGCAGGCCCAGCGTGCCGCCGTCGGGCCGGAAGACGGTGATCTCGCGGTCCTGGGCGAGGTCCTCGCGCAGCGTCGACCAGAAGTGGTCCGGGTCGGGGGCCGCCTCCTGCCAGTCGAGGAGCCGGGAGAGCCAGCCGGGGCGGGTGGGGTCGACGCGCTCGCCGTCGGCAGGGTCGTCGGAGGCCGGCGCGTACGGGTTGCCGAGCGCGACGACTCCGGCCTCGGCGACCTTGTGCATCTGGTGCGTGCGGATGAGGACTTCGACGACCTGGCCGTCCTCGCGCGCGACGGCCGTGTGCAGCGACTGGTACAGGTTGAACTTCGGTACGGCGATGAAGTCCTTGAACTCCGAGACCACCGGTGTCAGGCAGGTGTGCAGTTCGCCCAGGACGCCGTAGCAGTCGGCGTCCTCGTTCACCAGCACCAGCAGGCGGCCGAAGTCGGAGCCGCGCAGCCGTCCACGCTTGCGGGAGACGCGGTGCACGGAGACGAAGTGGCGGGGCCGGATGAGGACTTCGGCGGGGATGTCCGCCTCGCGCAGCACGGTACGCACCTCGTCGGCGACCTCGGCGAGCGGGTCGTCCGTGCGGGCGGCGTTCTGGACGATCAACTCCCTGGTGTGCGCGTACTCCTCGGGCCGCAGGATCGCGAAGACGAGGTCTTCCAGCTCGGTCTTGAGCGCCTGGACGCCGAGCCGCTCGGCGAGCGGGATCAGCACATCACGTGTCACCTTGGCGATGCGCTCCTGTTTCTCGGGGCGCATGACGCCGAGGGTGCGCATGTTGTGCAGCCGGTCGGCGAGTTTGATCGACATGACGCGGACGTCGTTGCCGGTGGCGACGAGCATCTTGCGGAAGGTCTCCGGCTCGGCTGCGGCACCGTAGTCGACCTTCTCCAGTTTGGTGACGCCGTCGACGAGGTAGCGGACCTCCTCGCCGAACTGCTCGCCGACCTGTTCGAGCGTAACGTCCGTGTCCTCGACCGTGTCGTGGAGCAGCGACGCGGTCAACGTGGTGGTCTCGGCGCCGAGTTCGGCGAGGATCAGGGTCACGGCGAGCGGGTGCGTGATGTACGGCTCGCCGCTCTTGCGCATCTGGCCGCGGTGCGAGGACTCGGCCAGGACGTAGGCGCGGCGCAGGGGTTCGAGGTCCGCGTCGGGGTGATGGGCGCGGTGCGCGTCGACGACGTGGCTGATGGCGTCGGGCAGCCGGTCGCGAGCGGCGGGGCCGAGCAGCGCGGCGCGGCCGAGGCGGCGCAGGTCGATCCGGGGGCGGGCCTTTCTGCGCGGGGCTGTCGGCGTCACCGGTCCTGACACCGCGCCCGGCATCGGGCCTGGGGTCACGGAATTCGTGGCCTCCGCACTCATGGGCACCTCCGGCTGCGTGGACCGGCGGACGGGGTGCCCCAGGGCGGACACGGCTCAGGGGGCGGCTTCGGTCCCCCGTCCGGGCCGGTGCTTGATGCTACCGAGCCCACCACGCGTGGCTGACCGCCTCTCGCCGAGCGTGAAACTGATCACCCATTCGAGCGATGAATGTGAAGTTTGTACCCTCGTACGTCGTGACCATGACGGTTCCGTTCCCGCCAAGTGGCCGGTTCCTTACGGCCGTTTCGGGTCGCGTGGCCGACAGCGCGCAGCGGTTTCCTGACGGTCGGCGCCTGCTCACGCGCGCGTGGCGGTCTCCAGCCACTCCGCGTCGATCTCGCCCTCGGCCACGATCACCGCGGGGCCCGTCATCTCGATCTCGCCGTCGGGCCGCTCGGTGATCACCAGGGTGCCGCCGGGTACGTCCACGGTGTACGTCGCCGGCGTGCCGGTGGCCGTCGGGTCGGCACCGTCGCGGCGGGCGGTGGCCACGGCGACCGCGCACGCCCCCGTGCCGCACGAGCGGGTCTCGCCGGCGCCGCGCTCGTGCACGCGCAGCGCGACGTGCCCGGGGCCCCGGTCGACCACGAACTCGACGTTCACACCGTCCGGGTAGGCGGCGGCCGGGCTGAAGGGCGGCGGGGAGAGCAGGTCACCGGCGTGGGACAGGTCGTCCACGAAGGCGACCGCGTGCGGGTTGCCCATGTTCACGTTCCGCGCGGGCCAGCTGCGCTCGCCGACGCTCACCGTGACATCGCCCTCGGGGAGCAGTGCCTTGCCCATGCCCACGGTGACGTCACCGTCCTTGGCGATGTGCACGGTCTTCACGCCCCCGCGCGTGGCGACGGCGAGGTCCCCTTCGGCGACATGTCCGGCGCGCTGGAGGTAGCGCGCGAAGACCCGCACGCCGTTGCCGCACATCTCCGCGATCGAGCCGTCCCCGTTGCGGTAGTCCATGAACCACTCCGCCTCGGACGCCATGTGCCGGGCCTCCGGGTGCGCGGCGGAACGCACCACGTGCAGCAGTCCGTCACCGCCGATGCCAGCGCGGCGGTCGCAGAGGGCGGCGACGGCGGCCGGGGGCAGGTCGACGGCGTTCTCGGGGTCCGGGACGATCACGAAGTCGTTCTCGGTGCCGTGACCCTTGAGGAAGGGGATCCGCGTGCTCATGCCCTCGATCGTACGGTCTGCCCCGCGGGAGGGCCGTGCGGATCAGTCGTGGGCGTACGGGCGGGCCACGGTGTGGGGCGCGTGGGGGGCGTACGGGCGCGCCGCGGCATGGGAGGCGTCATGGGCGTGCGGGCGGGCCGCGGCATGGGAGGCGTCATGGGCGTGCAGGTGCGCCGCGCTGTGGGGTGCTTCGTGGATCGTGGCGCCCGCACGGCGGAGCGGCATTTCGGCAGCAGCGGCATTTCGGCACAGCCCCGCGCCCCTGCGGGGCGCTGCCGCACGGTGCGCTCTACCGGAGGCGTGCTACTCGCCACACGGCCAGGACGACCACCGCGGCCACCATCACGGCGTACGCGAGGACGACCCGCCAGTCCGGTCTGCGGCCCGAGCCCCTGGCCGGCAGGCCCGGCAAGGTGTAGCCCACGCGGCGGGCGGCCATCATGCCCCAGCCGGCCGCGCACGAGCAGATCAGCAGCCCGAGCATGGCGATCACGGCCCCGCTGTCGCCGAAGTCGAAGGCGAGCGGGAACGCGAACATCAGGGAGCCGAGCGCGGCCAGGCTCACGATGGGCGCGAGCTGCCAGATGCGCAGTCGGCGCTGCGGGCGCAGCTCGACCTCGACCTCGCCCGCGAACATCTCCTCGGGCTCGGGGCCGTCGTCCGTCACACCCTGCGTCTCGTCGGGCCCGTCGGAGCTGAGACGGTCCGACTCCTGCTCCGGGTCGTCCAGGCGCTCGGGATCGTCCCGGCGTTCGGGGTCGTCCCGATCGGCGGTGATGTGATCGGTGCCTTGTGCGGTGTCGCGAGGGCCGGCCTCCATCGCCACGCGCCCTCCCAACTAGGACTCAACTCGGTCGATCGAGCTCGATGATGGCACGCCGCCGCAGGACCGGATGACGGCCTGGGCGTCCCGATGCCATGACGTGATCAGGCTGTAACCGGTCGTTCGACCAAAGACAGCGCGAGCTGCGGAAGTTCTGTGAGATCGGCCGCAGCCCCACTCAACCAGTGCACCCGGGGATCGCGCCTGAACCATGAATCCTGACGGCGCGCGAAGCGCTTGGTGGCACGTACGGTCTCGGCCCGCGCGTCCTCCAGAGTGCACTCCCCGGCGAGCGCCGCGAGCACCTGCTGGTAGCCGAGCGCACGCGAGGCGGTACGCCCCTCGCGCAACCCTTGCGCCTCCAGTGCGCGCACCTCGTCCACGAGGCCGGCCGCCCACATCCGGTCGACCCGGCGCGCGATGCGCTCGTCCAGCTCGGGCCGGGCCACGTCGACGCCGATCTGGATCGTGTCGTACACGGAGTCGTGGCCGGGGAGGTTGGCGGTGAAGGGCCTGCCGGTGATCTCGATCACCTCCAGGGCCCGGACGACCCGGCGGCCGTTGCTCGGCAGGATCGCCCGCGCGGCCTCGGGGTCGGCGGCGGCCAGCCGGGCGTGCAGCGCGCCCGAGCCGCGCAGTGTGAGTTCCTCCTCCAGGCGGGCGCGCACCTCGGGGTCGGTGCCGGGGAACTCCAGGTTGTCGACGGCCCCGCGCACATACAGCCCTGAGCCGCCGACCAGGATCGGCCAGCGACCCTCGGCGAGCAGGGCCTCGATCCGCTCGCGGGCCAGGCGCTGGTACTCGGCGACGGACGCCGTGACGGTCACGTCCCAGATGTCGAGGAGGTGGTGCGGGACGCCACCGCGTTCTTCGGGCGTCAGCTTGGCGGTGCCGATGTCCATCCCTCGGTAGAGCTGCATGGAGTCGGCGTTGACGACCTCACCGCCGAGACGCTGGGCCAGGAAGACGCCCAGATCGGACTTTCCGGCCGCAGTCGGTCCGACGACGGCGATGACGCGGGGGGCGGGGGGTGCACTGCTCACCGACCCAGTCTCGCAAACCTCGAACCCGGCTCTCGAACGAGTTACGTGACGCAGCGCTCGCGGGGTCGTTGCCCGTTGCGAGGTTCCTGCCGCCGGATCGCAGAGGCGGTGGCCCGGGCCGCGCAAACGGACGCACCGGGCGACGCGGGATTTCGCCCGCACGAGTAACGTATGGAGTGGATATGGGCGTTTTTGCACGACTTCTCCGGCGGTCCAAGGCCACGGAGGAGGCGGCGCCTGCCGCCGAGGCTCAGGCCGACAAGGCGACGGCCGGGACCGAGGCGGAGGAAACTGCAGGGGCGGATGCGGCGGCGAAGGGGGCTGACGGGGCAGCGGAAGCGGCCGAGCCGGTGGCTGAGGCGGCCGAGGTCACCGAGACCGAAGGCGTCGACATCCCCAAGCAGCAGTCCACCGACAAGGCGGCCGACAACGAGGCCGGCGAGGGCGCCCGCACGTGACCGCCCCGCGCGAGGGAAGGTGAACCATGGGTCTCCTGGACAACGTGAAGGCCAAACTGGGCCCGGCCAAGGGCAAGGTCTCGGACCTCGCACAGCGGCACGAGGACAAGATCCAGCACGGCCTCGACAAGGCCGCGCAGGTCGTCGACAAGAGGACCAAGGGCAAGTACAGCGACAGGATCCAGTCGGGCACGGGCAAGGCCAAGGGCGCCATGGACCGACTCGCGCACAAGGGCGACAGCGGAGCGGACGCGGGCGGCCCCACGCCGCCACCGGGCCCGGGCCGCACCATGCCGCCGGACACGGGTGGCACCATGCCGCCGGACACGGGCCGTACGGCACCGCCTCGGGACACCGGAGGCACCCCGCCGCCGGACGCACCACCGCCCACTTCCTGAGCGCACACCGACACAGCAGGTCCTGACCACACATCGACCAGGTCCCGACCACACATCTGCAGACCGAAGGGCACATCGGCGGACGGCCGCGGAGCACGAGGCTCCCGGCCGTCCGCCGTTTCCCGCGGCCGGGGCCGCCGTGCCGCCGTGCGCCGTGCCGCCGTGGGCTACGACCAAGTGGCCACGAGGTATCCCACCCCGTACGGCGCGTCCTCGTACAACAGTGATCCGCCGAGGTCCGCACCCTCGGCCGCGCCCGCCAGGACCTGCCAGGGGGCCCGGCCGGAGACCTTCAGTTCGTGCGCCAGCCCTGTGTCCAGGGTCATGAGCGTGGCCGCGTCCGCCGCGCCGAGTGCGCGCGCGACCTCCGCGTCGAAGGGCGCGGCACGTTCGTCCAGATACCCCGGGGCCTTGAGCGTCCGGCACGCGCTGGCGTCACCCATCACCAACAGCGCGACCCGCTCGGCCCGTGCGGCGAGGTCCCGTCCGATCCGGGCGCACCGCTCGGGCGCGAGCCGGTCCCCCACGCCGTGACCCTCGACCGGAGCGTCGGACCACCCGGTCCGCTCCAGCAGCCAGGCGGCCACCGCCAGCGAGTAGGGAAGCCGCTGCTCCGCAGGCGCGCCCTCGTCCCCGCCCAGCCGTACGTCGAGATCGACGCCGAAGCCCCGGAACGAGCCGTGCGTGCCCTGCGGGTAGGTCTCGGGCCCGGCACCGTCGACCGGCCCGACGACCACGAGCCGGCCGGGCCGGGCGGCGGCGAGCACGCCCAGCGCGTCCGTGCAGGCGGCCCGCGCGGCGTCCAACTCCGGAGCGGCACCCGCGGCGACGTCAGGCACCAGTAGGGGCGGGCAGGGGCAGACAGCAGCGGCGACAAGCATGATCGGCAGGGTAACCCAGCAGGACACGGGCCCTGCCCGGCCGCAGTCCACCACAACCTGAGCCGACCGCGGCCGCAGCCCCCCGGTCGCAGTCAGGTCCGGCCGCGGCAGGCCGCGGCCCGGCTCAGTCGCAGCCGCAGCCGCTCGCCGCCACCGGGAGCGGCTCGGGGACGCCGATCTTCGGCAGGCCCAGGAGCACGCCGGCCGGCTGGGCCGGCTTGCCCGCCTTCTCGGCGTTGCGCTTCTCCCAGGCGTCGCCCGCGCGCGTGCGGCGCACGTCCTGCACGGGGCCCTCGGCGAGGAGGTGGTGCGGGGCGGCGTAGGTGATCTCGACCGTGACCACGTCGCCGGGGCGGACCTCCTGGTCCGGCTTGGTGAAGTGGACGAGGCGGTTGTCGGGGGCCCGGCCGGACAGGCGGTGGGTGCTGTCGTCCTTGCGGCCCTCGCCCTCGGCGACCATCAGCTCCAGCGTGCGGCCGACCTGCTTCTTGTTCTCCTCCCAGGAGATCTCCTCCTGGAGGGCGACCAGACGCTCGTAGCGCTCCTGGACGACCTTCTTGGGGATCTGGCCGTCCATCTCGGCGGCCGGGGTGCCCGGGCGCTTGGAGTACTGGAAGGTGAAGGCCTGGGCGAAGCGGGCCTCGCGCACCACGTGCAGCGTCTGCTCGAAGTCCTCGTCGGTCTCGCCGGGGAAGCCCACGATGATGTCGGTGCTGATCGCCGCGTGCGGGATGGCGGCACGGACCTTCTCGATGATCCCCAGGTAGCGCTCCTGGCGGTAGGAGCGGCGCATGGCCTTCAGGACCGTGTCCGAACCGGACTGCAGCGGCATGTGCAGCTGTGGCATCACGTTGGGCGTCTCGGCCATGGCGGCGATGACGTCGTCGGTGAAGTCGCGCGGGTGCGGGGAGGTGAAGCGGACGCGCTCCAGGCTTTCGATCTTCCCGCAGGCGCGCAGCAGCTTGCTGAAGGCCTCGCGGTCGCCGATGTCGGAGCCGTAAGCGTTGACGTTCTGCCCGAGCAGTGTGATCTCGGAGACGCCCTCGGCGACCAGGGCCTCGATCTCGGCGAGGATGTCGCCGGGACGACGGTCCTTCTCCTTGCCGCGCAGGGCCGGGACGATGCAGAAGGTGCAGGTGTTGTTGCAGCCGACGGAGATGGAGACCCAGGCCGCGTACGCGCTCTCGCGACGAGTCGGCAGCGTGGACGGGAACGCCTCCAGCGACTCGGCGATCTCGACCTGCGCCTCCTCCTGCACGCGCGCGCGTTCCAGCAGGACCGGCAGCTTGCCGATGTTGTGCGTGCCGAAGACGACGTCCACCCAGGGCGCCTTCTTCACGATCGTGTCGCGGTCCTTCTGCGCGAGGCAGCCGCCGACCGCGATCTGCATGCCCGGGCGGGCGGCCTTCTGCGGCGCGAGGTGGCCGAGGTTGCCGTACAGCTTGTTGTCGGCGTTCTCCCGCACGGCGCAGGTGTTGAAGACGACGACGTCGGCCTCGTCGGCGCCCTCGGGGGCGCGGACGTAGCCCGCGTCCTCCAGCAGACCGGCCAATCGCTCGGAGTCGTGGACGTTCATCTGGCACCCGTAGGTGCGTACCTCATATGTGCGCGTGCCGCCCACTGACTGGCTCCGGTCGATGCTGCTCATGGGGACAAGGGTAGGCGGTCGCCGGAAGTGGCTCGGTCGCCTGTGGACAACCCGGGCCCGGGCTCATGCCTCGATGAGCCCGGCGCGGATCGCGTACCTGGTCAGCTCCAGGCGGTCGCGCATGCCGAGCTTCTGGAGGAGGTTGGCGCGGTGGCGCTCGACCGTCTTGGCGCTGATGAAGAGGAGTTCGCCGATCTCCTTCGAGGTGTGGCCCTCGGCGACCAGCTTGAGGATCTCCTCCTCGCGTTCGGTGATGGCCCGTTCCGGCAGGCCGTCGCCCCGGTGCAGCCGCTCCAGGTAGGAGCGGACGAGGGCCCGCTCGGCGCCCGGGTAGATGAACGGCTCGTCGCGCACGGCCGCCCGGCAGGCCTCGACCAGGTCGCGGTCGGCGACGGACTTGAGGACGTAACCGCTGGCTCCGGCCCTGAGCGCCTCGAAGAAGTACTCCTCGTTGTCGTACATCGTCAGGATCAGGATGTGCAGCGCGGGCAGCCGTCGGGAGAGTTCGCGGGCTGCTTGGAGGCCGGTCATGCGGGGCATGGCGACGTCCAGGACGGCCAGGTCGACGGCGGTGTCCCGGGCGCGTGCGACGGCCTCGGCCCCGTCCCCGGCCTCGGCCACGACCGTCAGGTCGGGCTCCCCGTCCAGGATGAGGCGCACGCCCCGGCGTACGAGGGTGTGGTCGTCGGCGAGCAGGACACGGATCGGGGGCCGGGCGGTTGCCGACGGGCTCCCCGGCGTCACCGGTGTGGACATCAACGTGCTCCTTCCGTCACCGGTATGCGCAGGCGTACGTCGGTGCCCCGGTCGGGGGCCGGTTCGAGGGCGAGGGCGGCGCCGACCAGGAGGGCGCGTTCGCGCATGCCGGTGATACCGGCACCCTCGGGGGCGTCGCCGATGCCCGTGCCGTTGTCGCGTACGAGGAGTTCGACGCCGCCGGGGACCGGCCGCAGGCGGAGTTCCGCACGGTCGGCGCCGGCGTGCCGGGCGGTGTTGGTCAGGCTTTCCTGGGCCACTCGGTAGACGACGAGTTCCGATTCCGGGCTGAGGGCGGGGAGGTCGCCGGTGACGTGGTGGCGCACGGTCAGCCCGTGGGTCGTGAACTCGGCGGCGAGCGAGCGCAGGGCGCTGGCCAGGCCGAGTTCCTCCAGGACGCCGGGGCGCAGTCGGCGGGCGATACGGCGGATCTCGTCCAGGCCGGCCCGGGTCGCCTCCTGCGCCTGGCCGACCTCCTCGCGCAGGTCCTCGGGGGCCCGGTCCGCGACGCGCTTGAGCTGGAGGAGGACGGCGGTCAGGGTCTGCCCGACCTCGTCGTGGAGCTCCTGGGCGATCCGGTGCCGCTCGCTCTCCTGTGCGGACAGCGCCCGGGCGGCACCCGCGGCCCGCTCGGCCTCCAGCCGGTCGAGCATCGCGTTGTACGTCGTGATCAGTCCGGCCGTCTCCGCGGGGCCGGCGACCACCGGGCGGGAGCCCGGACGCAGCAGGTCCACGGTGGCCATGGCCCGGTCCAGCCGTTGCAGCGGTCCGAGGCCGAAGCGCAGCACGAGCGCGTTGCCGGCGAGCAGCACCACCAGGCCGCCGAGCAGGACGAGCGCCTCGCCCGCCAGCACGGGGGTCGACACCGTCACCGGGCCCAGCAGCAACGCGGTGGCCACGACCAGACCCGCCGCGTTGAGCGAGAAGATCCGCCAGAACAACGACACGTTCCTGGATCCGCTCCTTCCGGCCTTCGCGTACGGCACCGCCCGCTCTACCCTCTCCTGCGACCGGCCGCTGCGCATATCCGTCACGACACCCATGTCGTCACCGTACGGCCGGATGGCAGCATGCGGACCTGAGCCGTCCGTTGATCGACACCGTTCACCAGACCGACACCGTTCACCAGACCGAACTGTCCCGCACGGTTCGGCAGACCGACAAAGCCAGACGAACAACAAGAGCAAGACGAAACAAGGGGAAGAAACGTGTCAGCTCCGCGCCTGAGGGCGACGCCGCTGCCGGGCATCGGGGTCCAGTACGACCTGGAGACCCGGGAACACCGCCATCTGTCGGTGGTGGCGCACCGCGACGGCACGCGCACGGTGAACGTGTACCGGGCAGACGATCCCGACTCCTGTGCGCAGTCCCTGCGGCTGACCAGCTCGGAGGCGGGTTCGCTGATCGACGCGCTGAAGCCGTCCCACCACAGTCCGAGTCTGCTGTACACCACGGACCTGGGACTGGTCGCCGAGCGGATCGAGGTCGCCGCGACCTCGCGCTGGAACGGCCGGGTGCTGGGCGACACGCGGATGCGTACGGAGACGGGTGCGTCCGTCGTGGCGGTGCTGCGCCGGGCCGAGGCCATCCCCTCCCCCGCGCCGGACTTCCGGCTGGCGGGCGGTGACACGCTGATCGTCGTCGGTACCCGCGAGGGCGTCGACGCCGCCGCGGCGATACTCGGTCGGGAGTGAGCCGGTGCACTCCGCGGTTCTGCTGATCGAGTTCGGTTCCATCATCCTCGGCCTCGGCCTGCTCGGCCGGTTCGCCGCCCGTTTCCGGCTCTCGCCGATACCGCTGTACCTGCTGGCCGGTCTGGCCTTCGGCGAGGGCGGTCTGCTGCCGCTGGGCGCGAGCGAGGAGTTCGTCGCCACCGGAGCCGAGATCGGCGTCATCCTGCTGCTGTTGATGCTGGGCCTCGAGTACACGGCGAGCGATCTGGTCTCCAACCTCAAGACCCACTACCCGTCCGGTCTGGTCGACTGCGCGTTCAACGCGCTGCCGGGGGCGGCGGTGGCGCTGCTGCTCGGCTGGGGGCCGGTGGCCGCCGTCGTCCTGGCCGGTGTCACCTGGATCTCGTCGTCCGGCGTGATCGCGAAGGTGCTCGGCGATCTGGGCCGGGTCGGCAACCGGGAGACGCCGGTGATCCTGAGCGTGCTCGTGCTGGAGGATCTGGCGATGGCGGTGTACCTGCCCATCGTCACGGCGCTGGTGGCGGGAGCCGGGCTGCTGGCCGGCAGCCTGACGCTGGCGATCGCGCTGGGCGCGGCGGGCCTCGTCCTGTTCCTGGCCCTGCGCTACGGCAGGGTCATCTCACGCTTCGTCTCCAACGACGACCCGGAGAAGCTGCTGCTGGTCGTGCTGGGTCTGACGATCCTGGTCGCGGGTGTGGCACAGCAGCTCCAGGTGTCGGCGGCGGTGGGGGCCTTCCTGGTCGGCATCGCGCTGTCGGGAGAGGTGGCGGAGGGTGCGCACACTCTCCTCAGCCCCCTGCGGGACCTGTTCGCGGCCGTGTTCTTCGTCTTCTTCGGACTGCACACCGACCCGTCCAGCATCCCGCCGGTTCTCCTGCCCGCCCTGGGCCTGGCCGTCGTCACCGCCCTGACGAAGATCGCCACCGGCTACTGGGCGGCGCGGCGAGCCGGGATCTCCGTCAAGGGCCGCTGGCGGGCGGGCGGTGCCCTGGTGGCCCGCGGCGAGTTCTCGATCGTCATCGCCGGGCTGGCCGTGTCGGCGGGCATCGAACCGTCCCTCGGTCCCCTGGCCACGGCCTACGTCCTCATCCTGGTCGTCCTCGGCCCGCTCACCGCGCGCTACACGGAGCCCGTGGCGACCTGGTGGACCCGACGCCGCGAGCCACACCGGGATACGGCGCAGACGACGTCCCGGGCCAAGGAGGCGGACGCACAGGTGGCCGACTGAGGGGCGGCGCCCGAGGGGAACAGGGGACCGACCCGCCGCCGGCCCGGGCGGCTCAGGCGTCGGCGGCGGGTTCCCACCCCTGCCTCCGCAGCACCCCCGGCACATCCGGTGCCTCGTAGTACTCCCCCTTGAGCACCTTGCCGTCCTCGCGGCGGGAGACGGAGCCGTCGGGACCGATCTTGGTCATGTTGGAACGGTGGATCTCGGCCAGTACCGCGTCGAGGTCGATGCCGTGGACGAGGGCGGTTCCGTAAGCCACGTAGACGACGTCGGCGAGTTCGTGGGCGAGCCGGTCCAGCGGGCCCGTCACCGACACCTCGGCGACCTCCGCGGCTTCCTCCGCGAGGAGTTCGCCGCGGTGGGCGGCGAGCTCCGGGGACACCTCGGTCGGGGTACTGCGGGCGTCCAGGCCGAAGGCGAGGTGGAATTCACGGACCAGGTCAGCGGGCGAGGAGCTCATGGGGCCGACTGTAGTGGCCGCCACTGACACGCCCTTCGCCCCCACCGTGGGTGCCCCTCCCCTGGTCACCGGGGCACCGCGGCTGGCAGGATCTCGCGCATGTCCACGATGTTCCCCCCTGTCGGCAGGCGACGGGCCCTCCAGGGCGGCGCCGCCTCCCTCCTGGTCCTCGGGCTGCTGCTGTGGTGGCTGCGTCCCTGGGCCGAGGAGCCTCCGGGCGGGACGATCAGATTCAGCACGGGCACGCGCGCAGGGGTCTACCACGAGTACGGAAAACTCCTGCGCAAGGCGATCGCCGAGGACATGCCCGCCCTGAAGGTGCGGTTGCTGCCCAGCGCAGGTTCGCAGGAGAACGTCGCGGACGTGGCGACGGGAAAGGCCGACTTCGCGATCGCCGCGGCCGACGCGGTGGCCACCTACCAGCTCGACAACGGCGCGGACGCCGACCGGCTGCGCGGGGTCGCGCGGCTGTACGACGACTACGTCCAGCTCGTCGTACCGCCTGACTCGGACATCCGCTCCGTCGCGGATCTGCGGGGCAAGCGCGTGGCCATAGGGCTGCCGGACTCCGGTGTACGGCTGATCGCGAACGGCGTGCTCAAGGCGGCCGGGATCGACCCGGAGAAGGACATCGAGCCCTCCTCGGACGGCATCGACACCGGGCCCAGACGGCTGGGACACGGCCTCGACGCGTTCTTCTGGTCGGGCGGACTGCCCACGGACGGGCTCAGCAGGCTGGCCAAGAAGTCGGCATCGGCCTTCCGCTTCGTGCCGATCGACGCCGGGCTCGTGGCCAAACTGCACGACCAGGGCGGTGCCACGCGCTACTACCGCGCCACCAAAATGCCGGAGTCGGCCTACCCCACCATCCAGCGCGGCGACCCGGTCCCCACCCTGGCGGTGTCCAACCTGCTGGTCACGCGCAACGACATGGACCCCCGGCTCACCGAGTGGCTGACCCGTACGGTGCTCGACAGCCGGGACGGCATCGGCGCGACCGTCCACTCCGCCCAACTGGTCGACGTCCGTACGGCGATCTACACCGACCCGCTCAAGCTGCACGACGGGGCCCGGCGCTACTACCGGTCCGTCAAGCCATAGCCGCCCTCGCCCTCGACTGGCGGCTTCGCTACGCCGGTCCGACCCTCGGCACCCTCACTGTCACCTTCAGCCCGTGCGGCTCGTGATGGTCGTACGCGATCGAACCACCGCCCGCCGCGAGCAGCGCCCGTGAGATGGACAGTCCGAGGCCCGAGCCCTTGATGTTCTGGTGGCGGCTGCTGCGCCAGAAGCGGTCGCCGATGCGGGCCAGTTCCTCGTCGGTGAGGCCCGGACCCTCGTCCGTGACGACGACGGTCGAGGTGTTGCCGTCAGGGGCGACGGTCACCTCGACGGTCCCGCCCTCGGGCGTGAACTTCACCGCGTTGTCGATGATCCCGTCCAGCGCACTGGACAGCGCCACCGGGTCGGCCCACGCGGTCGTCGGCGGGCAGTCGCCCACCAGGCGAACGCCCTTGGCCTCGGCGGTCGGGGACCAGGCCGCGACCCGCTCGGCGGCCAGCTCGCCGATGTCGGTGATCTTCAGATCGGCCTCGGTGTGCTCGGCCAGCGCCAGGTCGAGCAGATCGTCCAGGACCTGCGCGAGGCGCTTGCCCTCGGACTGCACCGAGGCGATCTCCTGGTTGCCCTCGGGCAGCTCGAAGGAGAGCAGCTCGATCCGCAGGAGCAGCGCCGCGAGGGGGTTGCGCAGCTGGTGCGAGGCATCGGCGACGAAGGCGCGCTGCTGCTCCAGCACGTCCTCGACGTTGTCCGCCATCTCGTTGAACGACCGAGCCAGGCGCCTGAGTTCCGGCGGACCGCCGGCGGCGGCGACCCGGGACTTCAGCCGCCCCGTGGCGATGTCGTGGGTGGTGGCGTCCAGCACCCGTACGGGCTTGAGCACCCAGCCGGTCAGCCGCAGGGCGGCACCGACGGCCAGCAGCATCGCGGCGGACTCGCCCGCGCCGATGACCAGCCAGCCGTGCAGCGTACGTGAGCGCAGCTGCCCGGTGGGCGAGTCGGTGACGACGACCGCGACGACGTCACCGTCGCGGATGACGGGCGAGGCGACCACGAGGTTGCGGCGCTGCCAGGGCCACACCTGCCGCGGGTCGTGACTGCGGCGGCTGAGCAGCGCCTCGTCGAAGGCGTCGCGAACCTCACCCGCCTTGGGCAGGGACCACCCGGCGGGTGCGTGGGCCATGGCACTGCCGCTGCGGTAGAAGACACCCGCCCGGATGCCGTAGACCGTGTAGTAGCTGTCGAGTTCGCGGCTGAGCGTGGCCAGGCGCTCGTTCTCGAACGCGCTGGCGGTGCCGGTGGGCGAGTCGGTGACGAACTGGGCGAGGGCCGCGAAGCGTGCCGTGTCGTCGATCCGGTCGACGACGACCTTCTGCTGCTGGGCGCCGGCGAGGCTCACGGCGAGCGGGACGCCGAGCGCGAGCAGCACGGCCGCCATCAGGACGATCAGCAGCGGGAGCAGACGAGTGCGCACTCGGCCCCGCTACCCGGCAGGCGCGACGAGCCGGTAGCCGACTCCGCGTACGGTCTCGATGAGGGCCGGCATCCGCAGCTTGGCGCGCAGGGACGCCACGTGCACCTCCAGGGTGCGCCCGGTCCCCTCCCAGCTGGTCCGCCACACCTCGCTGATGATCTGCTCCCGGCGGAAGACCACCCCGGGCCGCTGCGCGAGCAGGGCCAGGAGGTCGAACTCCTTGCGGGTCAGCTGGATCACGGTTCCGTCCACGC
This sequence comes from Streptomyces sp. SID5464, assembly GCF_009862985.1. NCBI lineage: Bacteria > Bacillati > Actinomycetota > Actinomycetes > Kitasatosporales > Streptomycetaceae > Streptomyces > Streptomyces sp. SID5464. The sequence goes on along the minus strand of NZ_WWIQ01000009.1, from coordinate 215,417 downwards.
TGACCCGGCGCGTGGGCAGCTCGATGTGCACCGGGCCGAGGCGCAGCTCGGTCTCGATGCCGCTGGAGGTGTCCTCGTGCGAGGTGCGCCGGCTCACGGCGTGGATGCGGGCGAGCAGCTCCCCGGTGTCGTACGGCTTCACCACGTAGTCGTCGGCGCCGAGGTTGAGGCCGTGGATGCGGGAGCGCACGTCGGAGCGCGCGGTGACCATGATCACCGGTGTGCTCGTGCGCTTGCGGATCTTGCCGCAGACCTCGTATCCGTCCTGGTCGGGCAGGCCCAGGTCGAGCAGGACGACACCGAAGCCGTCGACCTCGGGGACCAGTGCCTGAAGGGCCTCCTCGCCGCTGCGCGCGTGCGTGACGTCGAACCCGTGCCGCGCCAGGACCGCGGACAGGGCGGCGGCGACGTGGTTGTCGTCCTCGACGAGCAGCAGTCTCATCCGGGCCCCCTTCGGTTCACTGGCCGTACGATCTGGATGTGTACAAAAAAGCGTGCACGCGCGCGCGTGCACCTTGTGCAGTCACGCTGATGAATGAGGACGGCGTCAAGAGGGTTCCGGTTGCGCGGAGCTTCCGTTACCCGGCCGATATGAGCGCTGCTGACAAGTGCTACGACACGTGTCCGATTGCTATCGGATCGTGATGCTCAGATTCCCCTCAGATGTAATGACGCAGGTCGTAGAGGGTCACTACTGTCCTCCGAAACCGAGGAGGACGGAGCCTGAGAGCGATGACCGAAGTATCGGTGGCCAAGGAAGATGTGGCCGCGACCGGAGAACTGGTCGTCCTGAAGAGCGTCAACAAGCACTTCGGCGCGTTGCACGTTCTCCAGGACATCGACCTGACGATCGCGCGCGGTGAAGTCGTCGTGGTCATCGGGCCCTCCGGGTCCGGCAAGTCCACCCTGTGCCGCACCATCAACCGCCTGGAGACGATCGACTCCGGCTCGATCACGATCGACGGCAAGCCGTTGCCCGCCGAGGGCAGGGAGCTGGCCCGGCTGCGGGCCGACGTCGGGATGGTCTTCCAGTCCTTCAATCTCTTCGCGCACAAGACCGTGCTCGAGAACGTGATGCTCGGCCAGATCAAGGTCCGCAAGAAGGACAAGAGCGCGGCCGAGGAGCGGGCCCGGGCCCTGCTGGACCGGGTCGGCGTGGCCGCGCAGGCCGAGAAGTACCCGGCACAGCTCTCCGGTGGCCAGCAGCAGCGCGTCGCGATCGCGCGGGCGCTGGCCATGGAGCCGAAGGTCATGCTCTTCGACGAGCCGACCTCCGCGCTCGACCCCGAGATGATCAACGAGGTGCTGGAGGTCATGCAGCAGCTCGCCCGCGACGGCATGACCATGATCGTCGTCACCCATGAGATGGGTTTCGCACGATCGGCCGCAAACCGCGTGGTGTTCATGGCGGACGGCCGAATCGTCGAGGAGGCTGCGCCCGACCAGTTCTTCAGCAACCCGCGCAGCGACCGTGCCAAGGACTTCCTGTCGAAGATCCTGCATCACTGAGGCGCCCGTCGCGCCTGCGACGACATGCGTCACCCGAAACAACGGTTATCTCTTCACGGCAAAGGATGTTCACCATGAAGCTCCGCAAGGTCTCCGCGGCAGCCGCCACCGCTCTCGTTCTCGCCCTGACCGCTACCGCCTGTGGTGGCGACGATGGCGGTGACTCCAACGGCTCCGGCTCCGGCGGTGGCAACAAGATCAAGATCGGCATCAAGTACGACCAGCCCGGTCTGGGCCTGAAGGAGCCTGACGGTTCCTTCTCCGGCTTCGACGTGGACGTGGCGACGTACGTGGCCAAGGAACTGGGCTACAAGCCCGACCAGATCGAGTGGGTCGAGACCAAGAGCGCCGACCGTGAGAACGCGCTGTCCCGCGGTGACGTGAAGATGATCGCTGCCACCTACTCGATCACCGACGAGCGGAAGCAGAAGGTCGACTTCGCCGGTCCGTACCTGCTGGCCCACCAGGATTTGTTGGTGAAGAAGGACTCGGACATCACCAAGGCCACGGACCTGAACGAGAAGAAGCTGTGCTCTGTCGCCGGATCGACTTCGGCGCAGAACGTCAAGGACGACTTCGCACCGAAGGCCCAGCTTACTCAGCGTGGTGGCTACTCCGAGTGCCTCTCCGCTCTGCAGAGCGGCGCCGTGGACGCGCTGACCACCGACGACTCGATCCTCGCGGGCTACGCCGCGCAGGACCAGTACAAGGGCCAGTTCAAGCTGGCCGGCCTGAAGCTGAGCAATGAGAACTACGGCATCGGTGTCAAGAAGGGCGACACCGCGACCCTTAACAAGATCAACACCGCTCTCGAGAAGATGGTCAGCGACGGTTCCTGGGAGAAGGCTGTCAAGGAGAACTTCGGCCCGGCGAACTACAAGAACGAGCCCGCCCCGAAGATCGGCCAGATCGTCCAGTAATGCGGGACTCCGCCGACGCAGGATCCCCGCACTCGCTGCGGGGATCCGCAGCCGCGCCGCCACCACGTCTCTGACGGCGGCGTGTCACGTCCGCCACCTACGCCACCCACCCGGAAGCGCGGGAGATCGTGTTCGACTTCCTTTCAAAATATGATGACCCGTCCGTGCTGGGCGCTTTCTGGGTCACAGTTCAGCTCACCGTCTTCTCGGCCATCGGTTCCCTGATCTGGGGCACCATCCTGGCGGCCATGCGGGTCAGCCCCGTCCCGTTGATGCGCGGTTTCGGCACCGCCTACGTGAACATCGTCCGGAACATCCCCCTGACCGTCATCATCGTCTTCACGTCGCTCGGCCTCGCCGACATCTTCGGCGTGACGATGGGCGCGTCCGAGGACTTCGAGCTCAAGTACTTCCGACTGGCTGTACTGGGTCTCATCGCCTATACAGCTGCCTTCGTCTGCGAAGCCATTCGCTCTGGCATCAACACCGTGCCCGTCGGTCAAGCGGAGGCAGCACGGGCCATCGGGCTCAGCTTCAGCCAGGTGTTGAGGCTCGTGGTGCTGCCGCAGGCGTTCCGCTCTGTCATCGGACCACTGGCCAACGTGCTCATCGCACTGACCAAGAACACCACCGTGGCGGCCGCGATCGGCGTGGCTGAGGCCGCCCTCCTGATGAAGGAAATGATCGAGAACGAGGCTCAGACGCTGCTCATCGGCGCGGTCTTCGCCTTCGGGTTTGTGGTACTGACTCTGCCCACTGGCCTGTTCCTCGGCTGGCTGAGCAAGCGACTGGCGGTGAAACGATGACGTCCGTTCTTTACGACGCCCCCGGCCCGAAGGCCAAGCGGCGCAACCTGCTGTTCTCGGTGGTCTTTTTCGTCCTGCTCGCCCTACTCCTCTGGTGGGTCTGGCAGACGCTGGACGACAAGGGTCAGCTGGAGTGGTCCCTGTGGAAGCCGTTCACCACGTCCGAGGCCTGGACGACCTACCTGCTGCCGGGCCTGGCCGACACGCTGAAGGCCGCGGCGCTCGCCATGGTCATCGCCCTCCCGCTGGGCGCCGTCCTCGGCATCTTGCGCCTGTCCGACCACCGCTGGGTGCGCATCCCGGCCGGCGCGGTGGTCGAGTTCTTCCGGGCCATCCCGGTACTGCTGCTGATGCTGTTCGCCAACGAGTTCTACGTCCGCTCCACGGGCATCCCCAGCGATGAGCGGCCCCTCTACGCGGTCGTCACCGGTCTGGTGCTCTACAACGCGTCGGTCCTCGCCGAGGTCGTCCGCGCGGGCATCCTCTCCCTGCCCAAGGGGCAGTCGGAGGCGGCGATGGCGATCGGCCTGCGCAAGAGCCAGACGATGACCAGCATCCTGCTCCCGCAGGCCGTCACCGCCATGCTGCCGGCCATCGTCAGCCAGCTGGTCGTCATCGTGAAGGACACCGCGCTGGGCGGCGTGATGCTCGGGTTCACCGAGCTCCTCAACACGCGAAGCACCCTGGCGGCCAACTACGCGAACGTCATCCCCAGCTTCGTCGTGGTCGCGGTCATCTTCATCCTGCTGAACTTCATTCTCACGTCCTTCGCCTCCTGGCTGGAGGGCAGGCTGCGCCGCAGCAAGCGGAGCACGGGTGCTGTTCTGGGTGCTGAGAAGGTCGACGATCTAAATGCGGCCGAGGTGGGCGACACCGGTGGGGCCGGAACTGGAAAAATTACCTGACGTCACGTCGATAAGCGGATAGAGGGCAGGCGGTGGCGCAGATGCCACCGCCTCCTTAACGTCGCTGGATCGGAATGCCACCCCGACGACACGGCGGCGAACTTGATGACTTCATGCTAAAGCGTGTTACAGAAGGGCCGTGATCAGGGCATTTCCTTTCGGCCGGGTGTTGAAGGCTTGGCGGGTGTGGATGGAGACGTTCACCAGACTGCGGGCCGATCAGTTCGGACGGCTGCTGAAGGCGGTCCGACACGGCGTTGCAAGTGCATCCAGACGACACGTCCTTGAGCGAGTCGTGCGTGCGGCTGCCGCGCAGATGCCGCGCAACCCAGTGCCCCGGAGGCACGGCTGGCCAAGCCGGGAGCCATTGCACAGAGGCCACTACTCTGCCCAACAACTGGCGAAACGCGGAACGGTCCGCCAACTCCGGCGGGCGGACCGTCACGCGAGATCGACGTCAGGAGAGGTCAGTAGGACCTCTCCTTGATGCCGCCTTCGACACGAATACTGGCTTCCGGGCAGAAGACGATGGACTTCCCGCTGGACTTCCACACTGGCGCATCGCGATAGATGTCGTCGCCGCCGTCAAACGGTCGGCAGATGATGGTCGCTTTGTAGTGCCCGCCATTGGACTTCTTACACTGGGCCTGCCAGCCCAATGCGGTGTAGCCCCCGAGGCCTTTCGCGTACTTACCGTTGGTGCATCCGGTCGGCCAACCCTTGACGGACACGTTGCCCTGGGAGCCTGCCTCGGCCGCGGTGGCCGTGCTCTGAAGGCCGAAAGCCGTCATCGCTGCAGCGGCGAACAGCGCCGCGCTCAGCTTCTTCATTTTCACCTTTCCCCGAATTGGTCTTGCTGTTCTCAGGAGACTCTGCCCTCAAGAGACCTTGGTCTCGTGGCCCTCATGCACAGGCTTGAGATAGGATCCCTGGCAGTACGCGTAGGAAACACCACTCTTCCGCCACGCGCCCGCGAAGTCCATCATCTTCCCGCTTTCGGGATCCTTACAAACGACCAGAGCCCGGTAGTGGCCGCCGTTGTGCTTCTTGCACATAGCGATTGCCCCGAAGCTCTTCTTCTCTACGTTGCAGTCACTGGGGCGCCCTGTAGCGCCGACTTCGGCAGCTGTCGCGCTCGCCCCCGCGGCGAGCGTGAATGCGCCGGCCATCATCACCCCGAGCGCGGGCAACATTATGGACTGTCGAATGCGGTTCTTCTTAACCAATTCTCCACCTTCTTCTTGCTGCCGCATTTTTCGATTTCCTCAATCGCCTATGCCGCTCCCCAGACATTACCGATCCCACATGTCCGCGTCAATCAATGCCTAGAATTTGAGGGAGACTTGAGGGTTCGCTAGCGGCAGCAGATTCGGAAGGTTGAATTCCAGATCCTCGGGGGACTATCTCCGACATGAAATGAATTGCGCCGGTGGCCGAATCCCGATTCCAGAGGGTGAATTCCAGCCAGAACGAGAAAACCGGGGCCACGCCCCGTTCTCGGGATCAACCCCGCGCACGTCAGGAGCTACACCCCAGGACCCTCACCTTCCTGCCGCCAGAGGACCATTCCCCCCGTACGTGGAGAGAACGTGCTACGCAGCAGGTCGACAGTAATCTGATTCGTCATTCGCCGTCGGCGTGCTGCTGTTTCTATAAATCTCCTGATGGCCGATTCTGATGTGCCGATTTGGGGAGTGAGCCGCCTCCAGTTGGTGGTGAACGTCGATGCCCAGGACCCAAATCCGCTCAATGCGCAGGCAGCAACGGCGGGCCAGGCGGGCGGGCAGGTGGTAGGTGCGGAAGCACAATGATGTCCAGATCGGCGTCCGCCAGGTCCTCGCTGTCGTACAGGGGCAGCAGACGGCGCCAGGCGACCGGTCCGCCAACCGGCGCATCAGCTCACCATCCCCGCATGCCCCACCAAACCCTTCTGTCGGCTGTCACGGACAGCTACCCAGTCCCACCCTCATACGCTCCACAACCAAAAAGGTGTCCTGACTCTTGTACGAACTCGTCGGGGATACTCGCATGGCTGTCGTTCTGTAAGCGTCTGCCGACCAGTCTGGCGCGGCTACGTCTGTCACTTGACGCAAGCACCGGCAATGGGTTGCATACGTTCTGTGATCGTGCACCCTGCTCCAACTTCCTGTTCACCTACGTCTCTCAGGACAACACCACGGGCAGGGGGCGCCGCGCCGTGGACCCGGTGATCATCGTCGGAGCGGGGCCCGTCGGGCTCACGCTCGCCCTCGCTCTGGCACGTCAGGAAGTGCCCTGCGTCGTCCTCGACGAGGGGCCGGGCAAGGACGAACCCCGTGCGGCGCGCACCGTCGTCCTGCGCGAGGACACCGCCGCTCTCATTGGACGACTGACCGGCGTGCCCCTGTCCCGGGCCGGCGCCCACTGGGCCGGATGGCGGTCGATGCGGCGCAAGCAGGTGATGCGCGAGATCGTTTTCGACGGCACCGAGCCCGCTCCCCTGCACATCGCCCAGCACGTGCTGACCGGCGCCCTGCGCGCGGCCCTGTCCGGCGAACGGCTCGTCAAGATCGCGGTGGAGAGCCGACTCGACGGCATCGAACAGGAGTCCTCGGGCGTCACGGCCCACACCCGCGGCCCCAAAGGCACCTGGTGGCGCGGCAGTTACCTGGTCGGTTGCGACGGCCCCCGCTCGACCGTGCGCAAACTCCAGGACATCCGCTTCCCGGGCCGTACGGCGGTGGAACGTCACGCCGTTGCCGCGCTGCGCACGGAACTGCCCTGGCACGATGAAGCGTTGCTGCACCGCCTGCCGCCGTGGCGCATGTCGGGCCCGTCGGCCGGCGAGGTCACCGCGCGCCCGTTGCCGGACGGCGTCTGGCGTCTGGACTGGCTCCTGCCGCCCGGCAAGGACCTGGTCACCCCCGAACTGCTGCTGACCCGCATCCGGGAGACCCTGGCCGGCTGGGCGGGCGGCACGACCCCGCCGTACGACCTGCTGGACACCGGAGTCCACACGGTCCACCACCGGCTGGCCCGCCGCTGGCGCGCCGACCGCGTCTTCCTCGCCGGGGACGCGGCCCACCTGCTCGGCGCGCTGGGCACGCACGGTCTCGACGAGGGCCTCAGGGACGCCGACAACCTCGCTTGGAAGCTGGCCGTGGCCTGGCACCACGGGCCGCACGAGGCGCTCCTCGACAGTTACCAGACCGAGCGCCGGGCGGTCGTCGCCGCCCGGCTGCGCGCCGCCGACCAGGCGCTGCCGCTGCTTCGCGGCGGCGGAGGACTGCGCTCGTACGTCCCCGGCTCTTCCCGAGGCCATGACGCGCTCCTCACGGACGGCCACTTGGGGCACGGCCAGCTCGGTGCGCCGGGGGCGTACGCCGACTCGCCCCTCGCGCCCGGACGCCTCGAAGGAGAGACTCCCGTCGACACACCGCCGGGAGCGCCGGTCACCGACGTACGGGTCACCGCGGAGGACGGCACCTTCGTACGGTTGCGGGACCGGCTCGGCCGCGGCGCGCTGCTCGTGGTGCTGATCGCGCCGGGCACGGGTGTGTGGGAGCGCAAGCACTGGGTCAGTGCCGGCATCATGCCCCGGCTCGCGGCCGCGGTCACGGCACTGCCGCACCCCGCCGAACTGCTGGTCGCCGAGAGCTATCCGGGTGCTGCCGCGCACACGGTGCTCCTGGTGCGCCCCGACGGGCACCTCGTCACCGCGCTGAGCGGAGTGCGCCCGGAAGACCTGTACGCGGCGGCGGAGGCCGCGGTGGGCGGACCGGTGAAGGCGCAGGCCGAAGCGGGCGCGTCGGCCGGCTCTCACTGAGGTCGACATCGCGGTGACGTGCTCACTGTCACAGTGCGTCCGCATGGTGACAGTGAGTTGACCGGTCCGGTCGGCCATGGTGTACTCCGATGCGTGACCGACACCTGTGTGCGCCTGTGGCGGAGGGTCCACATGGACCTCGTCCGCTATGCGGGCTGCGTGTGTCGCCCGTCCTGCTGACTTCGCATCCCTCTTCCTCTGTGCGCGCGCCGCGCTCTGTCTGCCGCGGCCGACGCGCCTGATTCGCGAACCCTCATCAGGATCTTCAGGACGGCACCCGTGTCTGTATCCCCTTCCGCATCCCCCGCTGTCTCCTCTTCCGGCCCCTCTCCTGCCTCCGCTGTTTTGGCCCCCACTCAGGCCGACCTCTTCGACTTCGTGCGGCGTACGGCCGCCGACACCGAGCTGATCGCTTCCCTGCCGCTCGACCCGGAAGGCCGCACCTGGTTGCGGCTGGACGGGCCCGGTGGCAGCGAGGCCTGGCTGATCGGCTGGCCGCCCGGCACCGGCACCGGCTGGCACGACCACGCCGACTCCGTCGGCGCCTTCCTGACCGCGTCGGGCGAGCTCAAGGAGAACTCGCTCGCCGCGCGCCTGCCCACCGACGGCTGGAAGACCCTGGAACTCACCGACGGTGTCGACCGCGAACGCCGGCTGCCGTCCGGCGAGGGCCGCGCCTTCGGCCGTCACCACGTCCACGAGGTGCTCAACGAGTCCCCCGACCGGCACGCGATCTCCGTCCACGCCTACTACCCGCCCCTGCCGCAGATCCGCCGCTACAGCCGCAGCGGGTCGATCCTGCGGCTCGAGCAGGTGGAGCGACCGGAGGACTGGCAGTGAGCGCGACGCACAAGCGAGTGAGCGACGGCAACAGCAGCGGCAGTGGCGCCGACGGCGGTGTCCAACCTCCCGTCGGCATCGACGAGTTGCTGGAGCGCGTACGTTCGGGCTACGAGCGGATCGAACCGCAGGAGGCGTACGAGGCCGCCCTGGCCGGTGACGCGCTTCTGGTGGACATCCGCTACGCGGCCCTGCGTGAACGGGACGGCCTGATTCCCGGCGCCCTCGTCGTCGAGCGCAACGAGCTGGAGTGGCGCCTCGACCCGCAGGGCAGCCACCGTCTCCCGGAGGCCACGAGCCACGCCCTGCGCGTCGTCGTGATCTGCAACGAGGGGTACGCCTCCAGCCTGGCGGTCCAGTCCCTCCACCAGCTGGGACTGCACCGGGCCACCGATCTGGTCGGCGGGTTCCAGGCTTGGCGGGCGGCGGGGCTTCCGGTGGTGTGACGACGGGGCTCTGGCGGGCGGGCGGGGCTTCCGGTGGTGTGACGACGGGGCTCGACGGCGGGCGCGGCCCCACGAGGGTCTCGCCCCCGCCTCAGATCACCTCGTCCCCGAGGAACTCCGTGTCCTCGCCCTCCTCCTCCAGCGCCTGCCGGACCACGCGCAGGGCCATGCCCTCGGAGTAGCCCTTGCGGGCGAGCATGCCCGCGAGGCGGCGGAGGCGCTTGTCCCGGTCGAGCCCACGAGTGGAGCGGAGCTTCCGCGCGACGAGTTCCCGCGCGGTCGTCTCCTCCTGCTCGGAGTCGAGCTGGGAGACGGCCTCGTCGATCAGCGTGGAGTCGACGCCCTTGGTCCGCAGCTCCCGGGCGAGCGCACGCCGTGCCAGCCCCCGGCCGTGGTGCCGGGACTCCACCCAGGCCTCCGCGAAGGCGCTGTCGTTGATGAGGCCGACTTCTTCGAACCGCGACAGCACCTCCTCGGCGGCATCGTCCGGGATCTGCCGCTTGCGCAGGGCGTCGGCGAGTTGCTTACGGGTCCGCGGGGTCCCGGTGAGCAGGCGCAGGCAGATCGCCCGAGCCTGCTCGACCGGGTCCCCCGGAGGCTCCCCCTGCTCGGCCCTCGACGAGGAGAGGGAATCTCCGTCCTCGGTATCCGCCGCGCCGAAGCCGCGGCGGCGGCGCCCCCGTCCACGCCCGCCAGGCGACCCACCGTCATGCGCGCCGTCCCTGGATGAGCCGCCTCCGCGGGCGCCTCTACCCGATGAGCCGCTGCCCGATGAGCCCCTGCCTCGGGAGGCCTCCCCGTACGACCCGTCGTCCCCGAACAGCCCGTCATCCCGGTGCAGCCGATCGTGCCCGTCCTCCCCGTCCACGGCCGAGCCCGTCTCCCCTCCGGTGCCCCTCCCCCGTGGGGCACCGGAGGCGGCGTACTCGTACTCCGCCCAGTCGGTTCGTCGTGTCACGGGTCAGCTCTTGGCTGCGGCGGCCTTGGACTTGGCGGTCTTGGCCGCTGCCGGGGCGGGGACCGCCGCCGCGTCGGCAGGTGCCGGGGAGACCGCGGCGTCCGTGCCCGGCTCGGCGGCCGGCTCCTCGGGACGCACGCCGACGCCCAGCTTCTCCTTGATCTTCTTCTCGATCTCGTTGGCCAGGTCGGGGTTGTCCTTCAGGAAGTTGCGCGCGTTCTCCTTGCCCTGGCCGAGCTGGTCGCCCTCGTACGTGTACCAGGCGCCGGCCTTGCGGACGAAGCCGTGCTCCACGCCCATGTCGATCAGGCCGCCCTCGCGGCTGATGCCCTGGCCGTAGAGGATGTCGAACTCGGCCTGCTTGAAGGGCGGCGCGACCTTGTTCTTGACGACCTTGCAGCGGGTGCGGTTGCCGACCGCCTCCGTGCCGTCCTTCAGGGTCTCGATGCGGCGGATGTCGATGCGCACCGAGGCGTAGAACTTCAGCGCCCGGCCACCGGTCGTGGTCTCGGGGGAGCCGAACATCACGCCGATCTTCTCGCGGAGCTGGTTGATGAAGATCGCGGTCGTCTTGGACTGGTTGAGCGCGCTGGTGATCTTCCGCAGCGCCTGGCTCATCAGGCGGGCCTGGAGACCCACGTGGCTGTCGCCCATCTCGCCCTCGATCTCCGCGCGCGGAACGAGCGCGGCGACGGAGTCGATGACGATGAGGTCCAGGGCGCCGGAGCGGACCAGCATGTCCACGATCTCCAGGGCCTGCTCGCCGTTGTCCGGCTGGGAGAGGATGAGGTTGTCGATGTCGACGCCGAGCTTCTTCGCGTACTCGGGGTCGAGTGCGTGCTCCGCGTCGACGAAGGCGACCTGCCCGCCGGCCTTCTGGGCGTTCGCCACCGCGTGCAGGGTCAGGGTGGTCTTACCGGAGGACTCCGGTCCGTAGATCTCCACGACACGGCCGCGGGGCAGGCCGCCCACACCGAGGGCCACGTCGAGGGCGGTGGACCCGGTCGGGATGACCTCGATGGGCTCCTTGGTCCGGTCGCCCATGCGCATGACCGCGCCCTTGCCGAATTGCCGTTCAATCTGTGCGAGAGCGGCATCCAGGGCCTTCTCGCGGTCGGTTCCTGCCATGGGTTCCACCCGATTTGCTTGAGTCGATCGCTTCACGTCAAAGACGCTAACGCCTGCCACTGACAATGCGCCCCGACGCACGTCCGGCCTGTGGATAACTCGGGCACATCCCTACCCAAAGTACGTCGAAATGCCCGTCGTTGAGCTTCGCCGGAGACTCCATAAGAATGGATGTTCGATTTTCGTGTCAAGCGCACCACGCGACACCTCCGTGACAGGGCGCAGCGACTCAGTCCGGGCTCTGCCCGGAGCCCCCGCCCTCGGACCGCCCGTCGTCGGACCGCCGGTCACCGGACGGCCCGTCCCCGGACTGCGGGTTCTCGGACTGCCCGTCCTCGGGCTGTCCACCTTCGGGCCGGCCGCCCCCCGGCCGACCGCCCTCGGCCCGCTCCGTCCCTGCCCGCCGTGCCCACAGCCGCCCCGCGCGCGTGACGAGGCTCGGCCCCTCCCCGCGTCGGCGATGGCCGTGCACGCGGGGGTCGTCCGTCACGGCGTACCGCTTCACGTACGCCCCCAGGAAGGCCTGGAGCGTGGCGATGGCGGGGATGGCGATCAGCGCGCCGACGGCGCCCAGGAGCGCGGTGCCCGCGATGACCGAGCCGAAGGCGACCGCGGGGTGGATGTCGACGGTCTTGGACGTCAGCTTCGGCTGGAGCACGTAGTTCTCGAACTGCTGGTAGATCACCACGAAGATCAGCACCCACAGCGCGTACCAGGGGTTGACCGTGAACGCGATCAGCATGGGCAGCGCGCCCGCGAGGTACGTGCCGATGGTGGGGATGAACTGCGACACCAGGCCCACCCACACGGCGAGCACGGGCGCGTAGGGCACGTCCAGGGCCTGCAGGAGGACGAAGTGCGCTATGCCGGAGATCAGTGCCATCAGGCCGCGCGAGTAGATGTAGCCGCCGGTCTTGTTCACGGCGATCTCCCAGGCGCGCAGCACCTCGGCCTGCCGTGCGGGCGGCAGGAGCGAGCAGATGGTGCGGCGCAGTCGCGGGCCGTCCGCGGCGAAGTAGAACGAGAACAGCGCGATCGTCAGCAGCTGGAAGAGGCCCCCGATGACCTGGGCGGACACGTCCAGCACACCCGTGGCGCTGTTCTGCACGTAGTTGCGCAGCCAGTCGGAGCGGAGCAGGCCCTCCTGGATGTCCACGCGCTTCAGGTCGGTCTTGAAGTGCGTGTTGATCCAGTTGATGACCGAGTCGAGGTAGCCCGGGAAGCCCTCGATCATCTTGATGATCTGGTCCGCGAGGATGGAGCCGAGCAGCGTGACGAAGCCCGCCGCCACGATGATCACGCCGATGAAGACGATGAACGTGGCCAGTCCCCTGCGCATGCCGCGCGAGGCCATCCAGCTCACCGCCGGTTCGATGGCGAGCGCCAGGAAGAACGCGATGAGGATGTTGATCAGTAGCCCGGTGAGCTGGTGGAAGGCCCAACTGCCCAGCTGGAACACGGCGACGAGGGCGAGAGCGAGCACCAGGGCGCGCGGCAGCCAGCGCGGCATGCGGCCGTTCGGCCCGGCGTCCCCGCCGGCGGGGGGCGGGGCGGGCGGTGTCGTGCCGAACGGGGAGGACTGCTGGGCATCCTGCCCGGTCTCGTCAGTGGGTGCCACGCACCAAGTCTCACCCACGCCACCGACAGCCGTCTGCCCGCCCGCGATCTTCGTGGGCCGCCGGTCAGCGGTCTCCACGACAGGTCAACGCTTCTCCCTCGGCACGTCCATCACCGCGCACACCACCTGCCAGACCTCCTTGGCGTCCCAGCCGGCGTCGAGCGCCTCGTGCACGGTGCGTCCGCCGAGCTCCGACATCACATGGTCGCGTGCGAAGGTGTCCGCGTAGGCCTGACCGAAGTGCTCCGCCATCCGCTGCCAGAAGACCGTCAACCGCATGACTCCAGTATCCCGCCCCTGGGGGTGGGCCTGAGCCGGGACCGCCTGCCGGCACCGTTTTCCGCCCTACGGTCTGACCCATGGCCGAAACAGGAGCTCCCTCACTCCCCCAGTCGCCCCCGCCGCGCACCCCCGTGGCGTGTGCGGAACGCTTCGTCTGGCTCACCGCGCGCGTGCTCGAGCAGCGCCTCTTCGCCCACCACTTCCGGGGCGGCGCCGCCGACCCGGTGGAGACCGCCCTGGACGCCTACCGCAACGAGGACGGCGGGTACGGCCACGCGCTGGAGCCCGACCTGCGCGGCCCGGTCAGCCAGCCGCTGCACACCGCGCACGCCCTGCGCGTCCTGGACGCCGTGGGACGCTGCGCCGGCCAGCGCGTGGAACGGATGTGCCGCTATCTGACGTCCGTCTCCACGGCGGACGGCGCCCTCCCGGCGATCCACCCGAGCCAGCGCGGCTACCCGACGGCGCCCTTCGTACCGGTCGTGGACGACCCGCCCAGCGACCTCCTGGCCACCGGGCCGGTGGTGGGGCTGCTGCACCGCAACGAGGTGTGGCACGCCTGGCTGTTCCGGGCCACGGACTTCTGCTGGCAGGCGGTCGAGTCCCTGGAGAAGTCCCACCCGTACGAGATCGAGGCCGCCGTGGCGTTCCTCGACTCCGCCCCGGACCGCCCGCGCGCCGAGGCGGCCGCCGACCGCCTGGGCCGCCTGGTCCGCGAACACCGCCTGGCGGCTCTGGATCCCGAGAACCTGGACGCCTACCCGGTCTCTCCCGGTTACGCCCCGGGCGAGCACCACTTCCCGTACGACTACGCGAGGACACCGCGCTCCCTCGCGCGCGCGTGGTTCACGGACGACGAGATGGCCCGCTCCCTGGACCACCTCGCGGCCCAGCAGCAGGAGGACGGCGGCTGGCCCGTCCGGTGGCGCCACTGGGCCCCGGCCCCCGCCCTGGAAGCCCGCCCGGTGGTGACGATCGAGGCCCTGCGCACACTCAACGCGTACGGCCGCGGCATCGGCTGATCAGGCCCCCATGGCCCGCACTCCCGCGGTCACCACCACCGCCGCCGCGACGACGAGCAGGAACGGCGCCCGCAGCATCAGTGCCACAGCGGCGGCTCCGAGCCCGGCGGCCCGCGCGTCCAGCATCAGCGTCTGCCCGTCGGCGAAGGTCTGCTGCGCCGTGAGGGCCGCCAGCAGCGCGACGGGCAGCAACGCGGCGAGGCGCTTCACGACGGGCCGCTCAAGAGCCCCCGAGGGCACCAGCAGCCCGGCCAGTTTGACGGCGTAGCACCCGAGGACGGTCACACCGATCGCGATCCAGACGTTCACCGCTCATCACCCTGTCCCGTGCGCCGGCCGTCCGCCCAGAGCACGACCGGCGCGGCCAGCGCGGCCATCAGAACCGGCACACCGGCGGGCAGCACGGGCAGCAGCCCGAGCCCCAGCAGTACGGCGAGCCCGGCGACGGCCCGCTCGGTGCCGCTCTTCAGCATCGGCGCGAGCAGCGCCAGGAACACCGCGGGTCCCGCCGCGTCCAGCCCCCACGCGTCGGTGTCCCCGATGGCCTCGGCGCCCAGGGCGCCGAGCAGCGTGGTGAGGTTCCACAGGACGTACAGGCTCAGCCCCGTCACCAGGAACCCGATCCGCGCGCTGCGCCGCGTGGGCTGCGCGAGCGCGACGGCGGCCGTCTCGTCGATCACCCAGTGGGCGGCGAACGGCCGCACCGCGCGCGGGAGGGACAGCAACTGCGACAGACGCAGGCCGTAGAAGGCGTTCCGCACCCCCAGGAAGAAGGCCCCGGCCGCCGCCGTGAACGGGCCGCCACCGGCCGCGAGGGCTCCCACCAGGGCGAACTGGGACGCCCCGGTGAACACCAGCAGGCTGAGCGCGCAGGTCTGCAGCAGCGTGAGCCCGCTGCCGGCCGATGTCACGCCGAAGGCGAACCCGGAGAGCCCGACGGCCACCCCGACGCCCAAGGCGTCCCGCACAACGGCACGGTCCGCCTTCCCACCGGTCTCTGTATCTCTGAGAGCTGTCTGATCTGCCACGCCCCGCACGCTACGAGGAGCCGCTACCGCAGGTCTTGTACGTTCTTGCGCTCCCGCTGGTAGGCCCCCGGAGGCACACCGACGATCCGGCTGAAGTGCCGGTTGAGATGCGGCTGATCGGTGAACCCCACGGCCACGGCGACCTCCGAGGGCGCCGTCCCGAGGTCCAGCAGCCGCCGCGCCCGCCGTACCCGCGCGTCCGTGAGCCACGCGTGCGGTGGCATCCCGTAGGCGTTCCGGAAGGCCCGCAACAAGGCGAAGGGACTGGTCCCGAGATCGGCCGCCAACCGCTCCAGGCTCGGCGGCCGGGCCATCCGCTCCTCCAGCACCGCACGCGCGCGTGCCGCGATCCGGGCCCCGGCCGCCCGCACCTTCCGCCGTGGCATGGGCCCACCGTTCAGCCGCAGCAACCTCGTCACGGCGACCCGCAGCAGTGTGTCCGCGGCCAACGCGTTGCCCTCGTCGGCGGCGCGCAGCACCTGGTGCACCAGCCCGACGGCGTACGGGTCATCCACCACCGGGCTGACGAACCCCGGCGTCCCCCGCAGTGCCGTGGTCTCGGCCGCGATCTCCGCCACCACATCGACGGGCGGATACACCGCCCCGTACCGCCACCCCTCCGGCACACCGGCCCGCCCGGTGTGCGGCGTGTCCGGATTCACCAGAGCGAGAGCCCCGGCCCCGGCGTACTGATCGCCCCCACCGTGGTGAAAGACCTCCACCCCGTCGGCGATGGCAGCGATCACGAAGTTCTCGTGCGTATGCCGCACGAACGTCTTCCGCACGTACCGGGCCCGCAGCAGGTCCACCCCGGGCAGCTCGTCGTACTGCCAGTGCCGCGCGCGCTCGCTCATACGGCCATTGTCCGATCCCCGGACCCACCGCGGAACGGCGGGCGGAACCGCGGCGGCCCCCCGATGTCAGTGCCGGGGTGCACGATGGACGCATGCCCAGCAAAGCACCCGGACCCCTGGACGGCTTCTCCCCCGCGACCCGCGCCTGGTTCTCGGGCGCCTTCTCGGCGCCCACCACGGCCCAGTCCGGTGCCTGGCAGGCCATTCACGAAGGCTCGGACGTGCTGGTCGTCGCCCCCACCGGCTCCGGCAAGACCCTGGCCGCCTTCCTCGCCGCCCTGGACCAGCTCGCCTCGACCCCTCCCCCCGCCGACCCCAGGAAGCGCTGCCGGGTCCTGTACATCTCCCCGCTGAAGGCCCTGGCCGTGGACGTGGAGCGCAACCTCCGCAGCCCCCTGACCGGCATCCGCCAGGAGTCCGTGCGGATGGGCCTGCCCGAGCCCGAGGTCAAGGTGGGCATCCGCTCGGGTGACACCCCCGCCGCCGAGCGCCGGGCCCTGTCCACCCGTCCTCCGGACATCCTGATCACGACCCCCGAGTCGCTGTTCCTGATGCTGACCTCGGCCACGCGCGACGCGCTGACCGGCGTGGAAACGGTGATCCTCGACGAGGTGCACGCGGTCGCGGGCACCAAGCGCGGCGCCCACCTCGCGCTCTCCCTGGAGCGGCTGGACGACCTCCTTCCGAAGCCCGCCCGCCGCATCGGCCTCTCCGCGACTGTCCGCCCGGTCGACGAGGTGGCCCGTTTCCTCTCGCCCCGCCGCAAGGTGGAGATCGTCCAGCCCGAGTCGGGCAAGGAGTTCGACCTCTCCGTGGTCGTCCCGGTCGAGGACCTGGGCGAGCTGGGCGGCTCCCCGGTGGCGGACGGCTCGGAGGGTGCCGAGCGCCCGTCGATCTGGCCGCATGTGGAGGAGCGGATCACCGACCTCGTCCAGTCCCACCGCTCCACGATCGTCTTCGCGAACTCCCGCCGCCTCGCGGAGCGCCTGTGCAACCGCCTGAACGAGATCGCGTACGAACGGGCCACGGGCGAGACCCTCGACGAGCACCACTCCCCCGCCGAGCTCATGGGCGGCTCGGGAGCCGCCCAGGGCGCACCTCAGGTCATCGCCCGTGCCCACCACGGCTCGGTGTCCAAGGAGCAGCGTGCCCTGGTCGAGGAGGACCTGAAGGCTGGCCGCCTCCCCGCGGTCGTGGCCACGTCCAGTCTCGAACTGGGCATCGACATGGGCGCGGTCGACCTGGTGGTCCAGGTCGAATCACCCCCGTCGGTGGCCTCCGGCCTGCAACGCGTCGGCCGGGCGGGCCACCAGGTGGGCGCGGTCTCCACCGGCGTGGTCTTCCCGAAGTACCGCGGCGACCTGGTCCAGGCGGCGGTGGTCACCGAACGCATGCGTACCGGCGCCATCGAGTCCCTCAGGGTCCCCGCCAACCCGTTGGACGTCCTGGCCCAGCAACTCGTCGCCATGACGGCCATGGACACCTGGCAGTTCGACGACCTGCTCGCCGCCGTCCGACGGGCCGCCCCCTTCGCCTCGCTCCCCGAGTCCGCCTTCACGGCGGTCCTCGACATGCTGGCCGGCCGCTACCCGTCCGACGCCTTCGCCGAGCTGCGCCCGCGCGTGGTGTGGGACCGCGTCACCGGCGAGATCACGGGCCGCCCCGGCGCGCAGCGCCTCGCCGTCACCTCCGGGGGCACGATCCCCGACCGCGGCCTCTTCGGCGTCTTCCTCGCCGGCGCCGACCCCAAGAAGGGCGGCGGCCGGGTCGGCGAGCTCGACGAGGAGATGGTCTACGAGTCCCGCGTCGGCGACGTCTTCACGCTCGGCACGAGTTCCTGGCGCATCGAGGACATCACCCGCGACCGCGTCCTGGTCTCCCCCGCCCCGGGCGTGCCGGGCCGGCTGCCCTTCTGGAAGGGCGACCAGCTGGGCCGCCCGCTGGAGCTGGGCCGGGCGGTGGGCGCGTTCCTGCGTGAGGTCGGCTCGCTGTCCAAGGACGACGCCCGGCTGCGCCTCCTCGCCGCCGGCCTGGACGCCTGGGCGGCGGACAACGTGCTCTCCTACCTCGACGAACAGCGGGAGGCCTGCGGACACGTCCCGGACGACCGGACGATCGTCGTGGAGCGCTTCCGCGACGAGCTCGGCGACTGGCGCGTGGTCGTGCACTCGCCCTTCGGCGCCCAGGTGCACGCCCCCTGGGCCCTCGCGCTCGGCGCGAAGCTCTCCGAGCGGTACGGCATGGACGCGCAGGTCATGCACGCCGACGACGGCATCGTGCTGCGTCTGCCGGACGCGGACCTGATGGGCCTGGACCTGCTCGACCAGGAGCCGGTGAAGATGGGCCGGGAGTACGACGCCGAGCAGGCTCCTGTGGGCGCCGCCGACGTCGTCTTCGACAAGGGCGAGGTCGACCAGGTCGTCACCGACCAGGTGGGCAGCTCGGCGCTGTTCGCGGCCCGTTTCCGCGAGTGTGCCGCCCGCGCGCTGCTGCTCCCGCGCCGCAACCCGGGCAAGCGCACGCCACTGTGGCAGCAGCGCCAGCGCGCCTCCCAGCTGCTCCAGGTGGCGAGCGAGTTCGGCTCGTTCCCGATCGTCCTGGAGGCGGTCCGCGAGTGCCTCCAGGACGTCTTCGACGTCCCCGGTCTCGTCGAGCTGATGGGCGACCTGGAGTCCCGCAAGGTGCGCCTCGTCGAGGTCACCACCCCCGAGCCGTCCCCCTTCGCCCGCTCCCTCCTCTTCGGCTACGTCGCCCAGTTCCTGTACGAGGGCGACTCCCCGCTCGCCGAGCGCCGGGCCGCCGCCCTGTCGCTGGACTCGCGGCTGCTGGCCGAGCTGCTGGGCCAGGCGGAGCTGCGCGAGCTGCTCGACGCGGAGGTACTGACGGAGCTGGAGCGGGAGCTTCAGTGGCTCACCGAGGACCGCCGCGTCAAGGACGCCGAAGGCGTCGCGGACATCCTGCGCCTCCTCGGCCCGCTCACGGACGCGGAGTTGGCCGAGCGGGGCGCCGAACCGCAGTGGGCTCAGGACCTGGCCGGCGCCCGCCGCGCCATCCGGGTCCGGATCGCGGGCAGCGATCACTGGGCGGCGATCGAGGACGCGGGCCGGCTGCGCGACGCACTGGGCACCGCCCTGCCGGTCGGCGTCCCGGAGGCCTTCACGGAACCCGTCAAAGACCCGCTCGGCGACCTCCTCGCGCGCTACGCCCGCACCCACGGCCCGTTCACCTCGACCACGGCGGCGGCCCGCTTCGGCCTGGGCGTGGCCGTCACCGATGGCGCCCTCCAGCGGCTGGCCGCGGCTGGCCGGGTCGTCCAGGGCGAGTTCCACCCGGCCGGGATCGGCCAGGAGTGGTGCGACGCGGCAGTGCTGCGCCGGCTCCGCCGCCGCTCCCTGGCTGCCCTGCGCCATGAGCTGGAGCCGGTGCCGCCGGCCGCACTCGCCCAGTTCCTTCCCCAGTGGCAGCACATCGGCAAGGGGCACTCCCTGCGCGGCATCGACGGCCTGGTGCGCGCCATCGAGCAGGTGCAGGGCGCGTCCGTGCCCGCCTCCGCCCTGGAGAAGCTGGTCCTGCCCTCCCGGGTCGTGAACTACAACCCGGCCATGCTGGACGAGCTCACGGCCGCCGGAGAGGTGGTCTGGGCCGGGGCGGGCTCCCTCCCGGGCAAGGACGGCTGGGTCTCCCTCTACCTGGCGGACGCGGCCCCCCTGCTCCTGCCGCCCCCGCACCCCCTGGAGCTGACCGCCCTCCATCAGTCCGTCCTGGACATCCTCTCCGGCGGCTACGGCCTGTTCTTCCGCCAGATCGCCGACCAGGTCCGCGCCACCACCCACCCCGACGCCACCGATCCCCAACTGGCCGACGTGCTCTGGGACCTGGCCTGGTCCGGACGCCTGACCAACGACACGCTCGCGCCCATGCGTTCCCTGCTGGGCTCGGGCCGCACCGCCGGCTCCACGGCCCACCGCGCCAAGCGCACGGTCCCGCGCGGCCGCTACGGCTCCCTGACGGCCGCGGCCCGCCCCGCCTCCCGCTCCGGCCCGCCGACCGTCGCCGGCCGCTGGTCCCTGCTCCCGGCCCACGAGCCGGACCCCACGGTGCGGGCCCACGCCCTCGCCCGCACCCTCCTCGACCGGCACGGCGTGGTGACCAGGGGCGCGGTCTCGGCTGAGGGCGTCGAGGGCGGCTTCTCGGCGACGTACCGCGTCCTGTCCGCCTTCGAGGAGAGCGGCCAGGCCCGCCGCGGCTACGTCGTGGAGGGCCTCGGCGCCGCACAGTTCGCGATGGACGGTGCCGTGGACCGCCTGCGCGCGGTGTCCAACGCCCGCGACCGTGGCGAGGACCTGCCAGGCCCGCCGCCGGGCCCCGACCTCGACCCGTTCCCCGCCCACGACTTCGCCGCCCCGGGCGACTCGGCTCCCTTCACCGACCACACCGACCACCCCGGCCACCCCGGCCACGACGGCTTCCCCGACCTTGGTTCCTCCTTCGAAACTCCCCGGCCGTCCCCGGACGAGTACGTCTCGCCCCGCGACTACGCCCCGCAGGGCGCCCCGCCCTGGCAGAACGGCGGACGCGCGGCCTACGACTCCGGGTATCCGGGCCGTCGCACCCGTCCGGACGCCGCTGCCCGGGCCGTCGTCCTCGCCGCCGCCGATCCGGCGAACGCGTACGGCGCCGCCCTGCCCTGGCCCGAGCCCCCGACCGGCGCCGGGCACAAGCCGGGCCGCAAGGCGGGCTCCCTGGTGGTGCTCGTCGACGGCGAGCTGACGCTCTACATGGAGCGCGGCGGGAAGACCCTGCTCGCCTGGGCCGCCGACCCGGACGGCGACCCCACCGACGACCCCCGCCTGCGCACCGCAGCGGAGGCCCTCGCCGAATCCGCCCGCGCGGGCTCCCTCGGCACGGTCACGGTGGAGCGCGTCAACGGCGCCCAGGCCCTGACCTCCCCCATCGGCACCCTCCTGGAAGGAGCGGGCTTCATCGCGACCCCCCGTGGCCTCCGCCTGCGCGCCTGATCGTCCCGGCGACGTGCCACCCTTGACCCATGCCCGAAGGTGACACGGTCTGGCAGACCGCGAGCCGGCTGCACAACGCCCTCGCGGGCAAGGTGCTGACCCGTAGCGACCTCCGGGTGCCCCGGCTCGCGACGGCCGACCTCACGGGCCGTACGGTCCTCGACGTCACCGCGCGCGGCAAACACCTCCTGACCCGCGTCGAGGGCGGCCTGACCCTGCACTCCCACCTGCGGATGGACGGTTCCTGGAAGGTGTACGCGAACGGCCGGCGCTGGAGCGGCGGCCCCGGCCACCAGATCCGCGCGATCCTCGGCAACGCCGACCGCACGGCCGTCGGCTACCGCCTCCCCGTCCTGGAGCTCCTGCGCACCGCCGACGAGCACCGCGCGGTCGGCCACCTCGGCCCCGACCTCCTCGGCCCGGACTGGGACCCCGACCGGGCCCTCGCCCATCTCCTCCAGGACCCCGCCCGCCCCCTCGGCGAGGCCCTGCTCGACCAGCGCAACCTCGCCGGTATCGGCAATGTCTACAAGAGCGAGCTCTGCTTCCTGCTCGGCGTCACCCCCTGGCTCCCCGTCGGCGACCTGCCCGCCGAGCGCGCCGCCCAGCTGCCCGCGCTCGCCAAGAAGCTGCTGGAGACCAACCGCGACCGCCCGATCCGCAGTACGACGGGCCGCCGCGGCCAGGACCTCTTCGTGTACGGCCGGGCCCCCCGCCCCTGCCTGCGCTGCCACACCTCCGTCCGTGTCGCCGACCAGGGAGACGGCTCCCGCGAACGCCCCACGTACTGGTGCCCCGCCTGTCAGCGGGGCCCCGCCCCGGCCGCGTCCCCGACCCGGCGCAGTCGCGCCCATTGACGACCCGTCAGAAACGCTCGTACGGTCCCTGTATGCCCGTCACGGCGTACGACCTCACCGGCCGCGCCGCTTTCGTCACCGGAGCCGCGAGCGGCATCGGCCGGGCCTCGGCACTCCTGCTCGGGGAGGCGGGCGCCACCGTGCACTGCGCGGACCGCGACACCGAGGGCCTGCACGAGACGGCGGCCCTGATCAAGGACGGCGGCGGCACCGCCCACACCCACGACCTCGACGTCACCGACCGCGCCCGGCTGAGGCAGGCCATCACCTCCTGCGAACGCCTGGACATCCTGGCCGCGATCGCCGGGATCATGCACAGCAGCCCGGTTCTGGAGACCCGGGACGAAGATCTCGACCGGGTGCTCGACGTCAACTTCAAGGGCGTGCTGCACGCCTGCCAGGAGGCGGCCCGTCTGATGATCGCCCAGGGCTGCGGGGGCAGCATCGTCACCATGGCCTCGGGCGCCGTCGACACCGGCGCCCGCGGGCTGCTCTGCTACGGCGCGGCCAAGGCGGCGGTGGTCCAGCTGACCAAGACCCTCGCGACCGAGGTCGGCCGGCACGGGATCCGCGTCAACGCGGTCGCTCCCGGCTGGATCCGTACCCCCATGACCGACCGCCGCGACAGCGAGGCCCAGGCACACACCGAGGCCCTCATGACCCGCATGTCCCCGTTGGGGAAGGTCGGCACCCCCGAGGACATCGCCCACGCGGTCCTGCACCTGGCATCCGACGCCTCGGCCTTCACGACGGGCCAGATCGTCCGCCCGAACGGCGGCGTGGCGATGCCCTGGTAGACACACCTGGCACACACCCACCCAAGACCCCCGCGCCCCCGAAGCACCCGCCCCCGACATCACCCCCTCCGCGACACCACCCCCCGGCGCCCCACCGCCAGCACCCTCCGCCACCGCCCCGTACCAACCGCCGCGCTCGCCCGCCCCTTCGGCACGCAATGCACCGGCAGCACGCTCAACCCCCACCCCCCGGCCGCGACCGTCGCCTCCAGCACCCCGGCCCCGGGCGCGACCACCAGCCGCAGCACCGCCCACCACCACAGCGCCCCCAGCCCCAGCACAGCTCCGCGGGCCCCCCAGCGCCCTATCCCCGCCATGGCCGCCACCTCCAGCCCGACGCTATGGGGCCGCGCGGGCCGGCGGACAGGGCGCACCAACGGCACACGGGCGCACCGCGCACCCCACTGCGCCGGGCTGCGAGACCGCGAGCGGCGAAGCCCTGAGCGGCGATGTCTCCGCTCGGCCCGTCTCCCGCTGCCGCGCCCTCTCCGGTCACCCGTTCTCGGCCTGGAACATCCAGTGATGCTTCTCCAGGTCCGCCGTGATCCCGATGAAGATGTCCTGGCTCACGGGATCCGGCTCACCGGTCGCCTCGACCCGTTCCCGCATCCGCGCGATCACCGCGCCCAGCGCCTCGACGAGCGCCCCCACGGCGGTCGTGTCGTCGACCCACCCCTCGGGCGTCACGCCGATCCCGCTGCCGACGGCGACCGTCGCGGCACGCCCGTCGGGCGGGATCCCGAGCGCCGCGGCGCGCTCCGCCACGGTGTCGGAGTACTTCCGCGCGGTGTCGACGACCTCATCGAGCTGGAGGTGTACGGAGCGGAAGCGCGGCCCCACCACGTTCCAGTGGATCTGCTTCGCCACGAGGGCGAGGTCCACCAGGTCGACCAGGGCGCCCTGCAACGCCTCGGAGACGGTCTTCAGGCTCGCGTCGGACAGCGGGCTCTTCACGACGTACATCCGCACCTCCGTTGGCTGCCCCCCGCCATCCCCTCAACGATGACCGCCGCACGCCCCACCGGCAAACGCAAACAAAACGGACAGGCCGATGCTGGGCGGCCCCGCGCAAGCGAAAACCCCGGGCGCACCCCTCCGGATCTCCCGGAGAGGCCCGGCCGGGGCCTCACCACACCTTCTCAGCGCCTCGTCGGCGTCCCACGCTTCACACGGCGCGAGCCGCGTCCGCGTACACGCTCACGCGGCGACGACGTCCACCGCCTCGGCGGGCGCCTTGATCGTCACCCGTTCCGGTGGCACACCGGTCACCGAAACGGAACCCAGCATCGGGCGAACCGGCGTGGGCACAGGTTCGCTGGGGGTGGCCGCAGCGGACTGGGCCAGCTCGGCCAGGGCGAGCTCGTCGCTCACTTCCCGCATGAGCTCGGACATCCGTACGTCCAGCGCGTCGCAGATGGCGGAGAGCAGTTCGGAGGAAGCCTCCTTCTGCCCCCGCTCCACCTCGGATAGATAGCCGAGTGAGACTCGGGCGGACGAGGAGACTTCGCGCAGAGTACGGCCCTGGCGCTGGCGCTGCCGACGCAGCACGTCACCCAGCAGGCGACGGAGCAGAATCATCGGTGGCTCCCTCCTCGGACCGCGTAGCCGCATCCATTACGCCCCACCGTACCGCCTTGCGCCGCGGCCGTGCGGGGAGCGATGTCGTGTTCACTCAGGGCTGCAAACATCAAAACCCCCCGTTCCGTTCCGTATCCTGTGCCCGCTCATTCCCAGTCTGTTCGCCCGCAAGCTCCTTCAGGAGCAGTGCGAGTACGCTCCGTACACTCTCTCTACGAATTTCCTCGCGGTCGCCGTTCAACCGCAGAGCCTCCACTTTTCCGCCGCCGGCAGAACCGGAATCGGCCCTCAGGGGTCCGTCCACGGCGACGAAGACCGTCCCGACGCTCTGTCCGTCCTGCGGCTCGGGACCCGCGACACCGGTGGTCGCGATGCCCCAGTCCGTGCCGAGCGCCTTACGCACTCCGGCCGCCATCTGGGCCGCGACCTGCGGATCCACCGCTCCTCGCGCCGCCAGCAGGGCGGCGTCGACGCCCAGTAGGTCATGCTTCAGTTCGGTGGCGTAGGCCGTCACCGAGCCCCGGAAGACCTTGGACGCCCCGGGGACGGATGTGATCTCCGCCGCTACGAGGCCACCGGTCAGCGACTCCGCGACGGCGAGCGTCCTGCCCTTCACCGTGAGTAGTCGCACCACGTCGGTGGCCGTGGAACTCACGCTTCCTTCTCCTCCAACGCGGCCTTGCGCTCGGCGATTCCCCGCCTGCGCAGCACAATGGCCTGTTTCACATAGTCGAGCCCGGTCACCACGGTCAGAACGACCGCCGCGGCCATCACCCAGAACCTCAGGGTGGCCAGCCACCCCGTCAGCGCCAGCACGTACATGCCCACGGCCACGCCCTGGGTGAGCGTCTTGAGCTTGCCTCCGCGGCTGGCCGGGATGACGCCGTACCGAATGACCAGAAAACGCAGCAGCGTGATCCCGAGTTCCCGGCCGAGGATGACGCCCGTCACCCACCACGGCAGATCGCCGAGCGCGGACAGACAGATCAGCGCCGCCCCCATGATCGCCTTGTCGGCGATGGGGTCGGCGATCTTCCCGAAGTCGGTGACCAGGTTGTACGTGCGCGCCAGATGACCGTCGAAGAGGTCGGTGATCATGGCGATGGCGAAGGCCGCCCAGGCGAGGGCCCGCCACGCCGGGTCGTACCCGCCGTCCGCGAGCATCAGCGCCACGAAGGCCGGTACGAGGATCAGCCGGAGCATGGTCAGGAGGTTGGCGACGTTCCAGACGCTGGCCTGGTTGACGGCCGCGGCAGCCAGCTTCCCGCCCCGTGCCGGCTTCCCGTCGTCCTGCGCGTCGACGACGGCGCTCTCCGCGCCGTCACCGGCGGCGGCCCCGCTGTCACCCACGCCGGACGCCGCACCCTGCCGTGCACCCGGCGCCGCGCCGGACGCACCGCCCTCGGTCGACCGCGCGGCCGACCGGCCCATCGAAGCCCCGGGAACCTTCCCCGAAGCCGCACCGGCCGCGGCCCTCCTCGCGCCGGAGGGGCCTCCCGCCGCGGATGCCGGAACACCGGTCATCTGCCCGCCTCCTCACTCCACGCCGGCGACGCGAACGAGCCCTGAAGCGGCTCGGCCACCAGGTCGACGCCCTCCGTACCGACCACCTTCGCCTCGACCATACGGCCGCTGCTCAGGCCCGCGCCGCTCGTGAGCAGCACCTGGCCGTCCGTCTCGGGCGCCTGGTGCGCCGCCCGGCCGTACACGCCCTCCTCGTCGTCGACGGACTCGACGAGCACGTGCACCGTCTGGCCGACGCGCTCCTCGGCGCGCTGCGAGACGAGTTCCTCGGCCAGCCGCGAGACACGGGCCAGCCGCTCGGCGACGACGTCCTCGTCGAGCTTGTTCTCGTAGGTCGCCGCCTCGGTGCCCTCCTCGTCGGAGTAGCCGAAGACGCCGATGGCGTCCAGCCGCGCGCCGCTGAGGAACCGCTCCAGTTCGGCGAGGTCGGCCTCGCTCTCGCCGGGGAAGCCGACGATGAAGTTGGAGCGCACGCCGGCCTCGGGCGCCTTGCTGCGGATCGTGTCGAGCAGCTCCAGGAACCGGTCAGTGTCGCCGAAGCGGCGCATCGCGCGCAGCACACCGGGCGCGGAGTGCTGGAAGGACAGGTCGAAGTAGGGCGCGACCTTCGGGGTCGACGTCAGCACGTCGATCAGGCCCGGCCGCATCTCCGCGGGCTGGAGGTAGCTCACCCGGACCCGCTCGATGCCGTCCACCTCGGCGAGCTCGGGCAGCAGCGACTCCAGCAGGCGGATGTCGCCGAGGTCCTTGCCGTAGGAGGTGTTGTTCTCGGAGACCAGCATGATCTCCTTCACGCCCTGCTCGGCCAGCCAGCGGGTCTCGTTCAGCACGTCGCTCGGGCGGCGGGAGATGAAGGAGCCACGGAAGGACGGGATGGCGCAGAAGGAGCAGCGCCGGTCACAGCCGGAGGCGAGCTTCACGGAGGCCACCGGGGAGCCGTCCAGACGGCGGCGCAGGGGCGCGCGGGGGCCGGAGGCCGGAGCGAGGCCCTCCGGGAGGTCCGCGGGGGCGTGTCCGGGCAGCGCGACCTCGGCGGCCGACTCCTGCCGCTCGGCCGGGCTGATCGGCAGCAGCTTGCGCCGGTCGCGCGGGGTGTGCGAGGCGTGGATGCCGCCGTTGAGGATGGTCTGGAGGCGGTCCGAGATGTCCGTGTAGTCGTCGAACCCGAGTACACCGTCGGCCTCGGGGAGGGCTTCGGCGAGCTCCTTGCCGTACCGCTCGGCCATGCAGCCCACCGCCACGACGGCCTGGGTTCTGCCGTGTCCCTTGAGGTCGTTGGCCTCCAGGAGGGCGTCGACGGAGTCCTTCTTGGCGGCCTCGACGAAGCCGCAGGTGTTCACGACAGCGACGTCCGCGTCCTCGGCGTCCTCCACGAGCTGCCAGCCGTCCGCCTCCAAACGGCCTGCGAGCTCCTCCGAGTCCACCTCGTTACGGGCGCAGCCAAGGGTGACGAGTGCGACGGTACGGCGTTCAGGCATGGGCTCAAGAGTACTTCGTCCCGCTGACACCCCACGTCGACGGGGTTGGCCGTTTCCAGGCCAACCCCGTAGTGACGGCACCCTTCCGCCCGGTTACCCGGCCTCGGGGTCACCCTTCGTGTACGTCAGGCGCTCCACGGAGCCCGGCTGGAAGTCGTCCTTGATCTTCTTGCCGTTGACGAAGAGGTCGATCGCACCGGCGTCACCGAGGACGAGGTGCACCTTCGAGCTGTCCTGGAAGGTCTTGGTCTCGCCCTGCTTGAGGAATCCGTCGAAGAGCAGCCGGCCGTTGTGGTCCTTGGCGGAGATCCAGCTGCGGCCGTCGGCGGCGGCCACCTGGACCGTCACCTTGTCCTGGGGCGCGGCGGCGATGGCGCTGTCGGACGCCTCGGGCTTGGGGTCAGTGGGCTTCTTGGTCTTGGTGGTCGGCGAGGCGGAGTCGCCGGGCGTGGAGCCCTCGGCCACGTTCGCCTCGCCGCCGCCGTCGTCGCCGCCCTGGAACATGGTGAACCCGACGAATCCGATCACGGCGACGATCGCGGCAACCATGGCGGCGGTCCAGTTGGGCCCCCGCCGCTCCGGACGGATGCGCTCCGCCTCGAAGAGGGGAGCTGCCGGGGTCGGTGCCGGGCGCCCGCCGTGCTCGTCGCCGTACTGGTCGAGCAGCGGCGCGGGGTCGAGGTGGACGGCCTTGGCCAGGGTCCTGATGTGCCCTCGGGCATAGACGTCACCACCGCAGGCGGTGAAGTCGTCCGCCTCGATGGCGTGCACGATGTTCATGCGGACCCGGGTGGCGCTACTGATGTCGTCGACGGTCAGCCCAGCGGCGATACGCGCCTGCTGAAGGGCACGGCCGATGGAGGGGCGGGCTTCCTCGCGGTCTTCTTCGACGCGCTCGTCTTCGAACGGACGCTCGTCTTCAGGGGAGTTGCCGATGGACACGGGGGCGCCTTTCGAGCGTGTAGCCGCCTGTGCTGGAGGTTCAGTCTAGGGGGGGTACAAAAGGGTGGGGCAACCGGGCGGTGGCACTTTGTACGCCATCGGAATGGCCCGACATTCCGATGGTGGGGAAGCTGTTCGTCGTTTCCCTCAACTTGACGTACGCCGAAGGGAAACGGTTGCTCGATGCCCCCTTACGGGTGAGTCACGATCCGGACACCCGATTGCAGTACGACTCGGCGTGGCGACCGGTGTGAACCGCTTCCCTACCCTTCAGACTCCCCCCGGATCAGCGCGAGCACGCCATCCAGCTCATCAGGCTTCACAAGAACGTCACGAGCCTTGGAACCCTCGCTCGGCCCGACGATGTTCCGGGACTCCATGAGGTCCATCAGCCGCCCGGCCTTGGCGAAGCCGACGCGCAGTTTGCGCTGGAGCATGGAGGTCGACCCGAACTGCGTGGAGACGACCAGTTCGGCCGCCTGGCACAGCAGGTCGAGGTCGTCGCCGATGTCCTCGTCGATCTCCTTCTTCTGCTTGGTCCCGACGGTGACGTCGTCCCGGAAGACGGGCGCCATCTGGTCCTTGCAGTGCCGGACGACGCCCGCGATCTCCTCCTCGGTCACGAAGGCGCCCTGCATACGGGTCGGCTTGTTGGCACCCATCGGCAGGAACAGCCCGTCGCCCTTGCCGATGAGCTTCTCGGCGCCCGGCTGGTCGAGGATGACCCGCGAGTCGGCGAGCGACGACGTGGCGAACGCCAGCCGCGACGGCACGTTCGCCTTGATCAGGCCGGTGACGACGTCGACGGACGGCCGCTGTGTGGCGAGCACCAGATGGATGCCGGCCGCGCGCGCGAGCTGCGTGATGCGCACGATCGCGTCCTCGACGTCGCGCGGCGCGACCATCATCAGGTCGGCGAGCTCGTCGACGATGACCAGCAGGTACGGGTACGGCTGGAGCTCGCGCTCGCTGCCCTCGGGCGGTTTGACCTTGCCCTCGCGCACGGCCCGGTTGAAGTCGTCGATGTGCCGGTAGCCGTAGGCGGCCAGGTCGTCGTAGCGCAGGTCCATCTCGCGCACGACCCACTGGAGCGCCTCGGCGGCCCGCTTGGGGTTGGTGATGATCGGAGTGATCAGGTGCGGGATGCCCTCGTAGGCGGTCAGCTCGACCCGCTTGGGGTCGACGAGGATCATCCGGACGTCCTCGGGGGTCGCCCGCATCATGATCGAGGTGATCAGGCAGTTGATGCAGGACGACTTGCCGGAGCCGGTGGCGCCGGCGACCAGCATGTGCGGCATCTTCGCCAGCGAGTGCATGACGTAGCCGCCCTCGACGTCCTTGCCGAAGGCGACCAGCATCGGGTCGTCGTCCTCCGCGGACTCCGCGAGCCGCAGTACGTCACCGAGGTTGACCATCTCCCGGTCGGTGTTCGGGATCTCGATGCCGACCGCGGACTTGCCGGGGATCGGGCTGATGATCCGCACGTCCGGACTGGCGACGGCGTAGGCGATGTTCTTGGCGAGCGCGGTGATCCGCTCGACCTTCACGGCGGGGCCGAGCTCGATCTCGTAGCGCGTGACCGTCGGCCCGCGCGTGAAGCCGGTGACGTTGGCGTCGACCTTGAACTCGGTGAAGACGTTGGTGAGCGCGGCGACTATGGCGTCGTTGGCTGCGCTGCGGGCCTTGCCGGGGCCGCCGCGCGTGAGGAGGTCGAGCGACGGCAGCGCGTAGGTGATGTCGCCGGACAGCTGGAGCTGTTCCGCACGCGGCGGCAGGTCGCGGGGCTTGGCGGGCGGGGACTTGGTGAGGTCGCGGACACCCGCCCTCGGCTTCTCCTGCTCGGGCTCGCCCTGTGTGAGCTTCTCCTGCTGGGGCCTGGCGGCCGGGACGGGCGTCGGCGTGGTCGCCTCGCGGTCCCCGACGCTCACGCCCTGGGTGAGGTCGGCGACGATCGGCGAGGGCGGCATCCCGTGCAGCACGGCCCCGTCGAGCGCGGCGGCCGCCGCCGCGGCGACGTCCACGGCGTCCATGGGCCGGTCCATGTCGGGCTGCGGCACCGCCGACCGCCGGGGACGGCCGCGGCGCCGGGAGAGCGCCTCCTGCTCGGCGCTGTCGGGGTCGTACGCCCCGGGCGCCGGCGTGCGCCTGCCGCGCGGCCGTGCGGGCAGCGCCTCACGCCACTGCTCCTCGTAGCGCTCGTCGTCCTCCCCGAACTCGTCGTCGGCCGGGTCTCGGAGAATCCCGAGCCGCACCCCGGCGTGCCGCAGCCGCTGCGGGATGGCGTTGACCGGCGTGGCCGTGACGACCAGCAGCCCGAAGACCGTCAGCAGCACGAGCAGCGGCACGGCGAGCACGTCGCCCATGGCGTACGACAGCGGGGTCGCCATGGCCCAGCCGATGAGGCCACCGGCGTCCCTTATCGCCTGCATGCCGTCGCCGCGGGCGGGTGAGCCGCAGGCGATGTGGACCTGGCCGAGCACGCCGATGACGAGCGCGGACAGGCCGATGACGATGCGTCCGTTGGCCTCGGGCTTCTCCGGGTGGCGGATGAACCGCACGGCGATGACGGCGAGCAGGATCGGCACGAGCAGGTCGAGCCGGCCGAAGGCACCGGTCACCAGGATTTCGACCAGGTCGCCCACGGGGCCCTTCAGGTCGGCCCAGGTGCCCGCGGCGACGATCAGCGCGATGGCGAGCAGCAGCAGGGCGACACCGTCCTTGCGATGGGCCGGGTCGAGGTTCTTGGCACCCTGCCCTATGCCGCGGAACACGGCGCCCACGGCATGGGCGACCCCGAGCCACAGGGCGCGCACGAGCCGGTAGATGCCCCCGGTCGGGCTCGGAGCCGGTTTGGGCGCGACCTTCTTCGCCGCGGCCTTCTTGGCGGGCGCCTTCTTCGCGGGAGCCTTTTTGGCAGCGGCCTTCTTCGCCGGAGCCTTCGCCGAACCGGCCGCCTTCTTCGCGGGCGGCTTCTTGGCTGCGGAGGGACGTGAGGCCATGGGTGTGAGGTTACCGGGGGAGACGACAAGGGACACGTGTGCCTACGGCTTCACCCGTTCGTGTCGCTCCGGGAGAGGCACGGAATTGACGCTGACTCATGGGCGGGCAACCTCGCCTGCCCGGGCGTCAGTTCTGCGAGGACACCGACGATGTGGTCCCGGTGCCCGGCTCCAGCGCGTCCAGCGCCCGCCGCAACCCCGTGAGCTTGCGCTCCAGATGGGCCGCCGTGGCCACCGCCGCGGCGTCCGTCGAATCGTCGTTGAGCTGCTTGGTCAGCGCCTCGGCCTGTTCCTCGACGGCCGCGAGCCGAGCGGAGAGCTCGGCGAGCAGCCCGGCCGACTCCTTGGCCTCACCGCCCGCGTCCTTGCCGTTGCCGTCCAACTGGAGCCGCAGCAGCGACGCCTGCTCACGCAGCTGGCAGTTCTTCATGTACAGCTCGACGAAGACGGAGACCTTCGCGCGCAGCACCCACGGGTCGAACGGCTTGGAGATGTAGTCGACCGCGCCGGCCGCGTAACCCCGGAAGGTGTGGTGTGGCCCGTGGTTGATCGCGGTGAGGAAGATGATCGGGATGTCCCGGGTCCGCTCCCGCCGCTTGATGTGCGCGGCTGTTTCGAAGCCGTCCATGCCCGGCATCTGGACGTCCAGCAGAATGACCGCGAAGTCGTCCGTGAGCAGCGCTTTGAGCGCTTCCTCCCCGGACGATGCCCGCACCAGCGTCTGATCGAGCGCAGAGAGGATCGCCTCCAGCGCAAGCAGATTCTCCGGCCGGTCATCGACCAGGAGGATCTTGGCCTTCTGCACCATGGCCCGCCCTCCTCGCCCCGGCGTGGGGCCTCCCCTGTCCGCAGGACCTGGGGGTGCACCGGTGGGTGCCGCCCCAGGGGACGACTCCCTTGCGCCGCCCGTCCTTGTGCCGGTCATCGTAGCCGCACCCTGCCTGTCACCACACCCTGTCACCGGGATGTCACTGTGCACGTAGCAGAAACGCAGCAGGAGACCAGAAGGTTCCCCAGATCTCGTACTTCTACACGACTATGCGCACACCGAGTCCGCAACTCCGTGTGAACACCGAACCTTCCCGCCAACGTTGCGTAACGGTCCAACGTTCCCCTCATTCCCCTCGCATCCACTGATCCATCACCGTCAGCAGGTGATCGGGGTCGACCGGCTTCGTGACGTAGTCGGAGGCGCCCGACTCGATCGCCTTCTCCCGGTCGCCCTTCATGGCCTTCGCGGTCAGCGCGATGATCGGCAGTCCGGCGAACTGCGGCATCCTGCGGATCGCCGTGGTCGTCGCGTACCCGTCCATCTCGGGCATCATGATGTCCATCAGGACGACCGCCACGTCGTCGTGCTGCTCCAGCACCTCGATGCCCTCACGGCCGTTCTCCGCGTACAGCACGGACAGGCCGTGCTGCTCCAGGACGCTCGTCAGCGCGAAGACGTTGCGGATGTCGTCGTCCACGATCAGGACCTTCTGGCCGCCGAACCGGATGCCGCGCTGCGTCTTCGGCGCCGTCTCCTGCTCCGCGGGCGTCCACTGCTCCGGCTGCGCCGGGCGCGGTGCCAGCTCCGGCATCCTGCGCCGCCGCCGGAACAGGGCGGCCGGCCCGTTCTGCGTCTCGTTGTACGACTTCACCTCGGCCGGCGTCTCGACCTCGACCTCGGACAGCTCGGACAGCTCCGACGTCGACGTCATCAGGTCACCGGCCTCCAGGGCCGGCAGCTGCTGCTGGTAGCCCTGCGGCGGCAGTTCGCTCGGGTGCAGCGGCAGGTACAGCGTGAACGTCGAGCCGCGGCCCGGCTCGCTCTGCGCGTGGATCTCACCGCCGAGCAGCTGGGCGATCTCCCGCGAGATGGACAGCCCGAGACCCGTACCGCCGTACTTGCGGCTGGTCGTGCCGTCGGCCTGCTTGAACGCCTCGAAGATCACCCGCATCTTGCTGGACGCGATGCCGATCCCGGTGTCCGTCACGGAGAACGCGATCAGCTCGGCGTCCGGATCGGTCAGCGACCCGGTCTCCAGCAACTGCTCCCGGATCTTCTGCGGCACGTCGTCCCGCGCCGGCCTGATGACCAGCTCCACCGACCCGGAGTCGGTGAACTTCACCGCGTTGGACAGCAGGTTGCGCAGCACCTGCAGCAACCGCTGCTCGTCGGTGTGCAGCGTCGCGGGCAGCTCCGGCGAGACCCGTACGGACAGGTCCAGGCCCTTCTCCGCGGTCAGCGGCCGGAAGGTGGCCTCCACGTAGTCCACGAGCTGGACGAGCGCGATCCGCGTCGGGGAGACGTCCATCTTGCCCGCCTCGACCTTCGACAGGTCGAGGATGTCGTTGATCAGCTGGAGCAGGTCGGAACCGGCCCCGTGGATCGTCTCGGCGAACTCGACCTGCTTCGGGGAGAGGTTCCCCTCGGCGTTGTCGGCGAGCAGCTTGGCCAGGATCAGCAGCGAGTTGAGCGGCGTACGCAGCTCGTGCGACATGTTCGCCAGGAACTCGCTCTTGTAGCGCATCGACACGGCGAGCTGCTCGGCGCGCTCCTCCAGGACCTGCCGCGCCTCCTCGATCTCGGTGTTCTTCACCTCGATGTCGCGGTTCTGCTGGGCCAGCAGCTCGGCCTTCTCCTCCAGTTCGGCGTTGGACGCCTGGAGGGCCTTCTGCCGCTGCTCCAACTCCGCGGAGCGCTCACGCAGTTGTTCGGTCAGCTCCTGCGACTGCGCCAGCAGCAGCTCGGTCTTGGTGTTGACGGAGATGGTGTTGACGCTCGTCGCGATCATCTCCGCGATCTGGTTGAGGAAGTCCTTCTGGATCTGGGTGAACGGCGTGAAGGACGCCAGCTCGATGACGCCGAGCACCTTCCCCTCGAACAGCACCGGCAGCACGATCACCTGCGCGGGCGGCGCCTCCCCGAGCCCCGAGGAGATCCTCAGGTAGCCGCTGGGCGCGTTCTCCACGAGGATCGTGCGCTTCTCCGTGGCGGCCGTGCCGATGAGTGCCTCACCGGGCTGGAACGACGTCGGCATGGAGCCCATCGAGTAGCCGTACGAGCCGAGCATGCGCAGCTCGTACTGGTCCTCGTCCGCGGCGTTCATGTCCTCGCCGTCGACGAGCGGCATCGCCAGGAAGAACGCGCCGTGCTGCGCGGACACCACCGGCGTCAGCTCGCTCATGATCAGCGAGGCCACGTCCTCCAGGTCGCGGCGGCCCTGCATCAGCGCGGAGATACGGGCCAGGTTGCCCTTGAGCCAGTCCTGCTCCTTGTTGGCGATCGTGGTGTCGCGCAGGTTGGCGATCATCTTGTTGATGTAGTCCTGGAGCTCCTGGATCTCCCCGGACGCGTCCACGTCGATCTTCAGGTTCAGATCGCCGCGGGTCACCGCGGTCGCCACGCGCGCGATGGCACGCACCTGCCGGGTCAGGTTCCCGGCCATCTCGTTCACGGACTCGGTCAGGTCCCGCCAGGTGCCGTCGACGTCACGCACGCGTGCCTGGCCGCCGAGCTGTCCCTCCGTGCCCACCTCGCGGGCGACCCGGGTGACCTCCTCGGCGAACGACGACAGCTGGTCGACCATCGTGTTGATGGTCGTCTTCAGCTCGAGGATCTCCCCGCGCGCGTCGATGTCGATCTTCTTCGTCAGGTCACCCTTGGCGATGGCCGTGGTCACCATGGCGATGTTGCGCACCTGACCGGTCAGGTTGGACGCCATCTGGTTCACGGACTCGGTCAGGTCCTTCCACGTACCGGCCACACCCGGCACGTGCGCCTGCCCGCCGAGGATGCCGTCCGTGCCCACCTCACGGGCCACCTTGGTGACCTGCTCGGCGAACGAACTCAGCGTCTTCACCATCGTGTTGATGGTGTCGGCGAGCTGCGCGACCTCACCGCGCGCCTCGATGGTGACCTGCCGCGTCAGGTCACCGTTGGCGACCGCCGCCGAGACCTGGGAGATGTTCCGCACCTGAGTGGTGAGGTTCTTCGCCATCAGGTTGACGTTGTCGCTCAGGTCCTTCCAGATGCCCGTGACGCCCGGCACGTGCGCCTGACCGCCCAGGATGCCCTCGGTGCCCACCTCGCGGGCCACCCGGGTCACCTGCTCGGCGAAGGAGGACAGCTGGTCGACCATCGTGTTGACGGTCGTGACGAGTTCGAGGATCTCGCCCTTGGCGTCGACGGTGATCTTCTTCGACAGATCGCCCCGGGCGACCGCGGTCGTGACCTCCGCGATGTTGCGCACCTGGATGGTCAGGTTGTTCGCCATGCCGTTCACGGACTGGGTGAGGTCCTTCCAGGTGCCGGAGACGCCCTGCACCTCGGCCTGGCCGCCCAGGATGCCCTCCGTACCCACCTCACGGGCCACCCGCGTGACCTCCTGGGCGAACGACGACAGCTGGTCCACCATCGTGTTCAGGGTGTTCTTCAGCTCCAG
>NZ_WWIQ01000009.1:173163-179102 GCF_009862985.1 Streptomyces sp. SID5464 | reverse complement strand
CCCCGGGCCACCGCCGTCGTCACCTGCGCGATGTTGCGCACCTGGGAGGTGAGGTTGCCGGCCATGGAGTTGACGGAGTCGGTGAGCTCCTTCCACGTGCCGGACACGCCGTCCACCTGGGCCTGACCGCCGAGACGGCCCTCCGTGCCCACGTCCCGGGCCATCCGGGTCACCTGGTCGGCGAAGCTCGACAGCTGGTCCACCATCGTGTTCACGGTGTTCTTCAGCTTGAGCATCTCGCCGGAGACGTCGACGGTGACCTTCTGCGACAGGTCGCCGTTGGCCACCGCCGTCGTCACCTGCGCGATGTTCCGCACCTGTCCGGTGAGGTTCCGGAACGCCGTGTTGACGGAGTCCGTCAGGTCCTTCCACGTCCCGGCCGCGCCCGGCACCTGCGCCTGGCCGCCGAGCTCACCCTCGACACCGATCTCACGGGCCACCCTGGTCACTTCCGCACCGAAGGCGGACAGCTGGTCGACCATCGTGTTGACGGTGTTCTTCAGCTCCAGCATCTCGCCGGCCACATCGACGGTGACCTTCTGCGACAGGTCGCCGTTGGCCACCGCCGTCGTCACGGCGGCGATGTCCCGCACCTGGGTGGTGAGATTCCGGAAGACCGTGTTCACCGAATCGGTGAGGTCCTTCCACGTCCCCGCCGCACCCGGCACATTCGCCTGGCCGCCGAGCCGCCCCTCGGCCCCGACCTCGTTGGCCACACGGGTGACCTCGTCCGCGAAGATCCGCAGCGTCTCGGTCATCTGGTTGATCGTCTCGGCGAGCTGCGCGACCTCGCCGCGCGCCTGCACGGTCACCTTCCGCGACAGGTCACCGTTGGCGACCGCCGTCGTCACCTCCGCGATCCCGCGCACCTGGGCCGTGAGGTTCCCGGCCATGGTGTTCACCGAATCGGTGAGTTCCTTCCACACACCCGCGACCCCGGGCACCTGCGCCTGCCCGCCCAGCGCACCCTCGGTGCCCACCTCACGGGCCACCCGGGTCACCTCGGAGGAGAACGCCGACAGCTGGTCCACCATCGTGTTGACGGTGTTCTTCAGCTCCAGCATCTCGCCGGCCACCTGAACCGTGACCTTCCGGGACAGATCGCCCTTGGCGACCGCCGTCGTCACCAGCGCGATATCCCGCACCTGAGCGGTGAGCCGGTACGCCATCGTGTTGACGGAGTCCGTGAGGTCCCGCCACGAACCCGACATACCGCGCACACGGGCCTGTCCCCCCAGCTTGCCCTCGGTGCCCACCTCACTGGCCACACGCGTGACCTCGTCGGTGAACGTCGACAGCTGGTCGACCAGATTGTTGACGGTCCGCCCGACCTTCAGGAACTCGCCGCGCAGCGGCTGACCGTTCCCGTCCGGCACCTGCGTCCGCAACTCCATACGCGGCGACAGATCACCCTCGGCCACCGCCGACAGCACCCGACTGACCTCGGAAACCGGCCGCACCAGGTCGTCCACCAGGGCATTCGAGTTGTCGATCGCGGTCGCCCAGGAGCCCTCACACGCCCCCGTCTCCAGCCGCTCGGTGAGCTTGCCCTCCCGGCCCACCATCCGCCGCACCCGCGAGAGCTCACCCGTCAGATGCAGATTGCGGTCGGCCACCTCGTTGAAGACCGCCGCGATCTCGGCCATCACGCCGTCCCCGGACACCGTGAGCCGCTTGCGGAAGTTGCCGTCCCGCATCGCCACCAGGGCAACCATCAGCCGGTTCAGGGCTGCCGTGTCCACCTCAGTCGTGCCGCTGCGCACCTTTCCCTGGTTGCTCGGGGACTGTCCGCCTTTCGCGCGCGTCTTCTTGCCACGCGTCGCTGCGCCAGACTCCACTGTGTCCCTCCCGCAGGGGTCGACCGTCACTGCTGTGCTGGGGTACCACGCTCGGCGTACCGGTTACTACTGCGTATTCTCCGCCCTGCATGGCAGGCCGTGCCCAGGGGGCTGCTGCCCCCCGTACGCAGATGACATTCAGCCTGCCCGGACCTTCACAAGAAGCTTGCCCAGTGTTTCACCCTGCCCGAACCAGGCCATAACAGTTCGGCAGCTTCGCACATCGTCCGCACACCCTCCGGACGGAAACACTGCAGACCGGCATCCGCTTGGACCGCGAAGGTAAGTAACCTTGCATCCGGCTGTCCAGCCGCGCCGGTTCGTCCGGCCTGGGCGGTGGCACGAAGACGAGCGGGCATCGGAGGGGCGGCCGCACACATGACCACCGGACTGATCCCGGGGGGACAGCCCCCGGACCCCCGGCCGACGGGTGGCCTGCCGCAACAGCGGTGCGAGCCGGTCGGCCACGCAGCCCAGCACGTCGAGAACCGGTCGAGGAGTTCTGTGATCACCGCGCGCGCGGCCGCCAGTTTCGAGCCCGTCGGGCGATCTGTCGCGAGCGCCCGCTCCTTCGTCCGCGACACCCTCCAGGGCTGGGGCTTCGCCGACATCGTCGACGACGCCGTCGTTCTCACCAGCGAACTGGTGACCAACGCCGTGGTCCACGCCGGCACCTCCGCCGACCTGCTCTGCCTGCGCAGCGACGAGGGCGTACGCATCGAGGTGGCCGACCGGTACCCCGAGCGTGAGATCCCGCTCCAGGCCTCGGCCATCAACATGGGCAGCCCCGACCGCGAGGGCGGACGCGGCCTCCAGCTGTGCGCGGCCCTCGCCGGCCGCTGGGGTGTCGAGTACACCCCCACCCACAAGACCGTCTGGTTCCAACTCGACCTCCCGGCCCGGACGGTGGGCACCCGCGCGGCCGGCCCGGCCCTCCCCGCCGACCTCCTCCCGCTCGCCGACGGCCGGGTCCGCGTGGCCGTCATCCAGATCGACCGCACCGGCCACATCACCGCCTGGAACGAGGACGCCGAGGACCTCTTCGGCTACCCGGCCGAGCAGGTCACCGGCAAGCCCCTGACCGACCTCGCGGCCTGGCCGCACACCCCGGGCACCAGCACCGGCATCGCGGAGGCACTCCAGCTCTCCCGCTGGGAAGGCAGCTACGGCATCCGCGCCGCCAACGGCCGCGTCACCCCCGTCTACGCCTCCCACCTGCGCGTCCGCGACACCGGCGGCGAACCGTCAACCGTGTGCCTCCTGGTGAGGGACCACGAACGGGCCGTTCTCCAGACGCCCCTGCGCGTCCCCGCCTCCGACAGCTCCACCACCTCCGAGGGCCAGAGCACCGACCCCTTCGAGGTGTTCATCGGCTACCCCGCCCCGGACGACCTCGACGGCCTCCTCCAGCGCACGGTCGAACGTGCCCGCGACATGCTCGACGGCGATTCCGCGTTCCTCCTGCTGGCCACCGACGACGAGACGGAACTGGAGGTCCGCGCCTCCACGGGCCTGCCCTCCGCCCGCCAGCGCTTCGCCCGCGTCCCCGTAGAGGCAGGCTCCGGCCGCTACGGCTCCGCCCGCATGCCGGCCGTCCACGACGACCTGACGGCGGTCCCCGGCGCCGTGCCGCTGCTGAACGGCACGGGCATGCGCTCGGTCGTCACGGTCCCGCTGAAGGTCGAGGGCCGCCTCACCGGCTCCCTCGGCGTCGCCGCCGAGGCCCCGGGCAGATACTCCAACGAGGAAGCCCTGCGCCTCCAGTTCGCCGCCGACCGCATCGCGCTCGCCGTCGAATCGGCCCGCCTCGGCGAACTCGAACGCCTGCGCCGCGGCTCCCTGAACTTCCTCGTCGAGGCCTCCGACCTGCTCGCCGGAACCCTGGACCGCGACCAGACCCTGGCCCTGATGGCCCAGATGACGGTCCCGACCCTCGCCACCTGGTGCGCCGTCTACACGATCGCCCACCAGGCCTCCGAGCCGTACCTCTCGTACGTCCTGCACGAGGACGAGGAACTCATCGACGGCATCAAGTCCCTGCTGTCGAAGGTGCCCCCGCCCGATCCGGTCCCCACCCCCGGCGCCCGCGTCTGGACGGCCCCCGCCGAGGTGGCCCACCAGGCGGCCCTTCGCAGCTCGATGCGCAGCCTCGGCCTCAGCGGCGGCCCGACCCACCAGGTCACCCCCGGCATCGGCCCGACCCTCGCCACGGCATCCGCCGTGGGCGGCGAGACGGTCGTCCTCCCCCTGGTCGCCCGCAACCGTGTCATCGGCATGCTGACCCTCGGCAAGCCGACCGACGAGCACTTCCGCCAGGAGATCCTGGAACTGGCCGAGGACCTGTCCCGCCGAGCCGCCCTGGCCCTGGACAACGCCCGCCTCTACTCCGAGCGCACGGCCATCAGCCAGTCCCTCCAGCGCAGCCTCCTGCCGCCCGAACTCCCCGACATCGAGGGCGTCGAGGTCGAGGTCATCTACCGCGCGGCCGGCGAGGGCAACGAGGTCGGCGGCGACTTCTACGACGTCTTCCCCATCCGCGACGGCGCCTACGGCTTCGCCATCGGCGACGTCTGCGGTACGGGCCCGAACGCGGCGGCGGTCACGGGCCTGGCCCGCCACGCCCTGCGCCTCCTGGCCCGCGAGGGCCTCAGCGGGCCGGCGGTCCTGGAACGCCTGAACTCCGCCATCCTCGACGAGGGCGCCCGCAGCCGCTTCCTCACCCTCCTCTACGGCGAGATGCGCCCCCAGGAGGACGGCAGCGCGGAACTGAAGGTCGTCTGCGCCGGTCACCCGCTCCCGCTGCGCCTGCGCCAGGACGGCTCGGTGGAACCGGCAGCCGAACCCCAGCCGCTCCTCGGCGTCATCGACGACCTGGAGCTCTACGAGCAGACGATCACCCTCGACCCGGGCGACGTGCTCCTGTGCGTCACGGACGGCGTCACCGAACGCCGCGAAGGCGCCCGCATGCTGGGAGACGACGGACTCGCCGACGTCCTCACGACCTGCACGGGCCTCACGGCGGGCGCGGTCGCGGCCCGCATCATGCGCGCGGTGGAACGCTTCGCTTCGGACGCCCCGTCCGACGACATGGCGATCCTGGCGATGCGCGTCCCGGGCCTCCACAAGGACTAGGGCACGAAAAAGGCCCCACCCGTGAGGGTGGGGCCTTTTCTGCTGGAGCCCCCAAACGGAATCGAACCGTTGACCTTCTCCTTACCATGGAGACGCTCTACCGACTGAGCTATAGGGGCCTGTCGCTTTGCGGGTTTCCCGCGCGGCAACGGAATAGATCATACCCCGAACAGACCCGTGCTCCCAACCACGTCAGAAAGCGGGCTGAAGAAGCCCTCCAAGGGCATTACAGGCGGACACGATCCGCTGCATGTCCCGCTTGGTCAGAGTGGCGTCCACCGGCAGCGCGAGCGTCTCATCGGAAGCCCGCTCCGTCTCCGGGAGAGACACACACCGTCGGAATTCGGGCAGTCGATGCACGGGAGTCTTCACCGGCACGCGGCACTCGACTCCCCTGCTCCGCACGGCCCGCGCGAAAGCGTCCCGATCCGGCCGCCCGTTGCCCGGAACACGCACGACGTACTGCTGATAGGTGTGCCCGTCACCGTCGTCCGGTGTCCGCACACCGCTCAACTTCGCGTGGAGGTAGGCTGCCCGCTCCCTGCGCTGGGCTATCTCGTCGTACGGCGCCTCGGATTCCCCCT
Source organism: Streptomyces sp. SID5464 (assembly GCF_009862985.1). Lineage (NCBI taxonomy): Bacteria > Bacillati > Actinomycetota > Actinomycetes > Kitasatosporales > Streptomycetaceae > Streptomyces > Streptomyces sp. SID5464. The sequence continues at coordinate 173,548 of NZ_WWIQ01000009.1, read as the reverse complement.
GCTCCAGCACGAGCAGCCCGTGCCGCGCTCCCAGCTCGTGCAGCCGCGCGATGTCGGCGAGCCGGCCGAAGCGGTGTACGACCACCACGGCAGCGGTCCGCGGAGTCACCGCCGCTTCCACAGCGGAGGCATCGAGGCAGTAGGTGAAGGGATCTATGTCGGCGAAGACGGGCAGCGCCCCGGCCTTGGCCACGGCCTCGGCGACCTCGACGTTCCCGAAGGCCGGCACGACGACCTCGTCACCGAGTCCGACCCCGGCGGCCCTGAGCATTGCAGCAGTACCCATGCTCTGGATGCTGATCGCGCAACGTGAACTTCAAGTGACGGAGAACAAAAAAGGGTTGGACCCGTAACCGAAGTTCCGGGTCCAACCCTGTCAATATTT
>NZ_WWIQ01000009.1:171185-172598 GCF_009862985.1 Streptomyces sp. SID5464 | reverse complement strand
AACACAGTGGACGCGAGCAACTGAGGACAAGCCCTCGGCCTATTAGTACCGGTCACCTCCACACGTTACCGTGCTTCCAGATCCGGCCTATCAACCCAGTCGTCTACTGGGAGCCTTACCCCATCAAGTGGGTGGGAGTCCTCATCTCGAAGCAGGCTTCCCGCTTAGATGCTTTCAGCGGTTATCCCTCCCGAACGTAGCCAACCAGCCATGCCCTTGGCAGAACAACTGGCACACCAGAGGTTCGTCCGTCCCGGTCCTCTCGTACTAGGGACAGCCCTTCTCAAGACTCCTACGCGCACAGCGGATAGGGACCGAACTGTCTCACGACGTTCTAAACCCAGCTCGCGTACCGCTTTAATGGGCGAACAGCCCAACCCTTGGGACCGACTCCAGCCCCAGGATGCGACGAGCCGACATCGAGGTGCCAAACCATCCCGTCGATATGGACTCTTGGGGAAGATCAGCCTGTTATCCCCGGGGTACCTTTTATCCGTTGAGCGACGGCGCTTCCACAAGCCACCGCCGGATCACTAGTCCCGACTTTCGTCCCTGCTCGACCCGTCGGTCTCACAGTCAAGCTCCCTTGTGCACTTACACTCAACACCTGATTGCCAACCAGGCTGAGGGAACCTTTGGGCGCCTCCGTTACCCTTTAGGAGGCAACCGCCCCAGTTAAACTACCCATCAGACACTGTCCCTGATCCGGATCACGGACCCAGGTTAGACATCCAGCACGACCAGACTGGTATTTCAACGACGACTCCACACTAACTGGCGTTAGCGCTTCACAGTCTCCCAGCTATCCTACACAAGCCGAACCGAACACCAATATCAAACTGTAGTAAAGGTCCCGGGGTCTTTCCGTCCTGCTGCGCGAAACGAGCATCTTTACTCGTAGTGCAATTTCACCGGGCCTATGGTTGAGACAGTCGAGAAGTCGTTACGCCATTCGTGCAGGTCGGAACTTACCCGACAAGGAATTTCGCTACCTTAGGATGGTTATAGTTACCACCGCCGTTTACTGGCGCTTAAGTTCTCAGCTTCGCCCCACCGAAATGGAGCTAACCGGTCCCCTTAACGTTCCAGCACCGGGCAGGCGTCAGTCCGTATACATCGCCTTACGGCTTCGCACGGACCTGTGTTTTTAGTAAACAGTCGCTTCTCGCTGGTCTCTGCGGCCACCCCCAGCTCAGAGCGCGAAGCTCATCACCAGATGTGGCCCCCCTTCTCCCGAAGTTACGGGGGCATTTTGCCGAGTTCCTTAACCATAGTTCACCCGAACGCCTCGGTATTCTCTACCTGACCACCTGAGTCGGTTTAGGGTACGGGCCGCCATGAAACTCGCTAGAGGCTTTTCTCGACAGCATAGGATCATCCACTTCACCACAATCGGCTCGGCATCAGGTCTCA
>NZ_WWIQ01000009.1:170442-171006 GCF_009862985.1 Streptomyces sp. SID5464 | reverse complement strand
CTACACCCTTACCCCGGGACAACCACCGCCCGGGCTGGACTACCTTCCTGCGTCACCCCATCACTCACCTACTAACCGCTTGGTTCAGCGGCTCCACCACTCCCCCTCACTCCGAAGAGATCAGGGGCGGCTTCACGGCCTTAGCATCACGATGCTCGATGTTTGACGCTTCACAGCGGGTACCGGAATATCAACCGGTTATCCATCGACTACGCCTGTCGGCCTCGCCTTAGGTCCCGACTTACCCTGGGCAGATCAGCTTGACCCAGGAACCCTTAGTCAATCGGCGCACACGTTTCTCACGTGTGAATCGCTACTCATGCCTGCATTCTCACTCGTCAACCGTCCACAACTCGCTTACACGGCTGCTTCACCCGGCAGACGACGCTCCCCTACCCATCCACACACCCGTTGGGGCTATTGTGTGAATGACACGACTTCGGCGGTACGCTTGAGCCCCGCTACATTGTCGGCGCGGAATCACTAGACCAGTGAGCTATTACGCACTCTTTCAAGGGTGGCTGCTTCTAAGCCAACCTCCTGGTTGTCTGTGCGACTCCACAT
>NZ_WWIQ01000009.1:169092-170275 GCF_009862985.1 Streptomyces sp. SID5464 | reverse complement strand
TCCTTTCCCACTTAGCGTACGCTTAGGGGCCTTAGTCGATGCTCTGGGCTGTTTCCCTCTCGACCATGGAGCTTATCCCCCACAGTCTCACTGCCGCGCTCTCACTTACCGGCATTCGGAGTTTGGCTAAGGTCAGTAACCCGGTAGGGCCCATCGCCTATCCAGTGCTCTACCTCCGGCAAGAAACACACGACGCTGCACCTAAATGCATTTCGGGGAGAACCAGCTATCACGGAGTTTGATTGGCCTTTCACCCCTAACCACAGGTCATCCCCCAGGTTTTCAACCCTGGTGGGTTCGGTCCTCCACGAAGTCTTACCTCCGCTTCAACCTGCCCATGGCTAGATCACTCCGCTTCGGGTCTTGAGCGTGCTACTACAGCGCCCTATTCGGACTCGCTTTCGCTACGGCTTCCCCACCCGGGTTAACCTCGCAACACACCGCAAACTCGCAGGCTCATTCTTCAAAAGGCACGCAGTCACGAGAACAAGGCAAGCCTTGTTCCGACGCTCCCACGGCTTGTAGGCACACGGTTTCAGGTACTATTTCACTCCCCTCCCGGGGTACTTTTCACCATTCCCTCACGGTACTATCCGCTATCGGTCACCAGGGAATATTTAGGCTTAGCGGGTGGTCCCGCCAGATTCACACGGGATTTCTCGGGCCCCGTGCTACTTGGGTGTCTCTCAAACGAGCCGCTGACGTTTCGACTACGGGGGTCTTACCCTCTACGCCGGACCTTTCGCATGTCCTTCGCCTACATCAACGGTTTCTGACTCGTCTCACAGCCGGCAGACCGTGAAAGAGAGATCCCACAACCCCGTATACGCAACCCCTGCCGGGTCTCACACGCATACGGTTTGGCCTCATCCGGTTTCGCTCGCCACTACTCCCGGAATCACGGTTGTTTTCTCTTCCTGCGGGTACTGAGATGTTTCACTTCCCCGCGTTCCCTCCACACTGCCTATGTGTTCAGCAGCGGGTGACAGCCCATGACGACTGCCGGGTTTCCCCATTCGGAAACCCCCGGATCAAAGCCTGGTTGACGACTCCCCGGGGACTATCGTGGCCTCCCACGTCCTTCATCGGTTCCTGGTGCCAAGGCATCCACCGTGCGCCCTTAAAAACTTGGCCACAGATGCTCGCGTCCACTGTGCAGTTCTCAAACAACGACCAGCCACCC
>NZ_WWIQ01000009.1:166534-166735 GCF_009862985.1 Streptomyces sp. SID5464 | reverse complement strand
CACAGCGTCCTCGCTGTGTTTTTCAAAGGAACCTCGTCCCAGCGGATGCTGGAGACGGGGTATCAACATATCTGGCGTTGACTTTTGGCACGCTGTTGAGTTCTCAAGGAACGGTCGCTTCCTTTGTACTCACCCTCTCGGGCTTTCCTCCGGGCGCTTCCCTTCGGTCTTGCGTTTCCGACTCTATCAGATCTTTTTCGA
>NZ_WWIQ01000009.1:135627-166406 GCF_009862985.1 Streptomyces sp. SID5464 | reverse complement strand
CGATCCGATTTCCTCGGTGCTTTCCAGGTTCCCGCTTCCGCGTTTCCCTTTCCGGCGGTTCCGACTTTATCAGAAGTTTCAGGCCGGATTGACCGGCCACTCGTTTCCGATTCATCGGGAGGGGCTTCATTGAAATCAGCGTTTCAAGAAGCAGACAGATGCTCACTGTCGCCGATCTGGAGGCTGAACCCCATGTCCAGGCAACTGTTCGAATCTACCTCCCCGCAAGGGCCGTGTCAACGGCTCCTGTGGGGCGAAGAGGAGACTAGCAGTTGAACGGAGGTAGTCGCACATCAGGCGGTCACGGGGGTCGTTCAGGCAGCTGTCGGGACGGTTGCGCTGCGTTCCGCTGCCTCGACGTCACCGGTGTCACCGGCGCGGGCGGCGCGGCCGCCCAGGACATAGACGTACGCGAAGAAGGCCAGTTCGGCGACGACTCCGATGGTGATGCGGGCCCAGGTGGGGAGGCCGGACGGGGTGACGAAGCCTTCGATGGCACCGGAGACGAAGAGGACCAGCGCCAGGCCGATGGCCATGCCGATGGCGGCGCGGCCCTCTTCCGCGAGAGCTGTGCGTCGCGTGCGGGGGCCTGGGTCGATGAGGGTCCAGCCGAGGCGCAGGCCGGTGCCGGCGGCCACGAAGACGGCGGTCAGTTCGAGCAGGCCGTGTGGGAGGACCAGCCCGAGGAACGTGTCGAGCCGGCCGGCCGAGGACATCAGGCCGAAGCCGATGCCCAGGTTGAGCATGTTCTGGAAGAGGATCCAGATGACCGGGAGCCCCAGGAAGACCCCCAGGATCAGGCACAGCGCTGCGGCCCAGGCGTTGTTCGTCCAGACCTGGGCGGCGAAGCTGGCGGCCGGGTGGCTGGAGTAGTACGTCTCGTACTGGCCGCCCGGGCGGGTGAGGTCGCGCAGTTCGCTGGGGGCCGCGATGGAGGCCTGTACCTCGGGGTGGGTGCCGATCCACCAGCCCAGGAGGGCCGCGACTGCCGTGGACAGCAGCGCGGTGGGTACCCACCAGTGGCGTGACGTGTAGACGGCGGCCGGGAAGCCGTGGGCGAGGAAGCGGGTGACGTCACGCCAGGAGGCACGTCGGGTGCCTGTCACGGCACTACGCGCGCGTGCCACGAGTTGGCTGAGCCTGCCGGTCAGCTGGGGGTCGGGGGCGCTGGACTGGATCAGGGAGAGGTGCGTGGCGGCGCGTTGGTAGAGGGCGACGAGTTCGTCGGCTTCGGCACCGCTGAGGCGGCGCTGGCGACGCAGCAGGGCTTCGAGGCGGTCCCACTCCGCTCGGTGGGCGGAGACGAAGACGTCGAGGTCCATCGGTCTGCCTGCTCCTCGGCTGTTCGTCGGCGGCTCGTCGTGGATCAGCTTGTCGTACTGCGGCGCGGTGCGCCCTCAGCTTGGCAGACTGGCCCTGTCGGGGGCAGGGCAGGGGAAGGACGGCGGGCGTGAGTGAGCTGGTGACGGGCGAGGCGGTGGCGCTGGAGCTGCGCCCCGCGAGGTTGCCCAGCAGGGCGCTGGCCGTGTTGCTGGATCTTGTGGCGGCCGTGGCCGTCTACGTCGCGGTGACCATCGCGCTCGTGGCTTCCACTGCCTCGCTGGACGAGGCGGCGCAGACGGCGCTGTCGATCGCGACGTTCGTTCTCGTGCTGGTGGGCGGGCCGATCGCGGTGGAGACCCTCAGTCATGGGCGCTCGCTCGGGAAGATGGCCTGCGGGCTGCGTGTGGTGCGCGACGACGGAGGGCCGATCCGATTCCGGCATGCGCTGGTGAGGGGCTTGATCGCGGTGGTCGAGATCCTCATGACGTTCGGTGTCGTGGCCTGTATCGCGTCTTTCGTGTCGGCGCGTGGGCGGCGCCTGGGGGACGTGTTCGCGGGGACCCTCGTCGTTCGGGAGCGGATTCCGGTCGCGCGCACCGGGTTCGTGCCGCCTCCCCCGCCCTGGCTTGCGGGGCGTTTCTCGGGGCTCGATCTTTCTGCGGTGCCCGATGGGTTGTGGCTCGCCGTCCGTCAGTATCTGACGCGTGTGCAGCAGTTGGACCCGCAGGTGGGGTGGTCCATGGCGGACCGGCTGGCGTCGGATCTCGCGGAACGTACGGGAGCGCCGGTGCCGCAGGGGGTTCCGCCGGCGGCGTATCTGGCGGCGGTCGTGCATGAACGGCAGGCGCGGGAGGCTCGACGGGCTTTCGGGAGCGGGTCGTCCTCGTCGGCCGCTCCGGCTGCTCCGGTAGCCGATGGAGCTCCAGGTGCCGGTGCGGCTCCGGTTGTGCCGCCTGGCGCGGTGTCCGAGCCGGCCCCAGGGGCTGTCGAGTCGTCCGGCGCAGCTCCGCCCGCGGAGTCGCATGAGGTGCCCATGGGCGACCGTCCCGGGACTGGGTTCGTGCCGCCGGCGTAGTGGAGCGTGGGGCTGCCCGCTCAGCAGGGCCTGGCCTCAGGTGAACACCGACGGCGGTGATTCGAGGTCTTCGAGCTCGATGCCGGGGGCCGCCAGCACCACGTCTCCGGCGATGTGCACGGCGTGCTGTTCGCCCGTGTCCAGGGCTGTGACCTGGTATTCGTCCACGGTCAGAGGGCCGCTGTCAGTGGCGTGTGCTTCTCTTTTCAGCAAGGTCCACGACTGGTCCACGGTGCGGGGGGCGAGGACCGGGTCCGTGAAGGCGACGAGGCGTACGCGGGTGCCGGCTGAGGAGGGGGTGAGGCGCAGGAGACGGGTGGTGGCGACGAGGAACGCCGGGGAGGTGCCGGTGAAGGCGTGGGCGCGCACATTGCCTTCTGTGGCGTCGGTTCCGGTGGGGTCGGTGCGGACCCAGGTGACGCCGTCGAGGGCGGCGCCGCGGACCTGCCAGGCGGCGGCGTGGAGTTGGAGGCGGATGGGGCGGCCGAGTTCGTCGAGGGTGAGGTCGACGGAGCCGTGGTGATCGCCCGAGGGGGTGGTCAGCTGGGAGACGTAGCGCCAGCCGGAGGGGCCGGGGGCGCACTGGAAGTGCTCTTCTGCGAGGGGGGTGTGATCGTGCGGATCGTGGAGCGAATAGCGGCCGCGGGGCATGGGGGTCCTGGATCTTGACGGGCGGGGCCGGTCGCCGGCCGGTCGAACGGGGCAGGCCCCCGGCACGGGCGTGCGGGGGCCTGCCTCGGAGATCCGACCGGTGGCTGTCTGACCGGCGGCGGTGCCGCTCGGCTCAGTAGCGGTAGTGGTCCGGCTTGTACGGGCCCTCGACCTGCACGCCGATGTACTCGGCCTGCTCGGGGCGGAGCGTGGTCAGCTTCACGCCGAGCGCGTCCAGGTGGAGGCGGGCGACCTTCTCGTCGAGGTGCTTGGGCAGCACGTAGACACCGGTCGGGTACTCGTCGGGCTTGGTGAACAGCTCGATCTGGGCCAGGGTCTGGTCCGCGAAGGAGTTGGACATCACGAACGACGGGTGGCCGGTGGCGTTGCCCAGGTTCAGCAGGCGGCCCTCGGAGAGGACGATGATCACCTTGCCGTCGGGGAAGGTCCAGGTGTGGACCTGCGGCTTGATCTCGTCCTTGACGATGCCGGGGATCTTGGCGAGGCCGGCCATGTCGATCTCGTTGTCGAAGTGGCCGATGTTGCCGACGATGGCCTGGTGCTTCATCTTGGCCATGTCCGAGGCCATGATGATGTCCTTGTTGCCGGTCGTGGTGATGAAGATGTCGGCCTTGTCGACGACCTCGTCGAGGGTCGTGACCTGGTAGCCGTCCATCGCGGCCTGGAGGGCGCAGATCGGGTCGATCTCGGTGACGATCACGCGGGCGCCCTGTCCGCGCAGGGACTCCGCGCAGCCCTTGCCCACGTCGCCGTAGCCGCAGACGACCGCGGTCTTGCCGCCGATGAGGACGTCCGTGGCGCGGTTGATGCCGTCGACGAGCGAGTGGCGGCAGCCGTACTTGTTGTCGAACTTCGACTTGGTGACGGCGTCGTTGACGTTGATCGCCGGGAACAGGAGGGTGCCGTCGCGCTGCATCTCGTACAGGCGGTGGACGCCGGTCGTGGTCTCCTCGGTCACGCCGCGGATCTCGGAGGCCAGCTGGGTCCACTTCTGCGAGCCGTCCGTGATGGTGCGGTGCAGGAGTTCGAGGATGACCCGGTGCTCGTCGGACTCGGCGGTGTCGACGTCCGGGACCTTGCCGTCCTTCTCGTACTCGACGCCCTTGTGGACGAGGAGGGTGGCGTCACCGCCGTCGTCGAGGATCATGTTCGGGCCGCCGGTGGGGCTGTCCGGCCAGGTCAGCGCCTGCTCCGTGCACCACCAGTACTCCTCCAGGGTCTCGCCCTTCCAGGCGAAGACCGGGACGCCCTGCGGGTTGTCGGGCGTGCCGTTCGGGCCGACGGCGATGGCCGCGGCGGCGTGGTCCTGGGTGGAGAAGATGTTGCAGGAGGCCCAGCGGACCCGCGCGCCGAGGGCGACCAGGGTCTCGATGAGCACGGCGGTCTGCACGGTCATGTGCAGGGAGCCGGTGACGCGGGCGCCCGCCAGGGGCTGTGCTTCGGCGTACTCCTTGCGGATCGCCATCAGGCCAGGCATCTCGTGCTCGGCGAGGGTGATCTCCTTGCGGCCGAACTCGGCCAGGGAGAGGTCGGCGACCTTGAAGTCCTGTCGGTTTTCGACAGTCGTCATTGCGAGCTGCTCCTCGGGGTTGGGTCGAGGTGGGTACGGCTGGTCTGCGCGGCGGCGGACACAGGGGTGCCCGAAAGAGGACACAGGCATGCCCGCGTGTGCGCAGCGCAGTCCGTCGGAGGCCCTCTCTCCCTCGGCCGGTCCGCGGTGGGACCGCCCGACCGCCATCAGCAGCGACGTCTGGCTCCGTCCCAAGCTACACCGGGGGCGCCTGCGATCCCCAGTCCGCAGGCAAACACATCAAGCCGATCCCGTGACGGGCGGGGTGGGACTGTCGGTGAGGTGCGGGGGTGGTGGAAGGCGGCGGGGCCCGCCGAGTGGTTCGGCGGGCCCCGTGGCCGGAGGAGTCGTGGGAGAGGGTGTCAGTGGTCGGCGGGGTGCGGGGTCGGGCCGCCGGGGCTTGCCTCGGGGTCGGGGCCCTTGGCGGCTTCGGCCTCGCTGTAGATGTCCGGCTCGAGGTAGATCACGCGGGCGATCGGAACGGCCTCGCGGATGCGGGACTCGGCGGCGTCGATGGCGGCGGCGATCTCGGTGGCAGTGTCGTCGTGCCGGACGGCGATCTTGGCGGCGACGAGGAGTTCCTCGGGGCCGAGGTGGAGCGTGCGCATGTGGATGATGCGGGTGACGGTGTCGCCGTCGACGACGGCGGCCTCGATCTTCCGGGTCTCCTCGGCGCCGGCGGACTCGCCGAGCAGCAGCGACTTGGTCTCGGCGGCGAGGACCAGGGCGATCAGGATGAGCAGTACGCCGATGCAGAGGGTGCCGATGCCGTCCCAGACGCTGTCACCGGTGAGCAGGGCGAGGCCGACGCCGCCGAGCGCGAGGATCAGGCCGACGAGGGCGCCGAGGTCCTCCAGGAGCACGACCGGGAGCTCGGGGGCCTTGGCGTGCCGGACGAACTCCTTCCAGGAGCGGCGGCCGCGCAGGGTGTTGGACTCCTTGATGGCCGTGCGGAAGGAGAAGCCCTCGGCGATGATCGCGAAGACGAGGACGCCGACCGGCCAGTACCAGTGCTCCAGTTCGTGCGGGTGCTTGATCTTCTCGTAGCCCTCGTAGAGGGCGAACATGCCACCGACCGAGAAGAGGACGATGGAGACGAGGAAGGCGTAGATGTAGCGCTCGCGACCGTAGCCGAAGGGGTGTTCCGGGGTGGCCTCGCGCTTCGCCTTCTTGCCGCCGACCAGGAGCAGTGCCTGGTTGCCGGAGTCGGCGAGCGAGTGGACGGACTCGGCGAGCATCGACGACGAGTTGCTGAAGATGAACGCCACGAACTTCGCTACCGCGATCGCGAGGTTCGCGGCCAGTGCCGCCACGATCGCCTTGGTGCCGCCTGACGCGCTCATGTGTTCGCGTTGTCCCTTCGTACGCCGTTCCAGGGCCCGGACGCTCGCCTGACTGAGCTGCCCGCGACTTTGCCCGTGCTTGACGGTGGGCCATTGTTGCAGCCCGCCGCGACAGCGGTGAGTCAGGTCACCAGCACGGGGCCGTCGAAACGGTCAGGCGACGACGGTGGCCCGGAAAAGCGTTCCCGTTCCGGACACTTCGGCCTTTTCTCCGGCCGGGACGAAGACGGACTCACCGGGGTTCAGGTCGTGCTCGCCGGCCCGGACGGCGCCGGCCGTGCAGAGCAGGATCTGCGGGGTCGGACGGGTGAGGTCGTGCGCGGCGCCCGCCTCGGGGAGGACGTAGCGGGACAGGCGGAACTCGTCGATGGGGGTCTCGTAGAGCTCCTCGCCGTCCGGGGCGGCCTCGGGGCGCAGGACGCCGGGGTCGCGGGGCTGGAAGCGGACGATGCGCAGGAGCTCGGGGACGTCGACGTGCTTGGGGGTCAGGCCGCAGCGCAGGACGTTGTCGGAGTTGGCCATGATCTCGACGCCGAGGCCGTTCAGGTAGGCGTGCGGGACGCCGGCGCCGAGGTAGAGGGCCTCGCCGGGCTGGAGCCGGACGTGGTTCAGCAGCATCGCGGCGATGACGCCGGGGTCGCCCGGGAAGTGGTGGGCGATGTCGGCGTAGGGGGCGTAGGCACCGCCGAGGCGGGTGCAGGCGGTGGCCGCCTCGGCGACCGTGCGGGACATCTCCTCGGAGTCGGCGGTGAGGATCGCCGTGAGGACCTCGCGCAGGGCGGCGTCCTCGGGGTGGGCGTGCAGCAGGTCGACGTACGGCTTGAGGGAGTCGATGCCGAGGTCGTCGAGCAGGCCGGCGGCGGCGAGCGGGGCGCGGAACCCGCACAGGCCCTCGAACTCGGTGAGGGCGCAGATCAGTTCGGGCTTGTGGTTGGCGTCCTTGTAGTTGCGGTGCGGGGCGTCCATGGGGATGCCGCGGCGCTCCTCGTCCGCGTAGCCCTCCTTGGCCTGGTCCAGGTCGGGGTGGACCTGAAGGGAGAGCGGGGCGCCGGCGGCGAGGATCTTGAGGAGGAAGGGCAGGCGGGGGCCGAACTTGGCGACCGCGGCCGGTCCGAGTTCCCTTTCCGGGTCGGCGTCGATGACCTCGACGAGCGTGCCCCGGCCGGTGCGGGAGGGTGCGCCCGGGTGGGCACCCATCCACATCTCCGCCTGCGGCTCGCCGGTGGGTTCGGTGCCGAGCAGGTGCGGGATGGCGGTGGGGGAACCCCAGGCGTAGGGGCGGATGGTGTTGTCGAGGCGGTCCATGGAGGTCTCTCAGCGTGTTCGGGCGCGGGCGCGTCAGGGTGTCCTGAGCATGATCAGGCCCTCGAAGCGAGCGCAAGGTAAACAGCGGCGAAATCCGTGATGGCGATCAGTTCCGCGAGGGTCTCCAGTTCGCCGCCCGCCTCCGGTTCCAGTTCGCTGATCGGTGTGTCGTGGCTGAGGGCCAGGTCGCGGGCGCTGGGGGCAGCGGTGAGGCCGCCGATGGGGCGGTCGCGGAGGAGCACCACGCGCGCGTGCAGGGCGGGTGGTTCCTCGACGCGGTCGCGGAAGAAGTCGTCGGGGTCGGCGCTGGCGGCCAGGGGGCCGGCGAGCAGGGCGCTGTGTGCGGCGAGGGCCTCGGGGAGCTCGGCGACGACCGCGGGGGTGCCGGACAGTTCGGCGAGCGCGGCGGCGAAACGGCGGCCTGCCGGGCCGGCCGAGGTGCCCTCGGTCCAGACGATCGGGAGGGCGTCGGCGAGTTCGGCGGCGAGTGTCTTGGCGGGGTTGCTGTAGGTGGCGATGGCGGGGCCGCAGCGTTCGGCGACGCGGTCGAGGCGGTCGGCGACCTTGCCGAGGGCGTCCGGCGGAGCGGCGAGCACGCCGGTGCGGTCCAGGAGCGCGAGCAGTGGGGTGAGCAGCGCCCACAGGACGCCGGGCGCCGAGGCGGCGAGGGGCTCGTCCTGGTCGTACGGGGCGGTCGCCATGGGGACGAACAGGCCGTGCGAGCCGTTCACCGCGTCGGCGAGCGGGGAGCGGCTGGGGGCCACGGCGACGACGTTGCAGCCGCGGCGGTAGGCCTGCTCGGCGAGGAGGGACAGGCCCGGTTCGCTGCCGTCCGGGGTGGTGATCAGGAGGAGGTCGACGGAGCCGACCCAGCCGGGCAGTTCCCAGCGCAGGGCGCCCGCGGCGGGGGCGACGCCGGTGGGGGCCAGCCGCGTGACCGGACTGCCGGCGCCGGCGAGGGTGCCGAGGAGGTCGGCGGCGTGCGTGGCGGCGGCGCCCGGGCCGGCGATGAGGACGGCGCGGGGGCGGCCGTCTGGTTTGAGGTCGTTGATGCCGGCCTCGGCGGAGTGGCGGGCGGCCGTGCGGACGCGGGCGCCGGCTTCTGCGGCGCCGCGGAGCAGCCCGCGGTGGTCGGCCTCGGAGAGGCCCTCCGGGGAGTCGAGCAGCGATTCGTCGAGCATGGGCGGCAGCCTCCGAGCGCCGAGGTCCGTTATGGGGTGTCCTGCGTCGTCCGTCGTCCTACGTCGGTGCCCGTTGTGCCGGGGCTCTGTGCACCGGGGGTTCAGGCGTGGGGGCCGCTCATGCGGGGCGGCGGGCCTCGTCGACGAGGAGGACGGGGATGCCGTCGCGGACGGGGTAGGCCAGGCCGCAGTTCTGGTCGGTGCAGAGCAGTTCGTCGTCCTGCTCCTTGAGGGGGGCGTGGCAGGCCGGGCAGGCGAGGATTTCGAGGAGGCCGGCTTCGAGGGGCATGAGGGTTTTCTCCGGGGTTGGGGGTGCTTGGGGTGTGCGGATGTGCCTGGTCAGGGTACCGCCGGTGGGGGTGGCAGGTCGGGGGTGCGGTGGATGGTTTCGCCCCCGCCGCCCCTGCCCCGAGCCTGCCTCGGCACACTCGGCGAGGCCGTCAGTCCCTGATGATCCGCAGCACCTCGTCCCGCACCCTCGCCATCGTCTCCGGGTCCCTCGCCTCCGCGTTCAGGCGGAGCAGTGGCTCCGTGTTGGAGGGGCGGACGTTGAACCACCAGTCGGTGGCGGAGACGGTCAGGCCGTCGAGGTCGTCGAGGGTGATGCCCTCACGGTTGTCGTACGCGGAGCGGATCGCGGCGAGGCGGGCCGTCTGGTCGGTGACGGTGGAGTTGATCTCGCCGGAGCCGGCGTAGCGGTCGTACTGGGCGACGAGGGCGGAGAGGGGGCCCGACTGGCCGCCGAGGGCCGCCAGGACGTGCAGGGCGGCCAGCATGCCCGTGTCGGCGTTCCAGAAGTCGCGGAAGTAGTAGTGCGCGGAGTGCTCGCCGCCGAAGATCGCGCCCGAACGCGCCATTTCCGCCTTGATGAAGGAGTGGCCGACGCGGGTGCGGACCGGGATGCCGCCGTTCTCCGCGACCACCTCGGGGACCGACCAGGACGTGATCAGGTTGTGGATGATCGTGCCCTTGCCGCCGTGCCTGGCCAGCTCGCGGGAGGCCACCAGGGCGGTGATCGCCGAAGGCGAGACCGGCTCGCCGCGCTCGTCGACGACGAAGCAGCGGTCGGCGTCGCCGTCGAAGGCGAGGCCGAGGTCGGCGCCCTCTTCGCGGACCCGCTCCTGGAGGTCGACGAGGTTGGCCGGGTCGAGGGGGTTGGCCTCGTGGTTGGGGAAGGTGCCGTCGAGTTCGAAGTACATCGGGACCAGCGTCAGGGGCAGGCCGGCGAAGACCTCGGGGACCGTGTGCCCGCCCATGCCGTTGCCCGCGTCGACGACGACCTTCAGGGGGCGGATGGCGGTCAGGTCGACCAGGGAGCGCAGGTGCGCCGCGTAGTCCGACAACGTGTCGCGGCCGGTGATGGTTCCCGGCGTCGCGGCGGGCTCGGGGGCGCCCGACTCGCTCCAGCGCTCGACCAGTTCGCGGATCTCGGCGAGGCCGGTGTCCTGGCCGACCGGGGCGGCGCCCGTGCGGCACATCTTGATGCCGTTGTACTGCGCCGGGTTGTGGGAGGCGGTGAACATGGCGCCCGGCAGGTTCAGCGCGCCCGAGGCGTAGTAGAGCTGGTCCGTCGAGCACAGGCCGATCTCGGTCACGTCGGCGCCCAGCGCCGCAGCCCCGCGCGCGAAGGCCCGCGACAGGCCCGGTGAGGACGGCCGCATGTCGTGCCCGGTCGCGATGGCGCTCGCGCCGGTGACCCGCACGAAGGCCGCTCCGAAGAGCTCGGCCAGGGACTCGTCCCACTGGTCGGGGACGACCCCGCGTACGTCGTACGCCTTGACGACCTGCGACAGATCAGCAGCCACGGCCAACCTTCCTGAAAAAGTACTGTCGGTCCGCACAAACTACCCTCGCCCGCTGACAGCGCGCTGTGCGGACGCCGAGTCGACGCCCGGGCGTCGTCTCAGGTCACGGCAGCATCCAGTCCAGGACGGGCGTGCTCTGGCCGACCACGATCAGGCACATCACCAGCAGCAGGCCCAGGCTCCAGGGCAGTACCTTGCGCAGCAAGTCGCCCTCGCGCCCCGCGAGTCCGACGGCCGCGCAGGCGATGGTGAGGTTCTGCGGGGAGATCATCTTGCCGAGGACGCCGCCGGAGCTGTTGGCCGCGGCCAGGAGATCGGGCGACAGCCCGGACTCCCGGGCGGCGGTCACCTGGAGGGCACCGAAGAGGGCATTGGCCGAGGTGTCCGATCCGGACACGGCGACTCCGAACCAGCCGAGGACGGGCGACAGGAAGGCGAGCCCGGCTCCGGCCGCCGCCACGAAGTGGCCGATGGTCGCCGCCTGCCCGGAGAGGTTCATGACATACGCGAGCGCCAGTACGGACGTCACCGTCAGGATCGCGAAGCGCAGCTCGTGGACGGTCGCGAGCCATTCCTTCACCGCCACGCGCGCGTGCACCCCGACGACGGCGGCCGTGCAGATCCCGGCGAGCAGCACGAGCGTGCCGCCGGTCGACACGATCGGCCAGGTGAAGACGTTGCCGCCGACCGGTCCGCCGTCGGGGCCGAGCACGTTCAGGAAGGGCCAGTCGTAGGTCTGGGTGGCCTTGTCCAGCCAGACCTTGACGGCCGGGACCTGGGCGACGGAGAAGATCAGGACGATCAGCGCGTAGGGGGCGTACGCGCGCAGGACCTCGCGGGGCGGGTCCTCCTCGTCCAGCTCCTCGCTGCGCACACCGGTCAGCACGGAGGCGCGTACGGACTCGGCGGCGGGCACGCGCGCGTGCGGTACGGCGACCAGGGCACCCGCGCCCGCCAGGGCGGCGCCGATGTCGGCGAGTTGGGCGGAGACGTAGTTGGAGGCGGCGAACTGGGCGACGGCGAAGGCGACTCCGCAGGCGAGGGCGGGCACCCAGGTCTCGCGCAGCCCGCGTCGGCCGTCCACGAGCCAGACCAGCACGAGGGGCACCACGAGGGCCAGCAACGGCGTCTGACGGCCCACCACGGAGGCCACGGAGTCCAGCGGCAGCCCGGTGACCTGGGCGAGGGTGACGACCGGGGTGCCCATCGCGCCGAAGGCCACGGGCGCGGTGTTGGCGACCAGGGCGACGACGGCGGCGCGCACCGGTTCGAACCCGAGGGCGACCAGCATGACCGCGCTGATCGCGACGGGTGCCCCGAAGCCGGCGAGCGCCTCCAGCAGCGCCCCGAAGCAGAAGGCGATGACGAGCGCCTGGATGCGGGGGTCGTCGGAGAGCCGCCCGAAGGACCGGCGCAGGATGTCGAAGTGCCGGGTGCGGACGGTCATCCGGTACACCCACAGGGCGTTGACGACGATCCACAGGATGGGGAAGAGGCCGAAGACGGCACCCTGGGCGGCGCTGGAGACCGTCTGCCCCAGGGGCATGCCGTAGGCGAGCCGGGCGACGAGAACGGCGGCGAGGAGGCCGGCCAGGCCCGCCAGGTGCGCTTTCACGCGGACGCCGCCGAGCAGGGCCAGGACGATCACGAGGGGCAGGGCCGCCACCAGGGCGGACAGGCCCAGTGAGCCGGCGACGGGTTCCAGTTCCTGGACGTACACGGGCGCCTCCCCGGCTTCCGTCATGCGAAAGCGATTTCTCGCGGCCTCAAAACGGAATGGTCATGTCCGCGCCAAGCCGCGTCAATGGGTGCGCGTGGGAAGGAACCGGGAATGCGGTCAGTTGTCGGGCGACCGGAGGACGCGCAGGTGCCCTCGCCGGGCGACCTCCATCGGGTCGGCCGCGCGCCCGCCGCCGCCGGCCCCGGCCGCCCGCTCCTGGGGACGGGCCGCCTCTCGCACGGCGTTCGCGAGCGCTTCCAGGTCGTCGCCGCTGGGACGCGCCGGGGCCGAACCGTCGAGGAGCCGGACGACCTCCCAGCCGCGCGGGGCGGTGAGGCGCTCGGAGTGCTCGGCGCACAGGTCGTAGCAGTGGGGTTCGGCGTAGGTGGCGAGCGGGCCGAGGACCGCGGTCGAGTCGGCGTAGACGTACGTCAGCGTCGCGACGGCGGGACGGCCGCAGGCGGTGCGCGAACAGCGACGTACAGGGCTCACGACGTTGGACGGTACCGCACTCTTGAGCGGGCCGCGACGACTCTCCACCAGGTCACTCCCCCGTGTCGTGCTGTGAGACGCCCCACACCCCCCTTCCGGCCCACCTCGCTGACCTGCCCGGACAGCACCGTCCGAGGCGTCGAACAGCACTCGAAGCGGTCAAGAGTCGTCACAAAACCCTCAATTGCCGTGAGGTTGCCGGTCTCGGCGGGATACGGAATCGAGCCCAACCTTGGCTGGAATGGTCATGTAACGACATGCCGTATCGGTCGGCCGGAAGCCGTCCGTACCGCCGTGCGGTGCCGGGCGCGGGAGCGCGGCGGGGACTACCCTTCAGCAGTGATGGACAAGCCCGTAACGCCCCGAGCCGCCGCCCCCGGGCCCCGCCGCCGTGATCGCCACGGGCGGGGCATGCGCGGCCCGATCGCACCGCCGCAGGTACCGCTCGCCGCCAGCCGTGCGGAGGCGTTCGCGGATCTGGTGCAGGACTCCGTGGAGCGCCTGGAGCGGCGCTGGCCGCAGCTCGCCGACATCGACTTCCTGGTGCTGGAGGTGCCGCGGCTCGACGGGGCCGGCCAGGCCTGGAACGACGAGGCGGTTCCGCTGGGCGGCACGATCAGCGCCCGCGAGGGCCGTCCCGCGCGCGTGGTGGTCTACCGGCGGCCGGTCGAGATCCGCACAAAGGGCCGCGACGAGCGGGCGGCGCTGGTGCACGAGGTCGTCGTCGAGCAGGTCGCCGAGCTGCTGGGGCTGACGCCGGAGACGGTGGATCCGCGGTACGGCGAGGACCAGGGCTGAGACGGCGGCCGACCGGACAGCGGCGGGCCCTCGCGGACACCACCGCCCTGATCGTGGCCTACTTCTGCAACACCGACAGGTCCTCGTCCGCCTCCGGCACCGCCACCGTCCCCCGGTCGTCCGGGAGCGTCTGCACGGTGAAGCCGGGAACGCCGCCCTCCGTCGCCGCCAGGGTGCGGGCGCCGTAGACCGGGCCGCCGGACTTCGGCTCGACCGTGAGCGCGTAGGTGCCCTTCAGGCCGCTGGGGACCGGGGGCTGGATGTCCTGGGTCGTGCCGGCCTTGATCGTGTACGTCTTCGACACCGGCGTGCCGCCCTCGCTGCCCGCCGAGGCGGTGACCTCGACCGTGGCGGAGCGGCCGGGAGCGGTCAGGGAGAGCGTGCTGCCCTTGGCGCTGTTGTCCGCGGACGTCGCGCGCGTGCCGACGGGGCGGGTGGCGGGGATGAACGCCGTCTCCTGCTTGTCACCCTTGCCGCGTACGACCCGCAGGGCCGCCACGACCGGCACGGACCGGTCCGTCGGCGTCAGCACCAGGGAGCCCGCCTCGCCGCGCGTCACGTCGCCCAGGTCGACGGCGGTGGTCATGCCGCCCTTGACGTGCACCGTCTCGTGTCCGGCCGGGGTGATCAGCCCGGAGGGGGAGGCGAGGCGCACCTTGAGGTCCGCGTCGGCGTCGCCGGGGGTGAAGGCGATCAGGCGCGCGGAGGTGGCGTCCTTCGGGATGCCGGGCAGGACCAGGCTGCCCGACGGGTCCGTGGACGCGGCCAGCCAGTCGCCGCCGAGCTTGTCGTCCAGGGCCTGCACGGCGGCGCCGACCCGCCCGCTGCGGACGTTGACGTGCACGGTGAGGTCGGCCTGCTGCTCGTCGGTGAGGGTGGACAGCAGCACCGGGTCGCTGGAGTGCGGCTGGACCGTGATGCCCTCCCCCACGGTGGACTGGAGCGCGCCGTCCTTGCCGTACAGCTCGATGTCGACCACGGCGGCCGAGTCGTCGGGGTTCGTCAGATGGACGTAGTCGGTGCGGTCGGCCGCGGTGCTGGCGCCGGGGAACCAGAAACTCGTGTCCGGGGCCGTGCAGTTGACGCCCTGGAGGCCGCGCCCGGTCCCCGCGGCGACCTCCGTCGTCTCCTGGACCGTCCAGCCGGGCGCGAACCTGCCGTCCGCGGTCCCCACCAGCGCGGGCGATTCGGCACCCGAGGTGTCCCCGGTGACCGGCTTGCCGGGCTCCTTGGGGGTCAGCACGGGCTTCTCGGTCTTGCGCTCGCCGGACTTCCCGTCGCCCTTGCCCTTGCCGCCGCCCGCGTTCGAGCCGTCCTTCGACTCCTGGGGGGCCACCCGGAGGTCGGCCTTGCCGCCGCTCCCGGTGCCCTTCGTGACGGGCGTGAAGGAGGTGTACGACGTCTCCGCGATGTCGGACAGGCTGGGCGCGGGGCACAGCAGGCTCGTGCGCTCCACGGGCAGTTGGGCGGCCGCCTTGGCGGTGGTGTCCGCGCCCGGGGTGGCCGGGGCGGACAGCACGGCGAAGCCGGTGACGGCGGCGAGCGCGGTCGCGCCGGCGATCAGGGACAGGGTGGTGCGGTTCACTGCTGGCTCCCGTCGGGACGCTCACTGCCCGTGCCGTGGGGGTGGTGCTGCTGCGCCGGGTCGTACGGCGTGCCGTAGCCCTGGGGGTAGGCCTGGTCGTAGCCCGTCTGGTCGTATCCCGCCTGGTCGTACGGCGGCGTCTGGGGCGGGCCGCCGTACGCGTACGGGTCGTACTGGCCGCCCTGGTAGGGATCCGCCTGGTACTGCTGTCCGTACGCGTCCGCCGGGTACTGGGCGCCCTGGTACTGGTCGCCGTAATTGGCGTACTCGCCGCTCTGGTAGCCGGCGTTGTCCCTCCCCCAGGCGCGAACGTCCTCACCCGGGGGGACCCCCATCCCGTAGTTCTGCTGCTGGGGCACGGGTGCCGGGGGCTGCTCGGGCTGCGGTGGCGGGAACTCCTCGGGCTGCGGCGCCCCTTCGGCCTCGGCTTCCGCCTGGGCCCGCAGGCGGCGGGCCCGGCGGCCCTCGCCCGCGACCGCCTGGGCCGGGACGGCCGGCTCCTCGGGCAGGTCGTCGTCGATGTCGCGCCGCCGGCCGGGCAGGGCCAGCACGACGAGGACGACGGCGAGGAGGCCCTGCGCCCACAGCCACGCGGTGTGGCCGATGGGGTCGTCGTAGGTGACGTCCAGCTTGCCGCCGGTGGCGGGGAGTTCGAAGCCCTGGGCCCAGCCGTCGACCGTGGTGCGGGTCAGCGGCTTGCCGTCGAGCGTGGCGGTCCAGCCGTCGGAGGCGGTGTCGGCCAGGCGCAGCACGCGTCCGTCGGGGCCGGTCGGGATCGTGGTGTGGATGTCGACGGGCCCGGCGGCGACGGTCTGCGGCGTGCCGGTCCCGGAGCCGGGGACGATGGTGGCGCGCGCGACCTCCTGGTCGATCTGCCACAGCGCGCCGCCGTCCTGCTGGCTGAGCCGGGTCAGGCCGGGCGTGGCGTCCAGGACACGGGTGACATCGCGGGGAGCGCCCTGGTGGACGAGGACGTAGCGCACGGCGAAGCCGCCGAGCTGGTCGGCCTGGTCGGCGCCGGAGCCGGCGACGAGGTTGGCGACGACCTTGTCGAGCCTGCTGTTCTCGCCGTCGGCCGCGGCGATCTCGCCGTCGCCGAGGCGGGCACCGGAGCCGCGGACCAGCATGTATCCGACGTGGGAGCCGGAGTCGCTGTCGAGGACGAGGGTGCGGGCCTGGTCGCTGCTGCCGCTCTCCTCGGCGACGAACGCGGGGACCTGCGTCGGGTCGCGCCGCTCCAGAGGGCCGTCCGCGCCGCGGATCATCCAGCCCGCGGCGACGAGCAGCGGGCCCGCGGCCGAGGCGAAGGCGATCAGCACGGCGACCGGCTGGCGCCAGCCGAAGCTCTGCTCGGCCACGCGCGAGCGGGCCCCGTCGGCGCCGAGCGCGGCGGCCGCCAGGAGGGCGATGCCGTAGACGAGGGTCGCCGGGCCGGCCCAGGTGGAGCTGTTGGACAGGACCGCGAAGACGAAGCCGGTCAGGGCGGCCGTCCAGGCCGTGCAGATGCCCAGCCGGCGTTCGGAACGGAGCAGGGCGGCGAGCGCGGCCAGCACGATGCCGATCAGCATGAGGCCGCTGACGGTTCCCGGGCCGCCCGGGCTGGCGCCGAGCAGGTCGAGGGCGGAGGCGGCCGAGGGGCCGTACGCCAGGCCGGCCTCCTGGAAGAAGCCGAACGGCAGCAGCGACAGCGACCAGGGCGCGAGGACCAGCAGGGGCGTGCCGAGCTGGGCGAGGAACCGCAGCCCGTACGCCGTGATGTCGGTCCGGCGCAGGACCAGCAGCCCGGCGCCGAGGAGCAGCGCGATGGGCCACACGATCGGGGTGAACGCGGTGGTGATGGTCAGCAGCAGCGCGTAGGCCCAGGTGGCGCGCCAACTGCCGCGCGCCCCCGAGGGGTTCGCCAGGCCGCTGGCGGCGATGCCCGCGCGGGCGATGAGCGGCAGCAGCACGGCCAGGACGGCCGTGCCGATCCGGCCGCCGGCGAGGGCGCCGGTGGCGGCGGGCAGGAAGGCGTAGACGACGGCCGCCCACGCGCGCAGCAGCCGGGACTCGACCAGCGGGCGGGAGGCGAAGTAGGCGGTGACACCGGCGAGCGGCACCGAGCAGACGAGCAGCAGCGTGACGGCGAGGCCGGTGGAGCCGAACAGCAGGGACGCCAGCATCGCCACGAGCGCGAGGTACGGCGGCGCGGAGGAGGTGCCGCCGGCGGCGACCGGGTGCCAGGCGTCCAGGTAGCGCGCCCACAGGTCGGAGGAGTCGGCCGGGGCGGGCAGCAGGGCGCCGCCCGCGAGCGCGCCACCGCCGAGGAGTTCGCGGCAGGCGGCCAGGGAGACGAGCAGCAGCACCAGGAAGAGCACCGGGCCGGGCTTGCGCGCGATGCGCTTGAGCCGGGCGAACTGCTCGATCTCCAGGAAGTCGGCGTCGTCGCCGCCGGGGCCCGACTCGACGGCACCGCCGTGCCGTCCGGCGCCGGAGGCGACCTCGGGGTCGGAGCGGCCCACGAGGTTGCTCGCGAGCTGCTCGACGGTCATGCGGACGGTCGCGCCGGGCGGCGGGAACAGCGGCCGCAGCTCGTCCTTGTCGATCCGGGGGGCGCCTCTGCCGCGCCGTCCGGCGAGGATCCGCTCGGGCCTGAGCAGCGTGCCCAGGAGACCGCGGATCTCGTCGACGGCCTGTCCGGGGACCTTGCCGACGAGGTAGGCGACGGTCCGCAGCACCGTGCCGAGCACGATCCGCAGCAGCACCCAGGGCAGCACGGCCGTACGCGCGTTGACGAGCAGGGTGTAGACGGCTCCGGCCTTGTCGACCTTGTGCGGGGAGGCGGCCGTGCGGCCCACACAGTCGACCGTGCGGCGCTCGCGGGAGGCCGCCTCGGCGTGCCGGACGACCGCCTCGGGGGCGACCAGGACGCGGTAGCCCGCCGCGTGCGCGCGCCAGCACAGGTCGACGTCGTCGCGCATGAGGGGCAGGTGGCGGTCGAAGCCGCCGAGCTGTTCGAAGACGTCGCGGCGGATCAGCATGCCGGCGGTGGACACCGACAGCACGGGCCGGACGTGGTCGTGCTGGCCCTGGTCCTGCTCGCGGCGGTCCAGGCCGGTCCAGCGGCGGCCGGAGTTGGCGATGCTGACGCCGACCTCCAGCAGTTGCCGCCGGTCGTACCAGCCGCGGAGCTTGGGGCCGACGACGGCCACGTCCTCGCGGCCCAGCTCGTACTCGTTGTCCACGACGCGCAGCAGCTGGGCCAGGGCGTCGGGCTCCGGGGCGCAGTCGTCGTGCAGCAGCCACAGCCACTGGACCGGCTCTCCGTGCGGGAGCTCGGGCATGTCGTAGGCGTCGTCGCGCCAGGAGCGGGTGACCGGGTCCCAGCCGCTCGGCCGCTTCAGGTACGGGAGCTGCTCCGGGGTGAGGACCGGGGCGGTGCGGCCGCACTCCTCGACGGCCTGGCCGAAGCCGGTGCGGCGGGCGAGGTGCAGCACGCGGTCTGCGCCGAGGGCGTCGGTGACCAGCTGGGCGGAGTCGTCCGCGCTGCCGGTGTCGGCGCCCATCGCGTACTGGACGGGTCGCTCCTGGCCGAGCAGCCCGGCGAGCGCGTCGGGCAGCCAGCGGGCGCCGTCGTGGGAGACGAGGACCGCGGTCACCACATGACGCGGGAACTCAGGTGTGGCAGCGCTGTCGTGATGAGCTGCCGGGTGGCTGTGCACGGACATCGAGGTACGGGCCCCGGTTCGGTGGACTGCGGTGGACGCCTGCGACCGGTGGGGGCAGCGGGGCGTCTCGGACGAGCGACCACACTATCGGCTGCGCAACAAGGGGGCCCGCCGCCTGTGGATAACCCACTTGCGACGGGCCGTTCGAGCCGTGCGTACGTGCGGATGCGCGCTGTCCGTCTATCGCGCCGTCCGCGATCAGACCGCTGCCTTCTTCAGCCGGCGGCGCTCCCGCTCGGACAGGCCGCCCCAGATGCCGAATCGCTCGTCGTTGGCGAGGGCGTACTCGAGGCACTCGGAGCGGACCTCACAGGCGAGGCAGACCTTCTTGGCCTCCCGGGTCGAGCCGCCCTTCTCAGGGAAGAAGGACTCGGGGTCGGTCTGGGCGCACAGTGCGCGCTCCTGCCAGCCGAGTTCCTCGTCCGCGTCGTCGACCAGCAGTTGCTGCACCGTCTCGGTCATGTGCGCCCCTCGTCTGTCTTTCGCGTCCCCGTGATCTAGCCGTTACCGATTCCGGCTGAACGACACGAGTGAAATTACAAGTGTGCTGCTCCGGGCGAGTCAAGCCGAGATCTGCTATTGAGCCCCTTATTCACTCTGCGGAACCAAGCCCAAGCGGAAAGTGTTCAAATCACCATAAAACCTGACACACCGACGGAGCCCGCAAGGGCTCACGCCGTCCGCCGGACCCCTTGCAGACCTGTACGGAGAAGGACGCCCAGAGGTTCGATCTCGTTCCGACACGCACCACGAAGCGAAACGGATCACAGTCGGATCACGAGTACGCAACGAGGTTTCCTGCGCCCGGTTGGACGCCATGTGTCCCGGGCGGGCCATGAACAAACCTTTCATCTGAGTGAACGACCGGATGAGGTGAACCACATCCCACATGCCGGGTGCCGAGTTGACAGTCCAAGGTGTGAACCGGTGTCCTTGTGGGCATGCTCGCGAACTCGGCACCCACCTCGACCCGCACCGCCGGGTCCCACGGTGCTGCCCGCGCTCGCTGTCGCTGTTCCAGCTGTTGAGCCCCACCTGCTCCAGCTGAAGGCCGGGCCACCCGTCTCTCGGCTTCCGTTCCCTCTGACCTTCTTCACTGAGGAACCACCACACCCATGAACAGCGACAGCGACCTCCAGATCGCCGGCGACATCCTCGAAGTCCCGCATCTGCTCCAGACTCCGCGCGAGCACCCGGCCACCGTCGCCGAGTTCGTCGGACTCGCCCGCTCCATCGCCGCCGACCGCTCCCAGTGGGAGCACCTCGTCCGGTACGACACGACCAGCCGCTGGTACCACCGGCTGCGCACCGGCCCGGGCTACGAGGTGTGGCTGCTGTCCTGGGTGCCCGGGCAGGGCAGCGGGGTGCACGACCACGGCCGCTCCTCCGGTGTGCTGACCGTGCTGGACGGCACGCTGACCGAGCGCACGGAGCGGGGCACGCGCGCCTTGCGGGCAGGCGCGCAGCGCGTTTTCGCGCCGGGGTACGTGCACGAAGTCATGAACGACGCACTGGAGCCTGCGGTCAGCCTGCACGTCTACTACCCGGGCCTGACGGAGATGCCGATGCACACGGCCCAGCACTGCGAGGCCCGGTCCGCACCGGATGCCGTGACCGCCTGACCGGTTGGCATCACGTGCCTGACCGGTCGGCGTGACTGCCTGACCGGTTGCCGTAGCCGCTGACCGGTTGTCGTAGGCGCCTGCAAGACTGGCTCCCATGCGCATTGTGGTTCTGGCAGGCGGCATCGGTGGTGCCCGGTTCCTGCGTGGTCTGAAGCGGGCCGTGCCGGACGCGGACATCACGGTCATCGGCAACACCGGGGACGACATCCACCTCTTCGGGCTGAAGGTCTGCCCGGACCTCGACACGGTGATGTACACGCTCGGCGGCGGCATCAACGAGGAGCAGGGCTGGGGGCGTGCGGACGAGACCTTCCACCTCAAGGAGGAGCTCGCGGCGTACGGCGTCGGGCCCGAGTGGTTCGGCCTCGGCGACCGGGACTTCGCCACGCACATCGTGCGGACGCAGATGATCGGCGCCGGGTACCCGCTGAGCGCGGTGACTCAGGCGCTGTGCGACCGCTGGCAACCGGGCGTGCGGCTGATCCCCATGTCCGACGACCGCGTCGAGACCCACGTGGCTGTCGAGATCGACGGCGAGCGCAAGGCGATCCACTTCCAGGAGTACTGGGTGCGGCTGCGCGCCTCGGTGCCCGCGGAGGCGATCGTGCCGGTCGGTGCCGACCAGGCGAAGCCCGCGCCGGGTGTGCTGGAGGCGATCGCCGAGGCGGACGTGATCCTCTTCCCGCCGTCCAACCCGGTGGTGTCCATCGGCACGATCCTGGCCGTGCCCGGCATCCGGGAGGCCATCGCCGACGCCGGAGTGCCGGTGATCGGGCTGTCCCCCATCGTCGGTGACGCGCCCGTGCGGGGCATGGCCGACAAGGTGCTCGCCGCCGTGGGCGTCGAGTCGACCGCGCCGGCGGTGGCCGAGCACTACGGCTCGGGCCTGCTGGACGGCTGGCTCGTCGACACGGTGGACGCCGGCGCGGTGGAGCGGGTCGAGGCGGCCGGGATCCGCTGCCGGGCCGTGCCGCTGATGATGACCGACACCGACGCGACCGCGCAGATGGCGCGGGAGGCCCTGGTCCTGGCGGAGGAGGTGCGGGGAGCTTGAGCGGCGAAGTCCCCAAGGACCGGCAGGGTACCGACGGATACCGGGTGTGGGCCCCGGAGGGGATGCCCGAGGTCGCGGCCGGGGACGACCTGGCCAAGCTGATCGCGGCCGCCGAGCCCGGTCTGGCCGACGGGGACGTACTGCTGGTCACGTCGAAGATCGTGTCCAAGGCGGAGGGCCGGGCAGTCCAGGCGGCCGACCGGGAAGCGGCCATCGACGCCGAGACGGTGCGCGTGGTCGCCCGGCGCGGCAGTCTCCGGATCGTCGAGAACCGCCAGGGTCTCGTCATGGCCGCGGCCGGGGTGGACGCGTCCAACACCCCGTCCGGGACGGTGCTGTTGCTGCCCGAGGACCCGGACGCCTCCGCCCGCGCGATCCGCGACGGGTTGCGGGACATCCTCGGCGTCGACATCGGTGTCGTCGTCACCGACACGTTCGGGCGGCCCTGGCGCGCGGGGCTCACGGACGTCGCGATCGGCGCCGCCGGGGTGCGCGTCCTGGACGACCTGCGCGGGGGCACGGACGCGTACGGCAACCCGCTCAGCGCCACCGTCGTCGCCACGGCCGACGAACTCGCCGCGGCCGGCGACCTGGTCAAGGGCAAGGCTGCCGGGCTCCCCGTCGCCGTGGTGCGCGGCCTGCCGCACGTGCTGGCGCCCGGCGACGGAGAGGGAGCGCGGGCCATGGTGCGCGGCGCTCGCGACGACATGTTCCGGCTCGGCACGTCGGAGGCGGTACGGCTGGCGGTGACCCAGCGGCGTACGGTCCGGGCCTTCACGGACGAGCCCGTCGACCCCGGCGCCGTACGGCGGGCGGTGGCCGCGGCGGTGACGGCGCCCGCACCGCACCACACCACCCCCTGGCGGTTCGTGCTGCTGGAGTCCGAGGAGTCGCGGACGCGGCTGCTCGACGCGATGCGCGACGCGTGGATCGCCGATCTGCGGCGGGACGGCAAGACGGAGGAGTCCATCGCCAAGCGGGTACGGCGTGGGGACGTCCTGCGGAACGCGCCGTACCTCGTCGTCCCCTGCCTGGTCATGGACGGCTCGCACACCTACGGCGACGCGCGGCGCGACGGCGCCGAGCGGGAGATGTTCGTGGTCGCCGCGGGCGCCGGCGTACAGAACTTCCTGGTCGCGCTGGCCGGGGAGCGGCTGGGTTCGGCGTGGGTGTCCTCGACGATGTTCTGCCGGGACGTGGTGCGCGAGGTGCTGGGGCTGCCGGCGGACTGGGACCCGATGGGCGCGGTGGCCGTCGGGCATCCGGCGGAGGAACCGCGTCCGCGGCCGGAGCGGGATGCGGGGGCCTTCATCGAGGTGCGGTGACCGCGCCGGCCGGCGCCTACGCTCGTAGGGCTCCTCTCGTTTCCCAGGGACTTCACTCATGGCAGGACGGTTCGCTCCCCGGCCCACGCGTACGACCGTGCGCGGCGGGCATGTCGGCGTGGCCGGTGCCGGGGCCGGGGGTGTGCCGCGGCAGGCGGCGGGGCCGGGGCGGGTGCGCGACTGGGTGCCGGACGGGCCGCTGGACCTCGGTCTGGTGCTCGGGCCGCTGCGGCGCGGTCCGGGTGATCCGACGTTCCGGGCGATGCCGGACGGGTCCGTGTGGCGGGCCTGTCGTACGCCCGCCGGGCCCGGGACGCTACGGGTCTGCGCGTACGGCGGTGCGGTGCGCGGCCAGGCCTGGGGGCCCGGGGCGCAGTGGCTGCTGGACCGGTTGCCGGAGCTGCTCGGTGCCGCCGATGACCCGTCCGTGTTCGTGCCCCGGCACCGGCTGGTGGCGCTGGCCCGGCACCGGCGGCCGGGGTTGCGGCTGACGCGGAGCGGGCTGGTGCTGGAATCGCTGATTCCGTCGATTCTGGAGCAGAAGGTCACGACCGATGAGGCGTATCGGGCGTGGCGGTTGCTGGTGCGGAAGTTCGGGGAGCCGGCGCCGGGGCCCGCGCCCGGGCGGATGTGTGTGATGCCGGCGCCTCGGGAGTGGGCGTTGATCCCGTCGTGGGAGTGGCATCGGGCCGGGGTCGACAACAAGCGGGCGTCGACGATTCTGCGTGCGGTCCGGGTGGCCGGGCGGTTGGAGGAGGCGGCCGGGATGGAGCCGGGGGCGGCTCGGGCGCGGCTGGAGGTGGTGCCGGGGGTCGGGCCGTGGACGTCGGCGGAGACGGTGCAGCGCAGTCATGGGGCACCGGACGAGGTGACCGTGGGGGATCTGCATCTGCCCCGGATCGTGGGGTGGGCGTTGGCCGGGGATCGGGATGCGGATGACTCCGTGATGCTGGAGTTGCTTCAGCCGTATGCGGGGCAGCGGCATCGGGCGGCTCGGTTGATTCTGCTGAGTGGGAGGGTGCCGGGGCGTCGGGCGCCGAAGATGCCGCGGTGGGATATCGGGGGGTTGTGATGTGCTGCCCGTTTCTGGTGCTGCGGCGTGAGGACTGGGGCCGGGTCCCCCATCGCCCACCCAGCGGCACGACTGCCCGCAGCTAGGACGGCACGATTGCCCGCAGCCAGGCACACCTAGGCGCTACTGGTCCGAAGAAAAGCGGACCGCTCCTGCTGGGATGTGGGCGTCGCACCAGATGCGGGCGCCGTCGCGGAGTTCGTTGTCGGGGCCGATGATCGCGCCGTCGCCTATCACCGTGCCGGTGAGGACGGAGCGTTCGCCGACGCGGGCCCGGGTGCCTATGAGGGAGTCGGTGATGACCGCGCCCGGCTCGATCACGGCGCCCGGGAGGATCGTGCTGCCGAAGACGCGGGCACCCTCCGCGACGAACGCGCCCTCGCCGACCACCGTGCCGCCGGACAGCTTCGCGTCGGCCGCGACCGTCGCCGTCGGCAGGACCAGGCGGTCGCCGCAGCGGCCGGGAACCGCCGGGGACGGGGCCCGGCCCAGGACCAGGTCCGCCGAGCCCCGGACGAACGCCGCCGGTGTGCCGAGGTCCAGCCAGTACGTCGAGTCGACCATGCCCTGGAGGTGGGCTCCGGCGGAGAGGAGGTCGGGGAAGGTCTCCCGCTCCACCGACACCGGCCGGCCCGGCGGGATCGTGTCGATGACCGAGCGGCGGAAGACGTACGCCCCCGCGTTGATCTGGTCGGTGACGATCTCCTCGGGCGTCTGCGGCTTCTCCAGGAACGCCAGGACCCTGCCCGTGTCGTCCGTGGGGACCAGACCGTAGGCGCGCGGGTCCGTGACCTTGGTGAGGTGCAGGGAGATGTCCGCGCCGGTCGTCTCGTGGGTGTCGATCAAGGCTCGGATGTCCAGGCCCGTCAGGATGTCGCCGTTGAAGATCAGCACCGGGTCGTCGGGGCCGGAGCGCAGCCGGGAGGCCACGTTGCGGATGGCACCGCCCGTGCCCAGGGGCTCCTCCTCCGTCACGTACTCCAGGTGGAGCCCCAGCGCGGACCCGTCACCGAAGTACGGTTCGAAGACCTCGGCCAGATAGGACGTGGCCAGGACGATGTGCTCGACACCCGCCGCTCTCGCTCTCGCCAGCTGGTGCGTGAGGAAGGGCACCCCGGCCGCCGGCACCATGGGCTTGGGCGTGTGCACCGTGAGCGGGCGCAGCCGGGTGCCCTTGCCGCCGACCAGGAGGATCGCTTCTGTCACGTGTCGTCTCTGCTTCCTGCCGGGACCGGCCGAACTGTCTTTCGGCCGGTCAGTGTATGCAGACCGTTCCGTGGCGCCCTCGCTGGCCGTGCGGCATTCCGCCCCGCTGCCCCCCGACGGCGGTGAACGTGTGTCTCAGCGGCCCTGGTACCGGGCCGCCTTGGAGCGGGCCGAGCCGAGCTTGCCGTAGAGCTTGCGTCCCGGGCAGGACGTCCTGAATCCGTCCCGGTGACCGGAGATCACGTTCAGTCGGACCTTCTTACCCTTTCGGTGGAGATTGCTACCAGCCGACTTCAGGTACGTCTTGCCCCGCGGATTCATCCCGTACAGGCCCAGCTTCCACGCCGTGAGCCGGGCGATGGCCTTGACCGCGGCGGACGACGGCTTCTTGGCGCCGTACGACCCGAGGACGGCGATCCCCATGCTGTTGTTGTTGAAACCAAGGGTGTGGGCGCCGAGGACCGGCCTGGCCACGCCCCCGGCGCGCCCCTCGTAGATCTTTCCGCACTTGTCGATGACGAAGTTGTAGCCGATGTCCCGCCAGCCCATGCTCTTGACGTGGTAGCGGTAGATACTGCGGATGAGTGACGGGGACTGCGAGCAGCGGTAGTTGTTGCCGCTGGCCGTGTGGTGCACGAAGGCCGCCCGGACCTTCTTCGTGTACCGGAAGCCCCGCTCCCGCAGCCCCTCGTTCGCGCCCCAGCCGCGCCGCGTGACGATGCGCGGGCGCGGGCCGACGTACGGCTTCGCCCGCTGCTGCTCCGTCAGCTTGCCGGGGTTGAGAGCGAAGAACTCCTGCTCGGTCTCCGCGCGGTTCAGTGCCGGGATCTCGGTGGCGCCGAGGGGGGCCAGGCCGGCGTTGACGGCAGAGGCCTCGGTGGCGGCTTCGGCGGCGGCCGCGGCCTCGTCGGCGGCGGAGGCTCCGGCGGCGGCTTCGGTGGCGGCTTCGGTGGCGGCATCGTTGGCGGCGAAGCTGTCGTCGGCGGAGGAGCTCTCGTCGGGGAGGTCGGTGATGCGGGGGCCGTCCGCTGGGGCGCCGGGCGGTGGGGCGTCATCGCCCGGGTCGACGAGTTCGAGGCGGAGGCCGGAGGGGAGCGGGGGCGCCGCGGGCAGCTTGCGGGTGGCCCTGCCGTGGTGCGCGGAGTCGGCTTCCGCGCTCTCGGCTTCGGAGTGGACCCGGAGTTCCACGCCGTCGGAGTCGCCGACCCACAGCGGTGCCGTGGCGCCGCGGACGCGACCCGAGGCCCTCTCGGGGGCGTCCGGGTCGGCCGCGTGGTCGCCGTTGTGCGTCTCGACGTCCTGCCAGCCCGACCAGGCGCCGGTGTCGGCGGCCCGGGTGCGGACCTGGACGCGGCCGTGCAGTTCGGCCGCTGGGTCGTCCCAGACGACGCCGACGAGGGAGAAGTGGCGTACGGCACGGCGGGCCAGGCCCAGTTCGGGGACGTGGGGGCTGCTGGGGGCGGTGGGAGTGGCGCGGTTGCGGCTGAGGGGTTCGAGGGGGAGGGACTGGGTGCTGCCGGGGGCGTACGGCTCGGCCGCGCGCCGGCTGGTCATGGTGGTGTCCGGTGTCCCCGCGTGGGGCGCGGGTCTCGCTGCCGTGGCGGCTTGCGTGGTCGGTACCGGTCTCGCCGTCGCCGCGACGGCGGGCGGAGTGAGCGGGAGGGCCAGAGCGGCCGCACAGGTGACACCGATCGAAGAAGCAAGAAATCCACGCATGCCCCCGATCTTGGACATAGTCCTACAAGTCTGTCCATTTGTGAGTTGACGGGCCGTCGGGCGGGGTTCGGCCGAACCGGTGGCGGATTCACGCCGGGACGGTGGCCGGGCCGTTGGGCCGCGGCGTGGGTGCCGCGTACGCTTGCGCGGGTGAACGCCACCGATCGCACCCCTGCCGACCTGCTGAATTCCGCGCTCGCCACGGATCCGGGCCGCCCCCTGGTGACCTTCTACGACGACGCCACGGGCGAACGAGTCGAACTGTCCGTGGCCACCTTCGCCAATTGGGTGGCCAAGACCGCCAACCTCCTCCAGGACGAGCTGTCCGTCGAGCCCGGGGACCGGGTGGCGCTGTTGCTGCCCGCGCACTGGCAGACGGCGGTGTGGCTGCTGGCGTGTGCGTCGGTGGGAGTCGTCGCGGACGTATCGGGGGATGCGCGGGCGGCCGATGTCGTGGTGAGCGGACCGGACGGGCTGGAGGCGGCGCGGGCGTGTTCCGGGGCGCGGGTCGCGATGGCGCTGCGACCGCTCGGGGGGCGGTTTCCGCAGGCGCCCGAGGGGTTTATCGACTACGCGGTGGAGGTGCCGGGGCAGGGGGACCGGTTCGTGCCGTATGCGCCGGTGGATCCGGACGCACCCGCGCTGATCGTGGCGGGGCGGGAGTTCAGTGGGGCGGAGGTCGTCGAGCGGGCTCGGGCGGAGGCGGCGGGCCTGGGGCTGACCGGGCCGGGGTCGCGGATTCTGTCGGGGTTGCCGTACGACACGTGGGAGGGGTTGAACGCGGGGTTGTACGGGCCGTTGGCCGCGGGAGGTTCCGTGGTGTTGTGCCGGCATCTCGAGCAGGCCGGGGACGGGGTGCTGGACAAGCGGGTGGAGAGTGAGCGGGTTACGGCTATCGCCCGGTAGTCCGGTCTCCAGTGCTCGGCGTGGGTGCTGGGGCGGGGTGGGTGCGCAGCCCGGCGCGGCGGGGTGCCGCTGCGCCCGCCCGTGCCCCCCTCAGCCGAGCTGCTCAGCTGCTGAGCCCGGCGCACCCCTCCCCCGTTCAGCCCATCCCCACCCCACCCCCGCCCCCCATCCGCGCCACAGTCGTAAGAGCAGTGCGCGCGCACGTTCGTACGACGTGAGGGGTGGTCTCTGTCGTGGGCGACAGCGGGAGGCTTGGGCCGCGGGCGGGGGCGTCCGCCAGTGGGCCGGGGCTGGTGCGGCGGCGTCGGCGGCGGTGGGTGCGGATCGGGGCGTTCGGGGTCGCCGGTGTGGTCGTCGCGGCCGCCGGGGCCGGATGGGCCGTGTACGCGAAGCTCAGCGGGAACATCACGCCCGACGAGGCCGCCGCCGCGGAGCTCGCGCGGTACGAGAAGGAACGGCCCACCTCGCTGGTCAAGGACGCGCGGAACATCCTGCTGATCGGGTCCGACTCGCGCGAGGGTGACGACAACGCGCGCTACGGGCGGGACTCCGGGACCGAGCGGTCGGACACCACGATCCTGCTGCACCTGTCCGCGGGCCGGGGCAGCGCCACCGCCGTCTCCCTGCCCCGGGACCTGATGGTGAACCTGCCGGGCTGCCGGCGTCCGGACGGGTCGCGCAGCGCGCCGCGGTTCACCATGTTCAACCAGGCCTTCCAGCTGGGCGGTTCGGCCTGCACCATCCGGACCGTCGAGAAGCTCACCGACATCCGTGTCGACAACCACGTCGTCGTCGACTTCCACGGTTTCAAGAAGATGGTCGACGCGGTCGACGGCGTGGAGGTGTGCCTGCGCGAGCCGATCGACGACCGGGCCGCCAAACTGCGGCTCCCCGCCGGACGGGTGACCCTCGACGGCGAGCAGGCACTCGGCTACGTCCGCGCCCGCAAGACGCTCGGCGACGGCAGCGACACGGAGCGGATGGAGCGGCAGCAGCGGTTCCTCGCGGCACTCGTCAACAAGGTGCGCAGCAACGACGTCCTGCTGAACCCGGTGAAGCTGTATCCCGTGCTGGACGCCGCCACGTCCTCTCTCACAACCGACCCGGATCTGGCCAGTCTTCGCGGCCTGTACGAACTCGTGCGCGGGCTGCGCGACATCCCCATGGAACGCGTGCAATTCCTGACCGTTCCACGGGAGTCGTACGCGTACGACGCCAATCGCGACCAACTGGTGGAGCCCGAGGCGGAGAGACTGTTCGAGCGGCTGCGTACGGACACACCTGTGGCGGTGGCCGGGGACGTTCCGCGTGGTTCCGCCCCGCTGAGGCCGACCGATTCGCATGACGGGTCGTACGGGGATTCGCATCCTGGGCCGTTTACGAAGCCCGCCGTCACCGTTTCTCCTCCACCGACGTTCCGGGGGAACACGGCAGCTGAGGACACCTGTGAGTAAAGCGGGCACCAAGGCCACTCCAAGGCAATGAACTCTTCACCCGGGAAATGGGCGAATTGCCCAGGTGTAGGGACGTGGAATTTGTCACCGTCGTCGCTCGGCACTGAACTGGGCGGTTAGTGTGAGCGATCCGGTGCGCCCGGCCCTGAGGACGGTCCTGAGGTCGCGCACTGTGTGACCGAGACCCGGGCGCCTTGGAGGGGGAGGCGCCGCGTGCCCCGACGGAGGAAACAGACAACCGTGGACGCGCAAGGCCGTGGGCGGGCGGACGATATCGATCCCGCAGACCAGTGGGTGCTCAATCCGAACACCGGCGAATACGAACTGCGACTGCCCCCTACCCCACCGCAGTCGGGCGTCCCCGGCCCCCGCAGGCCACCGGCTTCCGACGCGGTCCCGCCGGCGCGCGGCCGTACGGCTGCGCCCGGCCCGCCGGGACCTGAGACGCCCGGCCGCGCGGCGCCGCCGCGCAGGCGCCGCGGGGCGCCGGAGGAACCGCTGCCGGGGCGGCGCGGGCGGCGACCGGCCAAGAAGGCCGCGAAGGGCAAGAAGGTCCTGCTGTGGACCGGCGGCACGATGGCTTTCGTGCTGGTCGCGGGGGCGGGCGCCGCGTACTTCTACATCGAGCACCTGAACGACAACATCGCGTCCGTCTCGGACGACGGCGCGAGCACCGGTGGCTTCCAGAAGGACAAGGCCATCAACATCCTGCTGATCGGCACGGACAAGCGCACCGGCAAGGGCAACGAGAACTACGGCGACGCGGGCAGTGTCGGGCACGCCGACACCACGATCCTGCTGCACGTCTCCAAGGACCGTTCGAACGCGACCGCGCTCAGCATCCCCCGCGACCTGATCGTCGACGTGCCGGACTGCCCGACCACGCAGGAGGACGGCACGCAGAAGGTCATCCCCGGCACGCGGCAGGTCCGCTTCAACACCAGCCTCGGCCAGGACGGCCGTACGCCCAGCTGCACCATGCGGACCGTGACCGAGCTGACGGGGGTCAAGCCGGACAACTTCATGGTGGCCGACTTCAACGCGGTCAAGACGCTGACCAGCGCGGTCGGCGGGGTCGAGGTCTGTCTGGGCAAGGACATCGACGACCCGGACTCGCACCTGAAGCTGTCGAAGGGCACACACACCATCGAGGGCGAGCAGGCGCTGGCGTTCGTGCGGACCCGGCACGCCGTCGGCTTCGGCGGCGACCTGAGCCGGATCGGGCTCCAGCAGCAGTTCCTGAGCGCGCTGATGCGCAAGCTGAAGTCCAACGACACGCTCACCAGCCCCTCCAAGATGCTCGACCTGGCCGAGGCGGGCACCAAGGCCCTGACCGTCGACTCGCAGCTGGACAGCATCGGCAAGCTGAAGGACCTCGGTCTGGAGCTGGGCAAGCTCAACACCAAGAACCTGACCTTCACCACGACCCCGGTGATCGACAACCCGGCGGAGAAGGTCAAGAGCACGGTCGTACTGAACGAGTCGACGGCCCCGCAGGTCTTCGACATGATCAAGAACGACGTCTCCTTCACCGCGGTCAAGGAGAAGAAGAAGAAGGAAGCCGCCGCGGTGGCCGCCCGGCTGAAGGGCAGCAAGGCCCCGGCCTCCGAGGTCCGGGTGCGGATCCTCAACGGCGGTGCCGACCCCGGCAGCGCCCAGGAGACGCTCAGCTGGCTCCAGGTCGAGGAAGGCGTGACCAAGTCGGAGAACGCCGGCAACGCGCCCGCCGAGCTGGCGAAGACCACGCTCGAGTACGCCCCCGACCAGGCCGACCAGGCCCGCCGCCTCGCCGACATCATGGGGCTGTCCGGGTCGGCGATGAAGCCGGGCGAGAGCGTGGAGAAC
>NZ_WWIQ01000009.1:131849-135516 GCF_009862985.1 Streptomyces sp. SID5464 | reverse complement strand
GGAGAACGCCCAGGGGCTGCCCACGATGACGCTGACCCTGGGCAAGGACTTCAAGGGTGCGGGCGCCTCCCTCACCGCTCCGTCGAAGGCGCCGGAGGGTGTCCAGAAGTCCACGGCGGACAAGGTCGAGTGCGCCGAGTGACCTGACGGGCCTGCCGTACGTCTCACAGGGCGTACGGCAGGCCTGGTCCGTGACACGGGGGTGGGGAAGAGCAGATGGCACAGAGCAGCAGTGTGTACGGGGAGGGGACGAAGCCGGGGGCGGTCCCGAACGTGCGGGTCCCGGGCAACCAGGGCAGCAGCCCGGGGCACCCGTCCGGGCCGGGCGACGGGCACGGCCGGGGAGGCCGCCGACCGGGCCGCGGTCGCCGCGTCCTGCGCTGGTCGGCGGCGTCCCTCTCCGTGCTGATCCTCGCGACCGCCGGCGCCGGCTACCTCTACTACGAGCACCTGAACGGCAACATCGAGAAGGGCCGGCGCAGCAGCGGCGACTCCACGGCGCGCAAGGCCGCCCCGAACGCGGCCGGGCAGACGCCCCTGAACATCCTGCTGGTCGGCTCCGACAGCCGTGCCTCCGACGAGAACGTGAAGCTGGGCGGCGCGCGGAAGGACCGCGGCAACCCGCCGCTGGGCGACGTGCAGATGCTCATCCACCTGGCCGCGGACCGAAAAAGCGCCGCCGTGGTGAGCATTCCGCGCGACACCCGGGTCGACATACCCAAGTGCACCGACCCGAAGACCGGGCGGACGTACCCGCCGGTCAACACGATCATCAACGCCTCGCTGGCCCGGGGCGGGGCGGGCTGCACGCTGGCGACCTGGGAGAACCTCACCGGGGTCTACATCGACCACTGGATGACCATCGACTTCGCGGGCGTGGTGAAGATGGCCGACGCCATCGGCGGGGTCGAGGTGTGCGTGCGGCAGAACGTGTGGGACCGCCCGCTGCCCGGCGTGCCCGGCGGCTCGGGTCTGAAGCTCACGGCCGGCCGGAAGAAGGTCCAGGGCGAGCAGGCCCTCCAGTGGCTGCGCACCCGGCACGCCTGGGGCAGCGACCCGCTGCGGGCCAGGGCGCAGCACATGTACATGAACTCGATGATCCGCACGCTCAAGGCGCAGAACGTTTTCACCGACACCGGCCGGCTGACCGATCTGGCCGAGGCTGCCACCAAGTCGCTGCACGTGTCCGAGGAGCTCGGCACGGTGAAGAAGCTGTACGACCTGGGGATGCAGCTGAAGACGGTCCCGACGGACCGCATCACCATGACGACGCTGCCCACGGTCGAGGACCCGCAGGACCGCAACCACCTGGTCCCGGCCGGCACCGACGCCGACCGGGTGTGGGACATGATCCGCGACGACGTGCCCTTCGACGGCAAGGGCGGGAAGCCGGGCGCGAGGAAGACACCCGAGAAGGCGTCCAAGGCGCCCGAGACGTCCGAGGACCCCGCCGCGGCGGACGATTCGATCGGCGTCCTGGTGCAGAACGCCACGCGTTCCAGCGCCCTCGGCCCGGTGACCGGGCGCGCGGGCGCCATCGCGCGGCTGCTCGTGGGGAAGGGCTTCACGCGGGCCGCCGCGGACACCTCGGGCGCGCTGTCCGAGGAGCGGACCGTGGTGCGCTATCCGAGCGCCGACCTCGCGGGCGACGCGCAGCGCGTCGCCAAGTCGCTGGGTGTTCCGGCGAGTTCGGTACGGCGGTCGACCGACGTCTCCGGCGTCACGGTCGTCGTGGGCGCCGACTGGCGTACGGGTACGGCCTATCCGAAGCCGCGGGCTCCGAAGGCGGGGGACCTGCCCGGCGACGCGGACGCCCTCAACGGCTCCGACACCGGCAAGTGCATGGACGTGTACGCGCCCTATCGCTGGTAGCCCCCGGGGAACCAACTTCGCACACCGGTCGACGACTTCCTTCCACACTCTCACATTGGAATTGGGCGGGATTGCCCACATGCATGGACGTTGAATTTGTCATTCAGCGCACATCGACGTTCAACTGGGCGGATAGTGTGAGCGATCCAGTGCTTCTGTGATGACCAGTACCCGCGCGCCTTCCGGGGGGAGAAGGCGCCGCGTGCCCCGACGGAGGAAACAGACAACCGTGGACGCGCAACGCCGTGGGCGGGGGGACCAGATCGACCCCGCAGACCAGTGGGTACTCAATCCGAACACCGGCGAATACGAACTGCGACTGACTCCATCCGGAGCGCAGTCGCCGGCGTCCGGGGCACGCGGATCCACTCCCCCGACGGGTGCGGGCGGCCGTACGGCGGGTCCGCGTGACGCGGCACCCCGTGCCGCGGTCTCCCGGGAGGGCGGCACCCGCACCGGCGTTCCGCCCCAGCGCCGGCGGCGCGGTGCGCCCGAGGAGCCGCCGCCCGGGCGGCGCGGTGGACGCCGGCCGGTGCAGCGGAAGCCGAAGAAGGCGAAGAAGGCGCTGATGTGGACCGGCGGCACGATGGCGTTCGTGCTGGTCGGGGTGGGCGCGGCCGGCTACTTCTACCTCCGGCACCTGGAGGGCAACGTCAGCACGACCGACGTCGGCAGCGCGGGAGCGAGCAACTTCAGCAAGGACGAGGCCTTCAACATCCTCATCATCGGCACGGACAAGCGCACCGGCGAGGGCAACGAGGGCTACGGGGACAAGGGCAGCTCCGGGCACGCCGACACCACGATCCTGCTGCACGTCGCCGAGGACCGGTCCAACGCGACCGCGCTCAGCATCCCCCGCGACCTGATCGTGGACATCCCCGACTGTCCGACGAAGCTGGAGGACGGCTCGGAGAAGATCGTCCCGGGCCAGCGGGGCGTCCGCTTCAACCGGAGCCTCGGCGAGAACGGCCGGGACCCCGGCTGCGCCATGCGCACGGTCAAGGAGAACACCGGCATCCAGCCCGACCACTTCATGATGGCCGACTTCAACGCGGTGAAGACGCTGACGACCGCGGTGGACGGGGTCGACGTCTGTGTGGAGAAGCCGGTCAACGACAAGCAGTCCAAACTCGTCCTGCCCGCGGGCGAGTCGACGGTCGAGGGCGAGCAGGCCCTCGCGTTCGTCCGTACGCGCAAGAGCTTCGGCAACAGCGGTGACCTGGACCGGATCAAGGTGCAGCAGCAGTTCCTGGGCTCGCTCATGCGCAAGATGTCCTCCAGTGACACCCTCACCAGCCCCTCGAAGCTGCTGAAGCTGGCCGAGGCCGCGACCGAGGCGCTGACCGTGGACAAGGCCATCGGCAGCGTCGGCACGCTCAAGGACATCGCCCTGGAGTTGAAGAAGGTGCCGACGAAGAACATCGCCTTCACGACGGTGCCGGTGGTCGACAACCCGGCGGAGACGGTGAAGGCGACGGTCGTCGTCGACCAGTCGAAGGCTCCCCAGGTGTTCGACATGATCAGGAACGATGTCTCGTTCACCGAGGTCAAGCGGCAGAAGAAGAAGGAGAAGGACGCCGAGGCCGCGCGGCTCAAGGGCAGCAAGGCCCCGGCATCCGAGGTCCGGGTGCGGATCCTCAACGGCGGAGCGGTCGCCGGCAGCGCGCAGAAGACCCTCCAGTACCTCCAGGTCGAGGAGGGTGTGACCAAGTCCGAGAACGGCGGGAACGCGCCCGCCGAGCTGGCTAAGACCACGCTCGAGTACGGCCCCGACCAGGCCGACCAGGCCCGCCGC
>NZ_WWIQ01000009.1:66673-131698 GCF_009862985.1 Streptomyces sp. SID5464 | reverse complement strand
GCCCAGGGCCTGCCCACCATGACCCTGACCCTCGGCAAGGACTTCAAGGGCGCCGGCGTGAAGCTCGACGCCCCGGTCGAGGCCGCGGACGTGGAGAAGTCCACCGCCGACAAGGTGAAGTGCGCGAGTTGACCCGCTGAGGGCAACTGACAGGCCCGTCATGCGTCTAACAGGAGGCAGGACGGGCCTGTTGCATGCGCCGGGGGCGGGAAGGACCGGGAAGTGACGCAGAGCGGTGTGCGGGAGAACGAATCGCGGCAGGGCGTCCGCCGGGGACCGGGCCCGGGTGAGAGCAAGTCGGCGGCGGGTGGCGTGCCCGGCGGAGAGGGGCCGCCCCGGCGTCGGCGGCGGCTGCTGAAGTGGTCCGCGGCCGTGCTCGCCGTCCTCATACTCGGGACCGCCGGGGCCGGGTACCTCTACTACCGGCATCTCAACGGCAACATCAAGAAGGACGCGCTGAACCTCGGCGACAACAAGGTCGCCGCGCCGACCCCGAACGCCGCGGGGCAGACCCCGCTGAACATCCTGCTCATCGGCTCGGACGCGCGGGACACCGAGGAGAACCAGAAACTGGGCGGCGCCCGTGAGACGTTCGGCGCCGCGCCGCTGGCCGATGTGCAGATGCTGCTGCACCTGTCCGCCGACCGCACGAACATGTCGGTCGTCAGCATGCCCCGCGACACGCTCGTGAAGATCCCGAAGTGCACCGACCCGGACGACGGGAAGGTGTACGCCGGGACCCAGGGGCGGACCATGACCAACCAGAGCCTCGGGCACGGCGGCCCGGGCTGCACCGTGGCCACCTGGCAGGAGCTCACCGGCATCCACATCGACCACTTCATCATGGTCGACTTCGCGGGCGTGGTGGCGATGGCCGACGCCGTCGGCGGTGTCCCGGTGTGCGTCGACGCGAACATCCACTCCCGCACGTCCGACGGCAAGGGCTCGGGCCTGAAACTGGAGAAGGGCACCTCGTACATCCAGGGCGAGCAGGCCCTGCAGTGGCTGCGCACCCGCTACGGCTTCGAGGACGGCAGCGACCTCGCCCGCGCCAAGGCCCAGCACATGTACATGAACGCGATGGTCCGCCAGCTGCGCGAGAACGCCACCCTCAGCAGCCCCAACAAGCTCCGCCGACTGGCCGAGGAGGCCACCCGGGCGCTGACGGTCGACCCCGGCCTCGACACCGTCAAGAAGCTCTACGACCTCAGCGACGAGCTGCGCAAGGTCGAGCCGGCGCGCATCACCATGACCACGATGCCCAACCGGTACGTGGGCGCCCGCGTGGAACCGACGGAGGACGCCGAGCAGTTGTTCCGGCTGGTGCGGGAGGACATCGCGCTGGACGGCAAGGACACGGACCGGACGAAGGCCGCGGAGAAGGCCTCCGCCGACCCGGCCGCGGCCGACGACGAGATCGCCGTCCAGGTCCGCAACGGCACCCGCACCGACACCCTGGCCCCGGCGAGCGGGCGCGCGAGCACGGTGGCCGGGCTGCTGAAGGAGCAGGGCTTCGCCCAGGCCGTCGCCGACACCAAGGGCTCGTGGAGCGAGGACAGGACCCTCGTCCGCTACCCGAGCGCCGACCTGGAGGGCGACGCCCAGCGCGTCGCCAAGGCCCTGGGCATCCCGCTGAGTTCGGTGCAGCGGTCGACCGGCGTCTCCGGCGTCACCCTCGTCGTCGGCGCGGACTGGCGTACCGGCCCGGACTACAAGGCGCCGAAGCGGAACGACAAGACCCCGAAGTCGGCCGAGGCGCTCAACGGCGCGGACGACAAGGCCTGCATGCACGTGAACCCGGGCTTCACCTGGTGACGGAAACGGGCCCCTCCCGCGGTGGGAGGGGCCCGGACACGTGCGGCGTACGTCAGCCGGTGGCCGCGTCGGCGTCCGCCCGGACCGCCGGACGCCGGGAGGCGATGACCTTCTTCGCCAGCGACCGCGGGCTGGTCAGGAAGCCCCAGCCCCACGACATGTGCATCGTGGCCAGCGCCACGGGGATCTGGAGCCGCGCCTTGAGCGGCAGCCCCCTGCCCGCCGGGACCGAGCCGAGCAGGATCGCCGCGAGATAGCCGCCGGGCACCACGAAACCCCACGGCGTCAGCAGCGCGCCCACCAGGATCCCGGCCGCGATCGCGCACACGGCGGTCGGCGGGGCGAGGTAGCGCAGGTTGATCGAGCCCTCGTGGAAGCGGGCGACGACGTGCCGCCAGCGGCCGTAGTCCTTGTACTGCTTGGCGAGCGCCTTCACGCTCGGCCGCGGCCGGTACGACACCTTCAGCTCGGGCGAGAACCAGATGAGGCCCCCGGCCTCCCTGATCCGGAAGTTCAGCTCCCAGTCCTGGGCGCGGATGAACTCCACGTTGTAGCCGCCCTGCTGCTCCAGCGCCTCGCGCCGGAAGACCCCGAGGTAGACGGTCTCGGCCGGGCCCGCCTGTCCGCCCGTGTGGAAGGAGGCGTTGCCGACCCCTATCTTCGAGGTCATCGCGGCGGCGACGGCGTGCTCCCAGTCGTTCTCGCCCTCGGCGTGCATGATGCCGCCCACGTTCTGCGCGCCGGTCTCCTCCAGGAGCCGTACGGCGGTGGCAATGTAGTTGGGGGAGAGCATGCCGTGCCCGTCGACGCGGACGACGATCGGGTGGCGCGAGGCGTTGATCGCCGCGTTCAGCGCCGCGGGTGTACGGCCGGTCGGGTTCGGAACGGTATGCACGCGCGGGTCTTCGGCCACGAGCTCGGCGGCGATCTCGTCCGTGCGGTCCGTGGACGGACCGAGGGCGATCACGACCTCCATCTCGCCGGCGTACTCCTGCGCGAGGATCGCTTGGACTGCTCCCCGCAGATGCCGTTCCTCGTTGAGGACGGGCATGATCACGGAAACGGCGGGGAGCCGCACGTCGGGATTGGCGTTCATAGGGGCCTCACGTTACCGCGAACGGGGGACACCGGTGCGCGCCGCGGGGGCGATACCGCGGGCCGCAGATCGTATCGGCCTACGGTTTCACTGATCCCACGTACGGCCGTCGTCCGGAGGTGTCCTCTTGCCCACGCCGCCGCGGTCCCCTCGGTCCACCGCCGCCCCGCAGCGCCGCCCGCAGCACTCTCCCGGGCGCTCCCCGCGCAGGCCCGCGCCGCCCGCACGGCGCCGGAAGCCGCGCTGGGGCCTGCGGGTGGTCACCACCCTGTCCGTGGTGGTCCTCGCGTCCGCCGGTATCGGGCACGCGGTGATGACCAGCCTGGACGCGGACATCGCCCGGGTCGACCCCTTCAAGGACATGAAGAACCGGCCGCGGGCGGGCCACGGCATGAACGTGCTGCTGGTCGGCACCGACGGCCGCGAGAAGATCAGCGAGGAGGAGCGGCGGAAGTACCGGCTGGGCGGTGAGCCCTGCCACTGCACCGACACGATCATGATCGTGCACGTGTCGGCGGACCGGGAACGGGCGAGTGTGGTGAGCCTGCCGCGCGACTCGTACGCCGTGACGCCCGCGCACGTCGACCGTACGACGGGCAAGCGGCACGGCGGGCACCCGATCAAGCTGAACGCGGCGTACGCCGAGGGCGGGCCGCAGCTGACCGTGCGGACGGTCGAGAGCATGACGAAGGTGAAGATCGACCACTATCTGGAGGTCGACTTCACCAGCTTCATGCGGACGGTGGACGTGGTCGGAGGCGTGCGGATCTGTACCGCCGCCCCGCTCAGGGACAGCTACACCGGCCTGGACCTCCCGGCCGGGCGGCACACGCTGGCGGGCGGGCAGGCGCTCCAGTACGTACGCGCCCGCCACCTCGACGGGGCGTCGGACCTG
The DNA here is from genome assembly GCF_009862985.1 of Streptomyces sp. SID5464. NCBI lineage: Bacteria > Bacillati > Actinomycetota > Actinomycetes > Kitasatosporales > Streptomycetaceae > Streptomyces > Streptomyces sp. SID5464. The sequence goes on along the minus strand of NZ_WWIQ01000009.1, from coordinate 127,892 downwards.
GGCCGGATGCAACGCCAGCAGCGCTTCATGGCGGCGCTCGTGGAACGGATCACCTCCTCGGGGATCCTCCTCAACCCGTTGAAGTTCCGGGACGTGACGCGGGCGGTGCTCGGCTCGGTGCGGGCGGACAAGGGCTTCGGCACGCACGAGATGCTGGGCCTGGGCCGGGCCATGCGGAACTTCTCCCCCTCCTCCTCCGAGTTCACGACCGTCCCGATCGGGCAGATGGACTTCGCCGTGCAGGGCGTCGGCTCGACGCTGAAGTGGGACCCCGTCAAAGCCGAGCGGCTCTTCCGCGCCCTGCGCGAGGACCAGCCGCTGTCCGTGCACCGGCCGCGCGACGCGGCCCGGATCGTCCCGGTCGCCCCGCAGCAGATCCGCGTCCAGGTGGAGAACGGCACGGGCACGCCCGGCCTGGGCCGCCGTGTGGACGCGGCCCTGGCGTCGACGGGCTTCCGTACGACCCGGGCCCCGGTGAACGCCGCCGCCCGTGACGTGAAGCGCACGGTCGTCGCCTACGACCCCCGCTGGGACCGCTCGGCCAAGTCCCTCGCCGCGGCCCTGCCGGGCAGCGAACTCCGCCCGGTCAAGGGCCTGGGCGCGACCCTGAAGGTCATCGCGGGCACGGACTTCGAACGCGTGCGCAAGGTACGGGCCGGGGACGCGGGGCAGGGCGAGTCCGGGGTGGTGCGGGGGGATGAGGTGGCGTGCTCGTAGGGGCCGTGACGCACGCATGGCGGATTCCTTCCTTCCGCCCCGTGGCGGTCGGGCCCGGGCAGGCGTAGGACGGAAGGCACGAGGGCCGGCCCCCGGCTCTCGCCGTTCCCCCGGGAGGAATCATGACCCAGCAGCCCGCCACCATGGCCCCGCTGAGCAAGGAGATGCAGGACTGCGTCCAGGCGTGCATGGCCTGCCACAGCGTGTGTGAGGAGACCATGAGCTCCTGCCTGCAGATGGGCGGTCAGGCCCAGATGCAGATCATGCGCGCGGTCATGGACTGCGCCGAGATGACGCGTCTGTGCGCCGACATGATGATGCGCCGCTCGCCGCTGTCGGCCGAGATGTGCGCGATGTGCGCACGGGCCTGTGACATGTGCGCCGAGGCGTGTATGTCCATGCCGGACGACGCCCAGATGATGCGCTGCGCCGAGGCGTGTCGCCGCTGTGCCGAGACGTGCCGGTCGATGTCGGCCGCCGCGATGTGAGGACCGCCTCACAGCAGTCGGGGGCACCCCCGTGGGTGCCCCCGACGCGTGCCGTTGCTCAGTTGCCCGAGACGGTGACCGTCTCGTCGTTCTTCAGCTGGCTGACCAGCGTCTTCACCTTCGCGGTGTCCCACTGGAGGTTGCCGTTCGCGGAGTTGCCCGCGATCGGCATGTTCATGGACTTGCCGTCGCCGCCGCTGACGCCCTTCATCGCCCAGAACATCGACGCCAGGTCGAACAGGCCCATGTCCTTGTCGACCACGAGCGAGTCCAGGCCCGCGCCCATGGTCGGGTACAGCTTGAACGGGTTGAGGACCGTGCTCGGGGTGGCGACCTGGTTGGCCAGCGCGGAGAGGAACTTCTGCTGGTTCTTCGTGCGGTCCAGGTCGGAGCCGGCGAGCGCGTACCGGGTACGGACGAAGGCCAGGGCCTGGTCGCCGTTCAGGGTCTGCTTGCCCTTCTTGAAGTCCGCGCCGGACTTGGTGTCCTTGATGTCCTGCGGGATGTCCATCTCGACGCCGCCGACCGCGTCCACGATGTTCGCGAAGCCGGCGAAGCCGATCTCCACGTAGTGGTCGATGTGCAGGCCGGTGTTGGCCTCGACGGTACGGACCAGCAGCTCCGGGCCGTCCTCCGCGTACGCCGCGTTCAGCTTCGTCTGGCGTCCGGTGGCCGGGTAGAGCTTGCCGGAGTCGGAGCCCTTGTACGACGGGATCGTGACGTTCGAGTCACGCGGCAGCGAGATCAGCGTCGGGCCGTTGCCGCCGGTGTGCAGGATCATCATCGAGTCCGTGCGCTTGCCCTCGGCGGACCCGGTGTGCAGCTTCTTCTTCTCCTCGGCCGACATGCCTTCGCGGCTGTCGGAGCCGACGATGAGGTAGTTCGTGCCCTCGCCCGCCTCCGGCCGGTCGATGACCTTCGACAGGTCGACGTCACGGTTGAGCTTGGAATCGGCCCAGAAGTACGTGGCCACGCTCGTCACGACCAGCACCGTCACGAGCGTGATGGCCGTCACCTTGATACGGCGACGCCAGTTGGGCGCGGGGCGCGGCTCGTACATCCCGTCGCCAGGACCCCCGGGGCCTCTGCCGCCGGGCGAGCCGTAGACCTGGCCGGTGTTGTAGCCGCTGTCGTAGCCGTCGCCGGGGCCGTAGCCGCCGCCGTCGACGTACGAGGGCTGCTGCGGTACCCCGCTGCTGTACGGCGGGGCGCCGCCGTAGCCGGCCTGCCCGGGCGACGCCGCCGGACCGCGGCGGACCTGCCGCATGACACGGGCGCTCTCGGGCTGTGCGCTCGAGCTGCCGCGTCCGTAGCGGTTGCCGCGGTTGTCACCGGAGAATCCCTCGGGCCAATCATTCATGCGCCCCAGTGTGCAGGTCCCCGTAGTGGGCCATACAAGAGTCGTCGGAAAATCAGAGCACGGCTGTGGCGAAGCTGACACAAAACCCCCTCATGCCGCCTCGGCATAAGGTAGGGGCCATGACAGAGCAGGCCCCAGCTGCGGATTCCGGCACTCCGGATATCCCGGGCAAGCCGACTTCGGCCTCCCGCACCACCCTCAGCCACATCATGACCCACAACGACACGAACCTTCTGGGGACGGTGCACGGTGGCGTGATCATGAAGCTGGTGGACGACGCGGCGGGGGCCGTGGCCGGGCGGCACTCCGGCGGGCCGGCGGTGACGGCGTCCATGGACGAGATGGCCTTCCTGGAGCCGGTCCGCGTCGGTGACCTGGTCCACGTCAAGGCACAGGTCAACTGGACCGGCCGCACCTCCATGGAGGTCGGCGTCCGCGTCCTGGCCGAACGCTGGAACGAGTCCGCCCCGCCCACGCAGGTCGGCTCGGCCTACCTCGTCTTCGCGGCCGTCGACTCCGACGGCAAGCCCCGCCGGGTCCCCCCGGTCCTCCCGGAGACCGAACGCGACAGGCGCCGCTACCAGGAGGCCCAGATCCGCCGCACCCACCGCCTGGCCCGCCGCCGGGCGATCATGGAGCTGCGGGAGAAGCGGGCGGCGGAGGGCTTCGAGGACTAGCGAGCCTCCGCCCAGGCGGGCGGAGGCTCGCTCGGTCGTCCACGTGCCTGTTACGGCAGGTTCCTGGCCATCACGATGCGCTGGACCTGGTTCGTGCCCTCGTAGATCTGGGTGATCTTGGCGTCGCGCATCATGCGCTCCACCGGGTAGTCGCGGGTGTAGCCGTAGCCGCCGAGGAGCTGGACGGCGTCCGTGGTGACCTCCATGGCCACGTCCGAGGCGAAGCACTTGGCGGCGGCGCCCAGGTAGGTGAGGTCGGCGTCGCCGCGCTCGGAGGCGGCGGCGGCCTGGTAGGTGAGGGCGCGGGCGGCCGAGATCTTCATGGCCATGTCGGCGAGCATGAACTGGATGCCCTGGAAGTCGGCGATCGGCTTGCCGAACTGCTTGCGCTCCTTGACGTAGCCCTTGGCGTAGTCGAGGGCGCCCTGGGCGATGCCGAGGGCCTGGGCGGCGATGGTGATGCGGGTGTGGTCGAGGGTCTTCATCGCCGTGGCGAAGCCGGTGCCCTCCTCGCCGATCATGCGGTCGGCGGGGACGCGGACGTTGTCGAGGTAGACCTCGCGGGTGGGCGAGCCCTTGATGCCGAGCTTCTTCTCCGGGGCGCCGAAGGAGACGCCCTCGTCCGACTTCTCGACGACGAAGGCCGATATGCCCTTGGAGCGCTTGGCCGGGTCCGTGACCGCCATCACCGTGTAGAACTCGGACTCGCCCGCGTTGGTGATCCAGCGCTTCACGCCGTTGAGGACGTAGTGGTCGCCGTCGCGGACGGCCTTCGTCTTCATGCCGGCGGCGTCGGAGCCGGCGTCCGGCTCCGACAGGCAGTACGAGAACATGCCGTCGCCCTTGGCGAGCGGGGCCATGTACTTCTTCTTCAGCTCCTCGGAGCCGGAGAGGATCACCGGGAGCGAACCCAGCTTGTTCACCGCGGGGATGAGGGAGGAGGAGGCGCAGACCCGCGCGACCTCCTCGATGACTATGACGGTGGCGAGCGCGTCGGCGCCCGAGCCGCCGTACTCCTCGGGTACGTGCACGGCGTGCAGGTCGTTCGCGACCAGCGCGTCCAGCGCCTCCTGCGGGAAGCGGGCCTCCTCGTCCACCGCGGCGGCGTACGGCGCGATCTTCGCCTCGGCCAGCGAGCGGACTGCGTCGCGGAGCATGTCGTGCTCCTCGGACGGGCGGTACAGGTCGAAGTCAGCCGATCCGGCCAAGGTCTCTCACGCTCCAAAACGCTGCGATGCTGGCGCTAACTACCGTTAAGTAATCAAAAGTTTATGGGGTCGCCCACGGGAGGGATACGTGAGCTAGACGACAGCGGGAAAGTTGCCCCGTGAAGCGCGCTCCCATGCCCCGGCTATGCTCGGGCGCGCACCACATGCCGTAGACCCCTGGAGCACCCATGGCCCTGAAGATCACCGTGATCGGCACCGGTTATCTCGGCGCGACTCACGCGGCGGCCATGGCCGAGCTGGGCTTCGAGGTGCTGGGACTCGACGTGGTGCCGGAGAAGATCGACAAGCTCCGGCGGGGCGAGGTCCCGATGTACGAGCCGGGTCTCGAGGAGCTGCTGCGCAAGCACGTCGCCGGGATCGAGGGATCCAGCGGCCGACTGCGGTTCACCATGGACTGGGCCGAGGCAGGGGAATTCGGCGACATCCACTTCGTCTGCGTGAACACCCCGCAGCGGCACGGCGAGTACGCCTGCGACATGTCGTACGTCGACTCCGCCATCTCCTCGCTCGCACCGCATCTGACGGGCCCCGCCCTGGTCGTCGGCAAGTCGACCGTGCCCGTGGGCTCGGCCGACCGGATCGCCGCCTACCTGGCCGAGCACGCACCGGCCGGCGAGGACGCCGAGCTGGCGTGGAACCCGGAGTTCCTGCGCGAGGGCTTCGCCGTCAAGGACACCCTGCACCCCGACCGCATCGTGGTCGGCGTGCGCAGCGAACGCGCCGAGAAGCTGCTGCGCGAGGTGTACGCCACGCCGATCGCCGAGGGCTCCCCCTTCGTGGTCACGGACTTCCCGACCGCCGAGCTGGTGAAGACCTCCGCGAACTCCTTCCTCGCCACCAAGATCTCGTTCATCAACGCCATGGCGGAGGTGTGCGAGGCCGCGGGCGGCGACGTCGCCAAGCTGGCCGAGGCCATCGGCTACGACGACCGGATCGGCAAGAAGTTCCTGCGGGCCGGGATCGGCTTCGGCGGCGGCTGTCTGCCGAAGGACATCCGGGCGTTCATGGCGCGCGCCGGCGAGCTGGGCGCGGACCAGGCGCTGACCTTCCTGCGGGAGATCGACTCCATCAACATGCGCCAGCGCGGGCAGATGGTCGAGCTGACCCGGCAGGCGCTGGGCGGCGGGCCGTTCCTCGGCAAGCGCGTCGCGGTACTGGGCGCGACCTTCAAGCCCGACTCGGACGACGTCCGGGACTCCCCCGCGCTGAACGTCGCCGGGCAGATCCACCTCCAGGGCGGGCAGGTCACGGTCTACGACCCCAAGGGCATGGACAACGCCCGCCGCGTCTTCCCGACCCTCGGCTACGCCGACTCGGCGCTGGATGCCGTACGCGGTGCCGACATCGTGCTGCACCTGACGGAGTGGCGGGAGTTCCGCGAGCTGGACGAGGAGGCGCTCGGCGAGGTCGCCGCGGCCCGGGTCATCCTCGACGGCCGCAACGCCCTCGACCCGGAGCGCTGGCGCAAGGCCGGGTGGACGTACCGGGCGATGGGCCGACCGACCGCCTGAGAACGGGTTCCATGAATTCCTGACGGCTTTCGCGGAGTTCCGGGAATTCTCGCGGGATCGGTGAAGAAACCGAGCGAAACTGCGGGGATCTTCTGTGCGCGTTGCGCTGTCGCGCCCGGCTGCCGAGGCCGCGCTCGGGCAGGTCCGCCAAGGCCAGCGGCCTTCTCCGGCCATGACCTGTGCCGCCTTCCCCGAAATCATCAATATGAGTTCGAATTCCATTCGAGCGGCACGCGGAATCGACCCTTCTCACGGACCGGCCCGCCGGGAGAGAGGGTCAGGCAACAATCGATTAACCGACGCGTAGTTGCGCGGAATCCCCCTTCCACTCCACTGGTCGTCATTCGCCACACCTTCCATTTGGCTTGATCTGACCATGCCAGGAGTACCCCATGCCCTTGTTCTCCCGGGCGGAGTGGCCGCGGGATCACCGCGACGAGTTGGTGGCCGGCGCGCTCGTCGGCGCCGTGATCATCGTGCTCGGTTACGCGTCGGGCATCGGTGCCCCCTCCGCCTCCGGCAGCACGCAGACCGCCGCTCCCCCCGCATCACCGCCCGCGGCCACCGCGCCGGCGAACCCCACACCGGCCGCGCCGGGCGGACCCGGCGTATCCGATCCGGGCGCCGGGGCGGGCCAATTCCCCATCGGTGACGGCCAGTTGCCTGGATACGGCGGAATCGGCGCGGGCACCGGGTACGGCACCGGCGGCGCGGACGGTTCCGGCCACACCGGCCACACGAACTCCCCGCCCTCCGACACCGGCTCCCCCTCCCCGTCCCCCACGCCCACGCCCACGCCCACGCCCACGCCCACGCCGTCGGGGTCCGCCCCGGCCGACGGCGACACCTGCGAGGACGGCGAGGTCACCCTCGTACAACCGCTCCTCGGCGGGCTCACCGAGCCCGTGTTCGGGCTGCTCGACGGCGCGAGCCAGACGCCCGCGCCGCAGCCCTCCCCCTGTGTCGGCCTGGCCCCGGTCGGCAGCCTCCTCGGCGGCATCATGTCCCCCCGGCCGGAGGCGACCCCGTGACCACGACCGTCCGCCGCGCCCTGCTCCTGCTCCTGCTCACCCCGCTCCTCTACGTCCTGGCCGGTGCGCCCCAGGCCGCCTCCGCCCACACCGAGCTGGTCTCCTCCTCCCCGAAGGACGGGGCCAACCTGAAGAAGACCCCCGACCACCTCACGCTCACCTTCGACGAGGCCGTCGACCTCGCCGACGTCCGGGTGCTGACGGTGGGCGGCGACCGGCTCCCGGTGTCCCGTGCGCCGGGTGGCGGGGCCGACGCCGTCCGGGTCGCGCTCGCCGCCCCGGAGCACGGTGAGCTCGCCGTCGTCTGGTCCGTCGTCGACGCGGAGGACGGACACGCCTCCTCCGGCCGGATCACCCTCACCGTCGGCGCACCGGCCGCCAGGACCGGCGGCGACGAGGCCGCCGCTCCCACCCCCTCCCCCTCGGTGCGCAAGGGCCTGGTCGCCGCCCGCTGGGCGGGCTATCTCGCGCTGGCCCTGTTCGTCGGCGGTCTCGCCTTCGTCGTACTGCTGTGGCCGCGCGGCGCGGACGAGCCGCGGTCCCGGGCGCTGCTCGTCTTCGCCTGGGTGGTGGGCCTGATGGCCACCGTCGCGAGCATCGGCCTCCAGGGCGCCTACGGCACGCTCGGCGGACCGCGGGACGCGCTGCGCCCGAGGACGTACGCCGATCTGCTGGCCACCGAGCCCGGGGTCGTGCTCGCCGCGCGGGCTCTGCTGTGGGTGCTGGCGGCCGTGGTGCTCGGCGCCCTGCTCCAGGGCGGGGCCCGCACCTCCCGCTCCCCGGGCTGGCGGGTGGGCGCCCTCGCGGTGGCGTTCGGGCTGCTGCGGACGACCGGCATGACGGGCCACAGCTCCGAGGGCGCTAAGCCCACGTGGGGTGCCGTCGCCGACTTCGTCCATCTGCTCGGCGCCTCGCTGTGGATCGGCGGGCTGGCCGTGCTCGCGCTGGCCGTGCTGCCGCGTCGGCGAGCCCGGGAGCTGGCGGTGGTGGTGCCGGGTTACTCGCGGCTCGCGGCGGTGAGCGTCACCGGGATCGTCGGCGCCGGGCTGGTGCTCGCCTGGCAGGTGGTGGGGTCGTACGACGCCCTGCTGCACACCTCGTACGGGCATCTGCTCCTGCTGAAGACGGGCGTGCTCGGAGCCGTCCTGCTCGCCGCGTTCGCGAGCCGCCAGTGGGTGCGCACCCGCCTCGATCTCGCCGTGCTGCTGCGCGGCGACGCCGCCACGGTGCGGCCCTTCGGTTACTCGGTCGCGGTCGAGACGGGGCTCGTCCTCGTCGTGCTCGCCGTGACGAGTCTGCTGGTCACGGCCGACCCCGGCCGCTGAACTCCCCCCAAGCACAAGGAGTCGAAGTGAAACGAAGCAACGAGAGCGACGAGACCGGTCACGGGCGGCGCAGGCCGCCCGCCGGGAACCGGGGTCTGCTCGTCGCCGGGCTCGGCGCGGCGCTGGCCGCGGTGCTCAGCCTCGGGCTGCTGAGCGCGGTGTCGGGTTCCGGTTCCTCGGAGCAGACCACGGGCGCGGCTCAGGCGCCCGTGGCCGCTGCCGAGGCGCAGCCCGCCGCCGCCAAGGCCGACTACCAGGTCGACATCATGGGCAACAAGTTCGGCGACGGGAAGCAGCTCGTCGTCGAGGTCGGCCAGACCGTCCGGTGGACCAACCACGACAGCGTGCCGCACACCGTCACCACCACCAAGGCCCCCGTGAAGTTCGACTCGGGGACGCTGGAGCAGGGCGACTCCTGGTCGTACACCTTCACCAAGGCGGGCACGTACGAGTACTACTGCGCGGTGCACCCGGACATGGTGGCGTCGGTGAAGGTCGTCGAGGGCTCCGGCGGCGGTGGCGGCGGATCGACGCCCGCCCCCACGCCCACGCCCACACCCACGCCCGCACCCACGGCCCCGCCCACGACCGGCCCCACGCCCACTCCCCCCTCGTCACCGACCCCGACGCCGACTCCCACGGGCGGTACCGGCGGTGGCGGCTCCGGTGACGACGAGCAGTGCACCAGTGTCCAGAACGTGCTGCTGCCGATCCTCCAGCACCTCTACGTGGCACACCTGGAACGGTCCCCGGGCGAGCAGGTGCAGGACGCACTCGCGCTCGACTCGTACATCAAGATGCACACGGTGTGGGTCGAGAGCATCCTCAAGCCCGCCGTCGAAGGCGGCGGCACCGTGCTCGACGACACCCTCAGCGTGCTGCTGAACCACGTCAACAAGGCACATCTGGAGGAATCGCCCGGACAGCAGGTCACGGACCTGCTCAACCCCGACAGCTACGTGAAGATGCACACCGTCTGGGCCGGGCAGATGCTCACGCCCACCACGGACTTCCTCACGGACAACTGCTGACGGGACGCAGGTGGACGCCGCTCCGGCCGGGGCTCAGCCGGCCGGAGCGGCGCCCGCTCCATTCTCCACACCATCGCCATGCTTCGGGAACCGCTTTCCAAGGAGACCGGGATGACGACCGTCACCCTGCCCACCGCCCCTCCCCCGCCACACTCGCGCGACGGCGCCGGCCGCCGGCTGCCGCTGCCCGGCCGGTACACCGTGGCCCCCGGCCGCTCACTCACCGAACTCACCGCCTGGTACGGGCCGTTGCCGGTCCTGCGCCGTCGGGTCACGCTCGGCGAGGCGTCCCTCACCGTGCCGGAGGACGCCGAGCGCCCTTCCTTCCGCTACGAGTTCGACGACCGCCGGCTTTCCGCCGTGCTCACCTCGGAGCAGGTCGACGAGGTCCACGGCCGTCTCCAGCTCACCGGCGACCTCGACCTGAACGGCGTCGCCTTCCCCGTCCTGATGCGGCTGCGGGTGGTCGAGCGGGCCGACGACCGGCTGCTGGTCGTGGGACACGCCCGGCTGCCGTACCGGCTGCTGCGCCGGGCCACGGGGTTCCGGCTGCCGTGGCGCCGGCCGGCCACCCGGCTGCGGCTGCTGGTCGCGGCGGAGTTCTCGTGAGGGCGGCCCGACGGACGGCCCGGGGTGCCGCCGTGTCCGCCGTCCTGACGCTCCTCGCCCTGCCGCTGCTGCCGGCCGGGCAGGCGTCGGCGGCCTCGTACAGCGTGACGATGAAGGGGTACGCCTTCTCGCCCGCGCGCCTGAGCGTCCCGGCCGGGTCCACGGTGACGTGGACCAACCAGGACACGGCGCCGCACGACGTGAAGACCACCTCGGGCCCGGTCTCGATCCACTCCCCGATGCTCGACAAGGGGCAGAGCTGGAGCTTCACGTTCACCACAGCCGGGTCGTACGGCTACGTCTGTACCGTCCACCCGAACATGACGGCCGGGATCACGGTCCGCGCGGCGGCACCGGCGACGACGGCGGCACCGACGGCGCACGAGCACACCGGCTCCTCCTCGGGACACCGGGAGACCGCGCCGAGCCACACCACGCCGGGCAGCGGGACGCCGACGATGCGCATGCCGTCCTCGTCGCCGTCCTCCACCGCGTCCACCGCCTCCCCGGCGGCCGCGGCGGGCCAGTCACCGCCGGCGGCCCCGGCGTCCCCGGCCGCACAGGTCGCGCAGCAGCCGCAGACCCAGACGACCGCCTCCACCACCCGCCCGCTCGACCCGCTGCTCGTGCTGACCGGCATCGTCGCCGGTGTCGCGGTGCTGTGCCTGCTCCTGGTCGGCTCCCGGGCGTCGGCTCCCCGGGCACCGCGGGAGGAGGAGGCGTAGGTCAGCCCTTCGCCCGGTAGCGGCGCATCTTCGCCCGGGCCCCGCAGACCTGCATCGAGCACCAGCGGCCCCGGCCGGCCGGACTGCGGTCGTAGTACGCCCAGAGGCAGTCGACGGCCTCGCAGGCCTTGAGCCTGCTCCAGGTGCCGGCGATCAGGGCCTCGGCGACGGCGGCCGCGACGCGGGAGAGCAGGGGGCCCTCGTCGGCCGGGGCGAGGGTCGCCGAGCCGTCGCGCCGGTCGACCGCCACCAGCAGCGGCGCCCCGGCCAGCAGGTCGCCCAGAGGAGTCACCTCGCGGTGCGGCGGGTGCCCCGCGTGGGCGAGCAGGACCGCGCGCAGGGACTCACGCAGGGCCCGGGCGTCCTCGACCCCGTCCCGCGTGATCCCGAAGCGCGCCCGGCCCTCCGCCGTGTCCAGCGCGTCGGCACCCGACTCGATGTCCAGCGTGTTCACCAGGGCCTCGACCAGGGCCAGGCCGCCGGGCGCGGGCGATCTCTCCGTCATGGCTGGACCGTACCTCTCGCTTTTCCCCTTGCGAGGTTACCGCCAATGCGGGAGCATGCAGTAACGGTTACTGGTTGCCAGCTCGTGCTGGTAACAACCGGAAGGTAACGGCCGCTTCAAGGAGGAAGTCATGGCTCTCGCCGAGCTGGGTGTCGTCGTCCTGGACTGTCCCGATCCGCGCGCACTCGCGGGCTTCTACGCCGAGGTGCTCGGCGGCACTCCCACGGTGGAGGCCGACGACTCGGGCGAGTGGGTCGACCTGAAGGTGCCGGGCGGAGCGGCGCTGGCCTTCCAGGAGTCCCCCGGGTACGTACCGCCGAAGTGGCCGTCGCCCGACGGCTCGCAGCAGTTCCACCTCGACCTGGTCGTGGAGGACCTGGACGCGGCCGAGAAGGGTGTGCTGGCGCTCGGCGCCAAGCCGCTGGACGCCGACGACCGGACGCGGACGTTCCGGGTTTACGCCGACCCGGCCGGGCACCCGTTCTGCCTCTGCGCCTGCTGACACCGGGAGGCCCCATGCCTGCTGTGGCACGTTTCCGTTCCGTCGTCGTCGACTGCCCCGACCCGCGCGAGCTGGCCCGTTTCTACGCGCAGGTCGGGGGCGGGACGCCCGAGGACGACGACCCCGACTGGGTGGTGCTGCGGATCCCCGACGGGCCGCGGCTCGCCTTCCAGCGCTCTCCCGGCTACACCCCGCCGGAGTGGCCCCGGGCCGACCGCAACGCCCAGCAGTTCCACCTGGACTTCGACGGCGGGTCGACCTGGGAGGAGATCGACGCGGCCGAGGAGCGGGTGCTGGCGCTGGGGGCGCGGGTGCTGGACCGGGAGGACTACGAGAAGAAGGACTTCCGGGTGTACGCCGACCCGGTGGGGCATCCGTTCTGCCTGTGCCGGATCGAGCACACCGCCTGAGTCACCTGCCGGTCACCCGTCCAGCTCGGAGATGGTCGCCGTCGACGGCTCGCGTCGCTGCTGGGCGGTGCGGGCGGTGATGTCGGCGCCACACAGGACCCGCTGGACGTTGCCCCAGGTCAGCAGGGCCACATCGGCCTCGTCCCAGCCGCGCCGCAGCAGCTCGGCGATCAGCCGCGGATAGCAGGAGGTGTCGCCGAGTTCCTGCGGGTGGGCCGAACCCGAGTCGTACGTGCCGGACAGTCCGACGCAGTGCGCACCGGCCACGCCCCGGATGTGGTCGAGGTGATCGGCGACGTCACGGACGGTAGGCCCGGTCTGCTCGGCCGTCAGCGGCACCATGCACAGCCCCTTGGCCGCGCCCAGTTCCGCCAGCAGGTCGTCGGGCAGGTTGACCGGGTGCGGCCGCAGGGCCCGGGCGGCGGAGCGGCTGAACAGCACGGGTGCCCGGGAGAGGCTCAGCACGCGGCGGACGGTCGGCACGGAGGCACCGGAGAGGTCAGGGATCACGCCGATCCGGTTCATCTCGCGGACGACCTCCTCGCCGAACCGCGTCAGCCCCGCGTCGCTCGCCCAGGACACCCCGGTCAGCGTCAGCACGCGCAGGCCGAGGAAGTGCAGCTGGCGCAGGATGCCCAGCGAGTCACCCACGGCCGAGGCCCCGGCGGGACCGAGGAGCACGGCGACGCGGCCGCAGTTGCGGGCGTCGGTGACCTGCCCCGCCGTACAGGCCGGCCGCAGTCCCTCGCCGCAGTTCCGGGCGACGGTCTTGGCCAGGTCCAGCTGCTCCAGGGTGGCGCCGACGGCCCGGTCGCCGTCCAGGCCCTCGGGCAGGTGCAGTGACCAGAACATCGCGCCCACCCGCCCGCGGCGCAGGCGGGGCACGTCCGTGGCGACGGTGCTCTCGCCCTCCTCCAGGTCGTAACAGGACAGGCGCTTGAGCGCCCAGGGCAGTCCGTTGTAGCCGTCGGCGACGGGGTGGACGGCGAGGATGGCGTGGGCTCGGGTCAGCGGCGCGTCGTCCGGATCGGAGACGGGCTCATAGGGCTCCGCAGCCATGGCGGACCCGTCGGCGTACGGCTCGGACAGGTCGTCGAACTCACCGGCCGCGGCGGTGGGGCGCAGGTCGTCCTGGAGGTCTGCCATGGCGGCTCCGTACGGTCGTTCGTGGCGTACGGTCACCGTCGCACGGAGCGCTGGGGGGTTCCTGGTGGGCGGCGCGTTCGGAGTACGGCCCCGACCTCGTGCGGCGACGCCCTCAGGGCACCCGGGCCGCCTCGATCACCTCGTCCAGGGTGTCCCGGGAGCGGACCAGGTCGGCGATCATCCGGTCGATGCGGGCACGCTCGGCCGCGAGCTCGGCGACCAGGTTGGGCGTGGCGCGGACCGACGGCCCGCCGTCGCTGTCCCGCATGCACGGCAGCAGCTGGACGATCTTCTCGCTGCACAGTCCCGCCGCGAACAGCTCCTGGATCCGGATGACCCGGTCCACGGCCGCCTCCGCGTACTCCCGGTGTCCGCCGGGCGTCCGCTCGGCGGTGAGCATCCCCTGCTTCTCGTAGTAGCGCAGCGACCGCTCGCTCACGTTGGTGCGCCGGGCCAGTTCACCGATCCGCACGTCCCACTCCCGGGCTTGATTCTGACATCTGTGTCAGGTTCTAGCGTACGGACATGACGCAGCACACGACAGCACTCTTCGAACCGGCTCGTCTCCCCGGGCTGGACCTGCCCAACCGTCTGGTGATGGCGCCCCTGACCCGCAACCGGGCCGAGGCCGACGGAACCCCGACCGCGCTCATGGCCACGTACTACGCCCAGCGCGCCTCCGCCGGGCTGATCATCGCCGAGGCCGCGACGCCGAACGCGGTCGGGCAGACGTACCCGAACATCACGGCCATCCACGCCCCGGCGCACGTGGCCGGCTGGCGGCGGGTCACGGACGCGGTCCGGGACGCGGGCGGACGGATGTTCCTCCAGCTCCAGCACGGCGGCCGGGTCGGCCACCCCGCGACCAGCGGGCTGACGCCGGTCGCGCCCTCGCCCGTCCCGCTCCCCGAGACGATCTTCACGCCGGTGGGCCACCGGCCGGCCGTCGTGCCGAGGGAGATGACCGCCGAGGACATCGGGGCCACCGTCGCGGACTTCGCACGCGCCGCCCGCAACGCGGTCGACGCCGGTTTCGAGGGTGTGGAGGTGCACTCCGCCAACGGCCATCTGCTCCATCAGTTCCTCGCCCGCAACACCAACCTCCGCACCGACCGCTACGGCGGACCGGTCGCCGCCCGGATCCGGTTCGCGGCGGAGGTGACCGAGGCCGTGGCCGCCGAGATCGGAGCCGCGCGGGTGGGGCTGAGGGTCTCCCCCGGCAACACCGTCAACGGCATCGAGGAGGGCGAGACCGAGGAGATCTACCCCGCGCTCGTCGAGCGGCTCGGCGGGCTGGGGCTCGCGTATCTGCACCTGGGGTACGCCGACCCGGACACGCCGGTGTTCCGGAAGGTGCGGGCCGCCTGGCCCGGGGTGATCGTCGCCAATCCGGTGCTGAAGGAGATCTCCACGGACGCCGTGCACCGGGCCTCCGAGGCGCTGCTGGCCGCCGGGGCCGACCTGATCGCCCTCGGGCGGCCCTTCCTCGCCAATCCCGACCTGGTGACCCGGCTGCGGCTCGGGGCACCGCTGAACGAGATGCGCGACCGGTACTTCATGTACGTGGGCGGGGCGACCGGCTACACCGACTACCCCGCCCTCGACACTCAGCCGTCGCGCGAGTCGAGCGACTCGATCGTCGCGTTGGACGGCGATCGCGTGGCCTGAAGGCCCCGGGCCACGTCCTCGGCCGCGTCCAGCACCCGGACCGCGTTCTTCCAGGTCAGCTTCGCCAGGTCGGCCTTGGACCAGCCGCGGTCCAGCAGCTCCGCGATGAGGTTCGGGTAGCCGGAGACGTCGTCCAGGCCGTCGGGGGTGAAGGCCGTGCCGTCGTAGTCACCGCCGATGCCGAGGTGGTCGATGCCGGCGACCTCGCGCATGTGGTCCAGGTGGTCGGCGACCGTCGCCACCGTCGCGACCGGGCGCGGGTGCCGCTCCTCGAAGGCGCGGTGGACCTTCATGGCCTCCGCCGTGGTGTCCAGGTGGTGGAAGCCGTGGGCGCGCATGTTCTCGTCGGCCTCAGCCGTCCAGTCCACGGCCGCCTGGAGCACGAACTTCGGCACGAACGTCACCATCGCCATGCCGCCGTTGGCGGTCAGCCGCTCCAGGACGTCGTCCGGGACGTTGCGCGGATGGTCGCACACGGCCCGTGCCGAGGAGTGCGAGAAGATCACGGGCGCGGAGCTCGCGTCGAGGGCGTCGCGCATCGTCGTCGCCGCGACGTGGGAGAGGTCGACGAGCATGCCGAGCCGGTTCATCTCCCGCACGACCTCCCGGCCGAACGCGGTGAGGCCGCCGGCCCGGGGCTCGTCGGTCGCGGAGTCCGCCCAGTCGACGTTGTCGTTGTGGGTGAGCGTGAGGTAGCGCACGCCGAGCCCGTACAGCCCGCGCAGCGTGCCCAGGGAGTTGGCGATGGAGTGACCGCCCTCCGCGCCCATGAGGGAGGCGATCCGGCCCTCCCGGCGCGCGGCCTCCATGTCGGCGGCCGTCAGCGCGGGCCGCAGGTCCTCCGGGTGGCGGTCGATCAACTGCCGTACGCAGTCGATCTGCTCGAGCGTGGCCGCGACCTGGTCGGGCGAGTCCGTGCGGACGTACACCGACCAGTACTGCGCACCGACTCCGCCCGCGCGCAGCCGCGGGATGTCGGTGTGCAGGTGGGCGCTCTGGTCGGCGGCGACATCGCGGGCGTCGAGGTCGTAGCGGACCTGCTGGCGCAGCGCCCAGGGCAGGTCGTTGTGCCCGTCGGCGACCGGGAACTCGCTCAGGAGTTCCCGGACTGCCTCCAGGGAGGTCATCGTCGTCACTTCCCGGCGCCGAAGCCGAAGCCGCCCGAGCCCTCGACCTTGGCGCGCAGGCGCTTGCCCTTCTCGGTGGCCTGGTCGTTCAGCTCCTGCTGGAACTCGCGCATGCGGGCGCGGAGTTCGTCGTCGTGCGCGGCGAGGATGCGGGCCGCCAGCAGACCGGCGTTGCGGGCACCGGCGACGGAGACCGTGGCCACCGGGACACCGGCCGGCATCTGCACGATCGACAACAGGCTGTCCATGCCGTCGAGGTACTTCAGCGGCACGGGCACCCCGATGACCGGCAGCGGTGTCACGGAGGCGAGCATGCCGGGCAGGTGGGCGGCGCCGCCGGCCCCGGCGATGATCACCTTGAGCCCGCGCTCGTCGGCCTGCTCGCCGTACGCGACCATCTCGCGCGGCATGCGGTGCGCGGAGACGACGTCGACCTCGTAGGCGATCTCGAACTCGTCGAGGGCCTTGGCGGCGGCCTCCATGACGGGCCAGTCGCTGTCCGACCCCATGACGATGCCAACAACAGGGCTCATTCGGTGATGGTGCCTCTCAGGTAGCCGGCTGCGTGACGGGCGCGCTCCAGCACGTCGTCCAGGTCGTCGCCGTAGGTGTTGACGTGACCGACCTTGCGGCCGGGCTTCACGTCCTTGCCGTACATGTGGATCTTGAGCTGGGGGTCGCGGGCCATGCAGTGCAGGTACGCGGAGTACATGTCCGGGTAGTCGCCGCCGAGGACGTTGACCATGACGGTCCACCGGGCACGCGGGCGCGGGTCGCCGAGCGGGAGGTCCAGGACCGCGCGGACGTGGTTGGCGAACTGGCTGGTGACGGCGCCGTCCATCGACCAGTGGCCGGAGTTGTGCGGGCGCATCGCCAGCTCGTTGACGAGGATGCGGCCGTCGCGCGTCTGGAACAGCTCGACGGCGAGGTGCCCGACGACGCCGAGTTCATTGGCGATGTTCAGCGCCATCTCGGAGGCCTCCAGGGCGAGGGCCTCGTCGAGGTCGGGCGCCGGGGCGATGACCGTGTCGCAGACGCCGTTGACCTGGCGGGACTCGACGACCGGGTAGGCGACGGCCTGGCCGTGCGGGGAGCGTACGACGTTGGCCGCGAGCTCGCGGACGAAGTCGACCTTCTCCTCGGCGAGCACCGGGACACCGGCCTTGAACGGGTCGGCGGCCTCCTCGACGGAGTCCACGACCCACACGCCCTTGCCGTCGTACCCGCCACGGACGGTCTTGAGGACGACGGGAAAGCCGTCGCCCTCGGCGGCGAAGGCCGCCACGTCCTGCGGATCGGAAACGATTCTGTGTCTGGGGCAGGGCACGCCGATCGCGTCGAGCTTCGCGCGCATCACGCCCTTGTCCTGGGCGTGCACGAGCGCGTCGGGGCCGGGGCGCACAGGGATGCCGTCCGCCTCCAGGGCCCTGAGGTGCTCGGTGGGTACGTGTTCGTGATCGAAGGTGATCACATCGCACCCGCGTGCGAAGGCGCGCAGCGTCTCCAGGTCGCGATAGTCGCCGACGACGACATCGTTCACGACCTGCGCAGCTGAGTCCTGCGGGGTGTCACTGAGAAGCTTGAACCTGATGCCCAGCGGGATGCCTGCCTCGTGTGTCATACGAGCGAGCTGGCCCCCGCCGACCATGCCGACTACCGGGAACGTCACACCCCTAGCGTATCGGCCGCGCCGAGGTGGCCGGTTTCCCGTCCCACCGCGGTCCCGCCCGGACCATCTCCGGCCGCCCACCGACGTCCGCAGGAAGATCGCGCTGGAGGGTGGTTAGCATGGCTGGGTTGACGCCGACCACGGACGGGGGCCTGCACGACCATGGGACATGGTGCCTCGCGGCTCCGACGGATCGTCCACGAAGTCGCCAAGTTCGGCGCGGTGGGCGGTGCCGGGGTGCTGGTCAACCTCCTCGTGTTCAACCTGGTACGGCATGTCACCGACCTCCAGGTGGTGCGCGCGAGCGTCATCGCGACCGTCGTGGCGATCATCTTCAACTACGTCGGCTTCCGCTATTTCACCTACCGCGACCGCGACAAGAGTCGCCGTACGCGGGAAATGACCCTGTTCCTGCTGTTCAGCGCGATCGGGCTGGTCATCGAGAACGGCGTGCTCTTCGTGGCGACCTACGGCTTCGGCTGGGACACCCCGCTGCAGAACAACATCTTCAAGTTCCTCGGCATCGGCGTGGCCACGCTGTTCCGCTTCTGGTCGTACCGCTCCTGGGTGTTCCGCGCCCTTCCGGCCCGTGAGGCGGTGGCGGACGCGGAATCGATCCTGAAGGGCGAGCGGGCCGGGCGGTCACGGTCCGGACAGCGGGTGCCGTAGGCCGTCGTCCGCCGCGTCGGCGGGTCATCGGCCCGGCGTGAGCGTGGGCCGCGTCAGCGGATCATCGGCTCGTCCTCGCCCCCGAGGGGCTTCCGGACGGGCGTGCGGGACAGGAACAGGCCGAACACCGGGGGCTTGGTCTGGAGCATCTCCAGACGGCCGCCGTCCGCTTCCGCCAGGTCGCGGGCCACGGCCAGGCCGATGCCCGTGGAGTTGCGGCCGCTGATCGCCCGCTCGAAGATGCGGGCGCCCAGGTCGGCGGGGACCCCGGGGCCCTCGTCCGTGACCTCGATGACGGCCTGGTTGCCGGTGACGCGGGTACGCAGCGCCACCGTGCCGCCGCCGTGCATCAGGGAGTTCTCGATCAGCGCGGCCAGCACCTGCGCGACCGCTCCCGGCGTGCCGACGGCCTCGAGGTGCCGCTTGCCGGAGCTGACGATCGCCCGCCCGGCGCTGCGGTAGGCGGGCCGCCACTCGGCGAGCTGCTGCTGGATGACCTCGTCGAGGTCGAAGGTGACGGCGGAGCCGGTGCGCGGATCGCGGGCGTTCGTCAGCAGCCGCTCCACGACGTCCGTGAGCCGCTCGACCTGGGTCAGCGCGATCGTCGCCTCTTCCTTCACCGTGTCCGGGTCGTCGGTGAGGGTGATCTCCTCCAGCCGCATGGACAGCGCGGTGAGCGGCGTCCGCAGCTGGTGGGAGGCGTCCGCGGCCAACCGCCGCTCGGCGGTGAGCATGCGCGCGATGCGCTCGGCCGAGCCGTCCAGCACGTCCGCCACCCGGTCCAGCTCGGGCACGCCGTACCGCTTGTGCCGCGGGCGGGGATCGCCCGAGCCGAGCCGCTCGGCCGTCTCCGCGAGGTCGGTCAGCGGCGACGCCAGCCGGTTCGCCTGGCGGACGGCCAGCAGCACCGCGGCCACCACGGCGAGCAGCGCGACCAGCGCGATGATCAGCAGGGTGCGGCCGACCTCGCGCGTCACCGAGGAGCGCGGCTCCTGGACGGTGACCGTCTCGCCCTCCTCGCCGGGCGCGCTGGCGCTGATGACGTCGCCGGACGGCTTGGCGCCGACCTCGATGGGCGCCTCCCCGGGGATCCGGATCACCGCGTAGTAGCGGTCCTGCGTGATCTGGTCGCGCAGCACCTCGGCGTCGACCTGCTGGGCCCCGAAGAGCCGGCTGTCGACGATGCTGGCCAGCCGGACCGCCTCGGACTCCACCCGCTCCTGGGCGCTGTTGCTGATCGTCCTGGTCTCGACGATGACGAGGGAGACCCCGAAGACGGCGATCACGACGAGCACCACGGCGAGCGTGGACTGGATCAGTCGGCGGCGCATGTCCTGTTACCCGTGCCTACCCGTGCCTGCCCCGCGGCTCAGCTCTTCTCGAAACGGAAGCCCACACCACGCACCGTGGCGATGTACCGGGGGTTGGCCGCGTCGTCGCCGAGCTTCTTGCGCAGCCAGGAGATGTGCATGTCGAGGGTCTTGGTCGACGACCACCAGGTCGTGTCCCAGACCTCGCGCATCAGCTGGTCGCGGGTGACGACCCGGCCCGCGTCGCGCACCAGCACCCGCAGCAGGTCGAACTCCTTGGCGGTGAGCTGGAGCTCCTCCTCGCCCATCCAGGCGCGGTGCGACTCGACGTCGATGCGCACGCCGTGGGTGGCGGGCGGCTGCTGCGGCTCGGCTGCGCCGCGGCGCAGCAGGGCGCGGACGCGGGCGAGCAGCTCGGCGAGCCGGAACGGCTTCGTCACGTAGTCGTCGGCGCCCGCGTCGAGCCCGACGACGGTGTCCACCTCGTCGGCGCGGGCGGTCAGGATGAGGATCGGGATGCTGTGGCCTTCGCCACGCAGGCGGCGGGCCACCTCCAGACCGTCCATGCCGGGCAGGCCCAGGTCGAGCACGACCAGGTCGACGCCACCCTGCATTCCGGCGTCGAGGGCGGTGGGTCCGTCCTCACGCACCTCGACCTCGTAGCCCTCCCGGCGCAGAGCACGGGCCAGCGGCTCCGAGATGGACGCGTCGTCCTCGGCGAGCAGTACACGGGTCATGAGGTGATGGTAGACCTGCGAGCCCCTGAGCTGGGGTGTGACCGGAAGCCTTGATTCTTACCCGCGGCAAACCCGTTTCTTACGGTCCGCGGGTACGCGCACAAACCTCTGCCTTTGGGGTGCGATCCTGGTAAGGACCTTGGAAAAGGGGCTTACGGTTCCCCCGACACCTGTGATCCGTGTCTCAAGACCTTCCATATACGGCGGTGTCCTGCCGTATGGTGAATCAACGCCTGTAGCACCATGGCGACCTTCGGAGGCTGATTGCCCCTGGAGGTCTCTTTTGTGTGCGGGTTTGTGTGCGGGCCGGTGCCCGCCGCCCCCGAACCTGAAAAGACCTGTGGCCGGGCCTCGTCGTGCGGATACGCGCGTAGAGGCGTGGATCCCGGTGGCGACCGCCCACCGCTCCGTGACCCGGAGCGGACCCCCGTAGGCGTCGGGCGGACGGCCGTACGCACCGGTGCCGGCCGCCCCCCACCGGGCGCACCACCGCTGCCGCGGAGCGCGTCCCGACCAGCAAGGAACGACCATGGCGTCCAGCCTGACGAAGGACTCGGCCCGCCCGGGCACCCCCGGCTCCGAGAAGACCTTCTTCGGCCACCCCCGCGGACTGGCCACTCTGTTCATGACCGAGATGTGGGAGCGGTTCAGCTTCTACGGCATGCGGGCCCTGCTCGTCGTGTACCTGCTCTCCGGCGGGCCCGACGCCAAGAAGGGCAGCATGGGCGGCGGGCTCGGCATGGACCTCGCCACCACCACGGCGATCTACTCGGTGTACCTGTCGATGGTGTACCTGCTCGCCATGCCCGGCGGCTGGCTCGGTGACCGGGTCTGGGGCCCGCGCAAGACCGTGACGATCGCGGCCGTCACGATCATGTCGGGTCACCTGGTGCTGGCGCTGCCCGGCGGCCAGGCACCCTTCTTCGCCGGTCTGGCCCTGGTGGCACTCGGTTCCGGCCTGCTCAAGGCCAACATCTCCACCATGGTCGGCCACCTCTACGACGGCCCGGACGACCCGCGCCGTGACGGCGGCTTCACGATCTTCTACATGGGCATCAACATGGGTGCCTTCTTCGCGCCGCTGATCATCGGCACGGTCGGCCAGCAGGTGAGCTGGCACCTCGGCTTCGGTCTCGCCGCGGTCGGTATGGGCATCGGCCTCATGGCCTTCCTCATCGGCACCCGACACCTGAGCCCGCGGAGCACCGTCGTACCCAAGCCGCTGGCGGCCGAGGAGCGCGCGTCCTGGCTGCGCAAGGGTCTGATCTGGCTGGCCGTCGCGGCGGTCTTCTACGGCGTCGTCGGCTTCACCGGCCACTTCACCCTCAACTGGGCGATGATCCCGCTCACGGTGATCGGCCTGATCATCCCGGCCGGTGTGCTGATCCGCATCAAGCGGGACAAGGAGCTCAGCGCGGTCGAACAGTCGAAGATGACCGGCTACATCTGGTTCTTCGTCGCGGCCGCCGCCTTCTGGATGATCTACGACCAGGGCGGTTCCACGGTCCAGGCGTTCGGCGAGACGAAGGCCTCCGGCTCGCTGCTCGGCTTCGACTTCCCGTCGTCCTGGTACCAGTCGCTGAACCCGGTGTTCATCATGGCCCTGGCGCCGGTCTTCGCCTGGTTCTGGCTGTGGCTGAACCGCAAGGGCAAGGAGCCGAGCACGGTCGCCAAGTTCGCCGCGGCGCTGTTCTTCATCGGTGTCTCGTTCTTCTTCTTCCTGCTGCCGCTCGGCATGGCCGGCGGTGACACGCTGGTCAGCCCGATGTGGCTGGTGGGCATCTACCTGCTCCAGACCGTCGGGGAGCTGTGCCTCTCGCCGGTCGGCCTGTCGGTGACGACGAAGATGGCCCCGGCCAAGTACGCCAGCCAGATGATGGGCGTCTGGTTCCTCGCGGTCACGGCGGGCGACTCGGTGACGGGTCTGCTCTCCAACCCGGCCGTCGGGGGCGTCGACCTGAGCGGCACGGGCGCGGTCGCGGCGGAGGCGGTGCTCGCCGCCCTGGCGGGTGGCGCGGTGTACATGTACCGCAGGAAGGTCAAGGCGCTGATGGGCGACGTCCACTGAGCCGTCCTGCCGGACCCTGACGGAAGGGCCGCCGCACCTCCGAGGTGCGGCGGCCCTTCTCATGTCCTCGCCTCGTGACGTGCCTTGTGACTCGTCTCATGTTCCCCGTCAAGTTCAGCTGTTCAGCCTCCTGAAGGTCTTCCCCGACAGCCCCTGGACCGCGCAGCGGCTGCGACGCGGTGGCGGCGGATCTCGCCGGTGGTGGGGTCAACGTTGTGCGACCCCAGTGGTACCGAGGTACCACGGCGATGCCGAAGTGTCCCCCCTGGTCCCAGGGACGCGGCCCGTTCCGTACCTAGCTTTGAGACACGCGCTCCGGACCGGCCGGAGCGGCGGGAGTGGATCGGGATCAACCCATGATCGAAGTACGAGAGTTGACCAAACGATATGGGGACAAGACCGCGGTGGACCGGCTGAGCTTCAGCGTGAAGCCAGGCCAGGTCACCGGTTTCCTCGGTCCCAACGGAGCCGGCAAGTCCACCACGATGCGCGTGATCATCGGCCTGGACGCGCCCACCAGCGGCTCGGCGATGGTGAACGGCCGCCGCTACGCCCGGCACGCCGCGCCGCTGCAGGAGATCGGTTCGCTGCTGGAGGCCAGGTCCGTCCACCCGGGCCGCACCGCCTTCGCCCACCTGATGGCCCTCGCCCGTACT
Organism: Streptomyces sp. SID5464; assembly: GCF_009862985.1. Classification (NCBI taxonomy): domain Bacteria; kingdom Bacillati; phylum Actinomycetota; class Actinomycetes; order Kitasatosporales; family Streptomycetaceae; genus Streptomyces; species Streptomyces sp. SID5464. Next base: position 104,722 of record NZ_WWIQ01000009.1, on the reverse strand, counting down.
CACGGGATCCCGCGTCGCCGCGTCGACGAGGTCATCGACCTGGCCGGGCTGCACAGTGTGGCTCACAAGCGGGCCGGGGCCTTCTCCCTGGGCATGGGCCAGCGGCTCGGCATCGCGGCGGCGCTGCTCGGCGACCCGGAGATCGTCATGCTCGACGAGCCGGTCAACGGTCTGGACCCGGAGGGCGTGCTGTGGGTGCGCCAGTTGCTGGCGGGGCTGGCCGCCGAGGGACGGACGGTGATGCTGTCCTCGCATCTGATGAGTGAGACGGCGCTGATCGCCGACCATCTGGTCGTCGTCGGCCGGGGCCGGCTGCTGGCGGACACCACGGTCGACGGCCTGATCCAGGAGGTCGGAGGCAGGGGCGTGAAGGTCGCCACCACCGAGCCGGAACAACTGCGCTCGCTGCTGTCGGGGCCGGGCGTCAGCGTCACGTCCTCGACCGCGGAGGAACTGGTCGTCCTGGGCGTGGACGCGCGTGGCATCGGCGCGATCGCCGCGCAACACGGGATTCCGCTGTACGAGCTCACCCCGCAGACCGTTTCCTTGGAGGAGGCGTTCATGGACATCACCAGCGACGCGGTGGAGTACCACAGCGTCCCCGCCGACACTGCCGCCCGGAGGGCCGCCTGATGACCATCACCGTCACGCCGGACATCGCGGACGCCGCACCTGCCCGCCCCGACCGGCCCGCCTACCGGGTCACGGCGCTCGGGGTGCTGCGCTCGGAGTGGGGCAAGTTCTGGTCGCTGCGGTCCAGTTGGATCACGCTGGGCGTGTCCCTGTTCCTGCTGACCGCCATCGGTGCAATCGCCGCCGCCACATACAGCCCGGGCAGCAATGGCGGCGGTCCGCCCGGATCGTCCTCCGGCCCCGAGGACGCCGTCAGCGTGGCCCTGACGGGCCTGACGTTCGCCTCACTGGCCGTTGGCGTCCTGGGGGTCCTGATGTCAGCCGGTGAGTACAGTACGGGCATGATCCGCTCCACGCTGGCGGCGGTGCCCAGGCGGCTGCCGGTGCTGTGGTCGAAGAGCGTCGTCACCGGCGTTCTCGTTGTGCCCGTGGCCGTCATCGGCGCGCTGGCAGCGTTCGGGCTGGGTGTTGCGTCCCTGGACGGCCAGAGCATCTCCATGTCCCTCGGGGAGGACGGGGTGCTGCGTTCCCTGATCGGAGCGGGCCTCTATCTGGGACTGGTGGGTGTGTGGGGTGTGGCCCTGGGCTCGCTGTTGCGCTCCACCGCCAGCGGCATCACCGTGCTGGTGAGCAGCCTGCTGATCCTGCCGGGCCTGACCTCGCTGCTGCCCGCGTCCTGGAAGGACGACATCACGCCGTATCTGCCCAGCAACGCCGGCCAAGCGGTGACGCACCTGCACCAGGCCACCGACTCGCTCGGCCCCTGGGCGGGCCTGGCGGTGTTCGCCGGATGGGTGGCGCTGACACTGGCCGGGGCGGCATACCGGCTTGTCCGTACGGACGTCTGACCGATTGGGCGAGAGCATGCCTGCGACGGGTACGAGAGGAGGGGCGGAGGCCGGGAGCGCGGGCCGCCGCCCCTGCTCCGGCCGGCCGGCCCTCGCGCCGCCCCCCGGCTTGGAGGCGGCCTGGTCGCATCCGCTCATGGGGCGTCTGCTGCGCGCGCAGCGGCACCTGAAGTGGGGCGGCCGCCGGCATCCGTGGCTGTTCGACTCGGCGATCGTGCTGGTCGTCGCCGCTGTGACGGTCTTCCGCTCCCCGGGCGAGCACGGCCCGTTCGGCGAGATCCGGGCGCTCGCCGACCTGCCGTTGGGCATCGAGACGGCCTTGTCCGCCATGCTCGTCGTGCCGCTGTGGTGGCGGCGCAGGGCGCCGACGGCCGTCTTCACGGTGATCGCGGTGTGCGCCCCGGCCCTCATGGCGCTCGGCCTGCTGCTGCCGACGGGCGGGTGTCTGCTCATCGCCCTGTTCAACCTGGCACTGAACGGCCCCCTGCGCAGGCTTGGCTGGGCGGCCGCCGCGACGACCGTCGAGCTGAACGCGGCGGTGTGGTTCCTCGCACCCGCCGACCGGCTGTGGCAGGGCCTGCTGACGGTGGCGAGCCAGGAGATCGCCGCGATCGCCCTGGGTCTGGCCCTGCGCACCCGGCGGGTGTACCTCGCGGCGCTGGAGGACCGGGCGGCCCGACTGGAGATCGAGCGTGAGCAGCGCGAGAGGCTGACTGCCGCCGCCGAACGCTCCCGGGTGGCCCGCGAGATGCACGACATCGTCGGCCACAACCTGTCGGTCATGGTAGGACTCGCGGACGGCGCCGCCACCCTCGCCTCCAGCACGGGTGAGCGGTCCGAAGAGGCCCTGCGCATGATCGGGGACACCGGACGGCAGGCGATGAGCGAACTGCGGCGCGTCCTGGGTGTCCTGGGCGACGAATCCGACGACCAGGCCGAGCGGCTCAGCCCGCAGCCCGGCATCCGCGATCTGGATCCGCTGCTGGCCCGGGTCCGTGCGGCCGGTGTGAATGTCACCTGCCGGACGTCCGGAGACGTCGACGCCCTCGGCAGCGGGGTGCAACTGACCGTCTACCGCGTCGTCCAGGAAGCCCTGACCAACACCCTCAAGCACGCCGGCACCGGCTCGGCAGCGAACGTCACCGTCACCGCCGGGAACGGAGAGATCCGGATCAGCGTCTCCGACACCGGGCCGCCCCCCGGCGCCCGGACATCTGCGCGGCCCCTGGCAGAGGCCGACGGTCCGGGACACGGACTGGTCGGTATCCGGCAGCGGACCGCCATGTACGGCGGCACCGTCACCGCGGGGCCGCGTGACGACCGGTCCGGCTGGACCGTGGACGTGACACTCACCGATCCGCCGGCGTCTGCCCCGTCCCCCGCACAAGCCCCCGCCCCAGGAGGCCCGCAGCCCCAGGGAGAGCAGACCCCATGACCACTGTGTTGATCGCCGACGACCAGTCTCTGCAACGCCTCGGCTTCCGCATGCTGCTCCAGGGCACCCCGGGCATGGAGTGCGTGGGCGAGGCCGGACACGGCGCCGAAGCCGTCCGCATCGCCGCCGAACTGCGCCCGGACGTCGTCCTCATGGACGTCCGCATGCCCGGCATGGACGGCATCGAGGCCACCCGGCGGATCGTCGCCGCCGGCGGCCGTACCCGCGTGCTGATCCTCACCACCTTCGACCTGGACGAGTACGCGTACGAGGGGCTGCGCGCCGGAGCGAGCGGCTTCCTGCTCAAGGACGCCCGCCCCGAGGAAGTCGTCGCCGGGATCCATGCCGTGGCGACGGGCGACGCGGTCGTCGCTCCCAGACTGACCAGACGCCTGCTGGACGCCCACGCCCATCGGGTGCTCTCTCCCGCCTCCCCCGCAGAGCCGCACACCGATCCCAGGCTGCGGACGCTGAGCGAGCGCGAGCACGAGGTCCTGGTGGCGATCGGCAAAGGCTGGACCAACGCGGAGATAGCCGAGCGGCTGGTCCTCACGGAATCCACCGTCAAGAAACACGTCGGCCGGGTCCTCGCGAAGATCGGTGCGCGCGACCGCATTCAAGCCGTGATCATGGCCTATGACGCCGGGCTGGTCACGCCCCGCTCCTGATCCGCCCGCAACCCCGGCTCGCAAGGGGGTCGGCGGCCACCTCCACTGTCACGAGATGGCGCAGGGCATAGCCGCAATGCCGATCGGGCCACGGGCGGGCACTCGCACTGTGCAGGGCTTGTTGCGGCCACGGAGGGCGGCACCGGTGCCTCGTCGCCATCACACCCGCAGCGGCCGACCGCGTCGGCCTGGTAGAAGCGGACGTCTGACCGCCAGTTCGGTGGTGACAGCCGAGTTCCTCCAGTCCTCAGGCGGACGGCTTGCCGCGCATCGGCCCGCTACGGGGCGCGGCAAGCTCGAACGGGCCGTTGCGGACGGACTCCGGCTCGGTGTCCAGGTCCCAGGCGGCGACCTGGCGGTCCCCAGGGCCCGGGTGCAGGCCGCCAGCAGGGCGACGTCACCCGGAGCCGGCCCGTGGAGCTGAGGTTCATCCAGGTCCAGCGCATCGAGGGGGACGCTGGCACCCGGCCCCACTGCCGGTCGAGCCAGCTCTCACCGGAGACCCTGTGTGACCTGCCCCGGACCGAGAGGGTGCCGGTGGTCCTCATGGACGGCAGCGCGAACTCGTACCGGATCTCGCCGAGCATGTCCCACACGCCGGTGCATCCTGGGGCCGACCGGTCCGCTGACGGCCGCGGCATCGTCGGTGCCTGAGAGCCCGCGAACGGTCGTCTACGGCCGCGGTGGGCGCAGGACGGGGACGCTGTCACGGAACGCGGCGGCGTGCTTGTCGATCTCCTGGGGGTCCGGCTCCAGTGAGGCGGCGCTCAACAGTTCCCGGTAGTGCTCCTCCAGCTCCGTGAGAGTGTGGACGGAGGAAGCGGCGCCGGCGGGGGAGAAGTCGACCCGGACGTCGCCGTCCTGGACGACGAAACGGCCCGCCGCCCCGCACGTGCCGCATTCGGCGCGGCCGCCGCGCAGCACGATCAGGTCGAGGTGGCACATCGGGCAGGTGCCGGGCTCCCCCAGGAACCGGACTTCGTCGTGGGGCAGACCGAGCTGCCGGGCAACCGCGCCGCCCAGCCGCTCGGCGCGCAGCACAGCCGCCGGGTCGGTGGCTGTGCCGCCCAGGCCGCCGGGGGTGGGGACTTCCATCTGGTCGGCGACGGCCATGTGCAGGGGGAAGGCCAGGGCGTGCAGAGTGGGCAGCGTCAGCGTGCGCCAGTGGGGTGACGGGCAGCCGCCCACGGCGATGAAGCCGGCCACGCGCGGCTTGAGGACCCGCGGGTCGGGGGCCGTGTCGACGCCCAGAAGGCCGCGAGTCTCCTTCTGCTCGGCCGGGCCGTGTTCGCGGCGGGCGAGGGCTTCACGGACGAAGACCACGTCCGTGCGCGGACCGAAGGCGCGGTCGATGAGGAGCTTCAACGCGCCCGGTGCGCTGCGGGTGTAGGTGGGGGAGCTGACGATCACGCCGTCCGCGTCGAGCAGCCGGTCGCAGAACCAGGCCGCGTCGTCCCCGGCGTCCGCGGTGGCGGCGGTCACCAGGGACAGGTCGGTCAGCCGTACCATCTCGACGGCTGTCCCCTCGCGCGCGGCCGCGGTGAGCGCGGCCTTCAGCAGTACCTCGGCACTGCCGTCCTCCTGCCCGCAGGCAAGTCCGAGCAGACGCATCGACGACACCTCTCTGTGTTCGCGGCACGGGGGGCGGTCCGCCGGGCCATGCGGGCTCCGGCGGACCGGACGGGAGCGGATGGCGGGGCGGTCAGCCGCGCAGGGTGGCTGCCAGCCAGTCGGCGCTGCGGGTGACGATCTCGGGGAAGTGGTTCGAGAGGATCTCGTAGTGCTGGCCCGGGTACTCGATGACCTCCTTCGGGTCGGGGATCCGCTCGTACATCTCGCGGGCCTCCTCGACGGGGGCGACGGTGTCCTTGGAGGCGAGGATCATCAGGACCGGGGCGGTGATGCGTTCGGCGTAGGCGCGCACCTCCATCTCGAAGATGCGGTCGAGGGTCGAGATGGTGATCTCGTTCCGGAAGCTGGGCAGCTGGTGGATCATGTTCTCGACGAATTCCAGACCCTCCTGGTCGCTGAACATGACCGGGTCCCCGGGTTCCGGGACGCCGTGCAGGCGGATGCTCGCGGCCGGCTCGCCGCGCAGCTGGGCCTGACGGTCGGAAGGGATGAGGGCTTCGAGCTCCGCGAGTGTGTCGGCCGGTTGGAGGGTGCGCGCGCTCCAGCCGCTGACCGGGGGGATGATGCTGACGACGGCTTTGACCCGGCGGTCGGTGGCGGCCGTGAACAGGGAGTTGGCGCCACCGATGCTGATGCCCCACAGGGCGATGCGGTCGGGGTCGATGTCCTCCCGCAGGGTCAGATGGGTGATGACGTCGCGCAGGTCCCGGCACTGCTGCCAGGGATCGAACTGCTGACGGGGTTCGCCGTCGCTGTAGCCGGTGTTGCGGTGGTCGTAGATCAGGCAGGCCAGACCGGCGTCGGTGAAGCCCTGGGCCATGGCGAACATGGATTCCGCGGGACCGCCCAGGCCGCCCTGGAGGATGGCGACGGGCAGGCGTTCCGGGCCGTCGGTCGGGCGGAACAGTTTGCCCCGCAGGGTCAGTTCCGACACTCGGAACTCGATGTCTTCGGTGACGGGCATGGTTCTCCTCGTGGTGCGGCTCGTGTCGGGGGCGATCAGGTGTGACTGACGGGGAGGTCGTCGGGCAGGAAGTCGGCGTCGAGGCCCCGCGGGTCGGCCGAGGCGCGCAGGATGGGGAAGACCTCGGCGCGCATTTCGGTCTCGTACTCGGCCACGGCCTCCGCCACGGGGGTGTCGCCGTGGGCGGCGCGTTCCAGGGCCCGGGCGAGGGCCGCGGCGTCGCGCAGTGCCGTGTTGGCGCCGGAGCCGAACGAGGGAGGCATGGCGTGGATCGCGTCGCCGAGCAGGGTGACACGGCCGGCCGGCCAGGGCTCTGCCGGCTGCAGGTGACGCGTGGACACCGGGAAGATCGTCGACGCGTCGACGTGCTCGACGAGATCGGCCAGGGCGGGATCCCAGCCCCGTACCGCGGTGCGCATCAGCGCGTGCAGGGTTTCGGCGGAGCTGTGCCACAGGTCGGGAGCCTCAGCGGCGAAAGGGCTCCCGGGCGGAAGGCCGAGGTTGACCATGATGTAAGGATCGACGGGATCGACGGCGGCGCCGGGCGCCAGTTCGGCCACCGCCTCGGCGACCGGCCTGCGCGGCCGGTACACGCCGTACGCGAACATCGCGCCGTTCGGCCCCGCGGCGACGGCGAAACCGTCGAACAGTGCCTCGGGCAGGCGCGCTGCGAGATCGTCGGTCAGCGGTGCGGTGGAGTACAGGCCGCGTATTCCGGTGTCCACGACTGCAACGTCGGGCAGCAACTGCCTGCGTACGACGGAGTTGATGCCGTCGGCGCCCACCAGTACGTCCCCGGTCTCGCTCGTGCCGTCGTCGAGCAGCACCCGCACCTTCTCGCCGTCCGTCTCGAAGCCGGTGACGGTGCTGTCGTAGCGGACGATGTCCTCCAGGCCCAAGCCCATGATCTGGCGCAGCGTGCGCCGGTTGACCGCTGTGTGCGGCCGGCTCGGGTCGTTGGGCGGGCCGATGTGGGGGCGGGCGCCCAGTTCGCGGGCCTGGTAGTCGAGCACGACCATGACCTCACGGCGCGGCGTCTCGCGCGAGGTCTGCATGTACAGCTCGAAGAGGTTGTCCGGAAGGCACTGCTGGAGAGCGCGGCCACCCGCACCGTTCATGTGCAGGCGGTAGCCGGCCCGCCCGATGCCCGGCGCGCTCTCGTAGACGGTGCAGCTGATTCCCGCGCGGCGAAGACCCTGCGCCAGACAGAGCCCTCCGATGCCTCCGCCGGCGATCAGGACATGGAACGACGGCATTGTCGCCTCCTTGATGGGCTCGGAACACCTGCATCGATCGATGCAGGCCCGAGCATGCGAACGTCTGGGGTGGCGGCGGTCCGTCTGACACGAGGTCCCGCCGAGCCGTGTCACCACTCTCGCGTCCGCGCAGGGATCAGGGAAGCCGAAATCACTTATGCTCGACATAGACAGAGCTGATGATCATTCGAGGTGGGTGCCGTGACTCTGGACCTCAACCTGCTGCCGCCGCTTGACGCGCTCCTCCAGGAGCGCAGTGTGACGCGGGCCGCACAACGGCTCGGTCTGAGCCAGCCCTCGCTGAGCGCGGCCCTGGCCCGGCTGCGCCGGCACTACGGCGACGAACTCCTTGTCAGGGTGGGCAACAGCTACGAGCTGACCCCCCTGGCGGAACGACTCGTGGAACACACCGAGCAGGCCCTGAGCTGGGCGGACCGGGTCCTCCGGACGCGCCCCGACTTCGATCCCACGCAGGCCCGGCACGAGTTCACCGTGATCATGGCTGACTGCCAACTGCCCACGTTCGGGCGGGCTTTGGCCGACCTGGTCCGTACCGCCGCGCCGAACGTGCGGCTGCGCTTCCAGCACAGTACCGAACGGGTCGTGCAGCAGGCGCTGGACAACCTGCGCACGGTGGACGCCCTCGTCCTGCCCCAGGGCATCCTGTCGAACATCCCCACCTTCGACCTGTACAAGGACCGTTGGGTGTGCGTGATGTCCGCCGACCGCGCCCCGGCCGTCCTCGGGCGGGAGGAACTGGCGGAACACCCTTGGGTGTTGCCCTACCGTCACCCGTCGCCGGTCTTCTCCCCCCTGAACCGCCTGCACGCCGAGGGCATCGAACCGCACGCGGAGATCGTCACGGAGAACTTCCTGGCCATTCCCCACCTGGTCGCGGGGACCGACCGCATCGGCCTGATGCCCGAACGGGTCGCGATCCCCGCCCTCTCCGGACAACCGATCACCGTCGTCCAACCCGCCTTCGAGATCGGCCACTTGGTGGAGTCCCTGTGGTGGCATCCCCTCCATGAGCGGGAACCGGCCCACATATGGCTGCGTCGCATGGCCGCTCAGGCCGGCCAGACCGTAGATAGCGGCCCCATAACATCGTGCTAGATCCGGATGTCCAACTTTGGACGTCACTTCCCGTCGCATGCCTCCAGAGGGCTCAGTGCCTGGCGCTAACCATCGCCGCAGGTGGTCGTAGTCGTATCCCTTGTCGGCGTGGAGCTTGCCCGGCTTGCGCCGCCGTCGGCCGCGGCGAGAGCCGGATCGACGGTATGCCCTCCTTTCTTGATCGTGGTTCGAACTGGTCACTCGTAAGATCAGCAGGACCCAGGGGGCTGTGGTCATTGTGCGGGGTTGGCGTCCGTTTCCTTTGGGGTCCGGCTCTGAGGAGTTTCGGGAGGTAGCGGACGGAGAGTCCGGTCTCCGCCGGGTGTCGCAACGCTGAGTCGAGGTTGGTCCCTCGGTCGAGGCGAGGGACGTGGGCCGTGGAGTGGTGACCAGGATCAGCGGCACATGGACTACATGATCAGCCCTGGCCTGTGGGGGCAGATCGACGAGGTGCTCGCCGGAAGCACCAGGGCTTCCCGGCGGGCCGCGCTGAGTGATGTCGAAGCCACAGCACCCGCGAGCTCACCGCGTCCGCAGCCCGGTCCTCGCGCCGCGAAACGTCCACCGGCAGCGGGTAGACCTTCGCCCACCGGAACAGCTTGGTGAACGCGGACGCCTCCCGGTCCCACTTCGTCCCGCCGATCCGGCCCGGATTCTCCGCCGCCCGGCACCTCCAGTGCCGGTAATCCGCCAGGTCCTGCCGCGTCGCCCTCCGCCACGGCACTCCCCGCGAAGAAAGAAGGGTCAGCAGCGGGCGGATATCCGTCGTGTAGTTCCGCTTCGTCTCCCGCTCCAGGTTCCGAAACTCATGAGAGCGGACGAAGTCCAGCAGATCCCGGTCGACCGTGCCGTCCGGCGCCACAAGCACCGGATCACCCGGCCGCAGACCGATCCGGGCGACCGCCGCCGGCAAGTCCTGTACCCCCCAGAACCCCTCAGGCGGCAGCGTCCCCCAGCGTCCGGGATCCGGTACACGCATCACATGCCACTCGTTCAACCAACGCCTCCCCTGACGCTTGAACTCGCTTGATCATCAGGGAAGTGGCGTCCTCGTCGAGCTCGGCGGTTCGGCGTCCGGCGGCGGGGCGGGCGGGCCGCGTGGACCGGGTGGCGGGGGCGTGCGCGGTCCACGACGGCCAGGCCGGCGCGGAACAGCGCAGCCGGGACGACCAGGCAGACGAGGGCCCAGAACAGGGTCACGCCCCACGGGCGGCCCACGCCCCAGGGGTGTTCGGCGAGGACCTTGCCGCCGTACTTCAGGGACACGGTGTAGTCGCCGTGCGCCCCGGCCGCGAGCTCCACGGGGAGTTCGATGCGCGCCTTCCCGCCGGGCCGGATCGTGCCGCGCCAGCGCTGGTCCTGCCACTGGGGCGCGAACACGCCGTGGGAGGTGCCGACCTGGAAGACGGGGTCCTTCACGGGGGACGTCCCGACGTTCCCGACGGTGACCACGAGCGTCCGGGCGGGCGGCGAGCCGAACCAGGTCAGCAGCCCGCCGGAGCCCCGTAGCCGGGTGTCCGCGAGCAGCGACAGCCGCCCGCCGGCCCGGTCCGCGGGCAGCGGCTCGACCGCGTGCCCGGCGACCCGGAGGACCGCGTCGGCCTCGGCCCCGGCGCCGGTCACCGTCGCCACGTGCACCACGCAGGGGCACGGCACGGGCGGTTCGACGACCGGCAGTTCGCGGCGGAAGCGCCCCTGGGCGTCGGTGGTGACGGCCCGGCCGTCGGCGTTGGCGCAGGAGTTGGTGCCGCCGGTCACGCCCCGGGCCGGCTCGGCCTGCCCGCAGACCAGCAGCGTCAGCAGGGCACGCGGCCGCCAGCCGCTGCCGGTGACGGTGACCGAGCCGCCCGTCCCGGCCTGGGCCCTGGACAGCTCGATGCCGGGCCGGTCCGCCGCCCCGGCGGGCCCGGTGCCCGCCAGGCCCAGCAGGAGCACCAGCAGGAGCGGCAGTGACAGGTACGGAACACGGGCGACGTACGGCATCGGCGGCTCCAGCGGTCGTACGGGCGGGCGCTCAGTGGCGTACGCGGACCCTCTGGTGACGTCGTGTCAGCCACAGGGCGCCCGCCGCGCCGGCGAGCAGGACCGTGCCGCCGAGGGTGCCGAGGGCGACCGCCGAGTCCTCCGGGCCGGTCTGCGGGAGCTCGTCGCCGGCCCCCGAGCCGGAGCCGCCGCCCTGGGTGGAGCCGGTGGCGCCGCCGCCGCTCGCGACCGTGACGTCGAGGGTCAGGGACGGGCCCGGGTCGTTCGTCGGCGTGCACGTGGTCGTCGTGCCGAGCGCCTTGATGGTGAGCACGCCGGCCGTGAAGGTGACCTCGCCGCTCTTCTTCGGCGTGTACGTACCGCTCAGGTCGTTGATCTTGATCGGCGTGTTGGCGGGGATCGCGGCGTCGTTGGCGGGGCCGGTCACCGTCAGGGTGCCGCTGTCCGCGCCGCCCAGTGCGATCGTGGCGCTCGGGGTCATCGCGCCCTTGCCCAGTTCGACCGGGCTGGAGGAGACGCCCTTCTGCCACGACATGGTGATCCGGTAGCCGCCGCCGCTCCTGACACCCTTGATGTCGATGGGCGAGACGGCGCTCTTGTCGCCGATCGGCGTCTTGCACTGGTAGTTGACGTCGACGACCTCGGCCCGGGCCGTGGGGGCGGCCAGCAACACCGCCGAGCCGGCCAGGGCCGCGGCGGACGCGAGCGCGGCGGTTCGATTCCGGTACGACACGGAGCCGCTCCCCTTCCTGTTCCTGACGGCGTATCAGATCGGGCCGTCAAGGTACGCCCGGGGCGTTGAGGAAGGAAGACACAGTGCACGCCGGATCCGTGGCGATCCGGCGTGTGGTGAGTGACGGGCGGGGTGATGTGCGGCGGAGGTTCCGTGGGCGCGGCCCGGCAGCCAGGCAGCGAGCAGCCGGGCAGCCAAGCGCCGCCGGCGAACTGCCCGCTCGCCCGTCACCCGGACGGCCGCGCGCCCCGGGATCAGGCAGGAGCCCCCAGTTCGGCCCACACCGTCTTGCCGGCGACTCCCGGCGTGCGGACGACGCCCCAGTCCAGGCACAGCCGCTGGACGATGAACATGCCGTGGCCGCCCGGGCGGCCGGCCCGGTGCGGGGTGCGGGGCGACGGCTGGCCGGTGCCCCGGTCGGCGACCTCGATGCGGATCACCTTGTTGTCACAGGTGATCCACAGCTGGTCCGGCCCCTCGGCGTGCAGGCAGGCGTTGGTGACCAGCTCGGAGACGACGAGCAGCACGTCCTCGGCGGCGGCCCGCTGGTCCGCGGAGGCGGCCGGCAGCCAGCCCCACGCGTACAGCGCCTGGCGGGCGAAGTCGCGGGCGAGCGGAACGACACCGCTCGCCCCGTCGAAGCTCAGCCGGCGCACCTGCCGGCCCCCCGACGGTCCCGTGCCTTCGGACGGCGCGGCACCGCCCTCGCCGCCGGACGCACCGCCCGCCGGTACTCCACCCTCGGACGCCCCGGAAGCGCCGCTGGGCTCCGGCCCGCGGTCGCCCGGCGAGTAGGGCCGGGTGGTGCTCATCAGCGCTTCACCTCACCGATTCACCAGTTCACGATTCAAAAAATTCACTACACAGTCAGTCACGCAGTGCGGGGCACGACGGTTTCGCGGCGCCCCCGCCGCCCTGGCGGCCGACCGTTTCAGGATGTCTCCTGCCCGGGCGGACCGGGGGAACACCCCCGTATTCGGCACGAAAGGCGTGACAGGGGCACGGCACCGGTCACAGGGGGATGGCCGAGGCTCGGCGCGTCCACGCACCGCCGGTCAGCCCGACTCGTCGGCCAGGGCCGCCTCAAGCGTGTCATGGACGCTGAAGACCGCATCCGCGCCGGTGATCTCGAACACGCGTGCCACCACCGGCTGCATCCCGGCGAGTGCCACACCACCCCCAGCGGCCTCGGCCTTCAGCCGCGCCCCCAGGAGCACGTTCAGCCCCGTGGAGTCGCAGAACTCCAGCCGCGCACAGTCGATGACCAGGCGCTTGAATCCCTTGGCGAGGCAGTCCTCGAGTGGCTCACGCAACAGATCGGCGGTGTGGTGATCCAGCTCACCCGCCGGGGTCACGACGGCGTTAGAGCCCTCTTCCCGCACCTCCACCAGAAGCCGGCCAGACTGTGCGCTGCCGACTGTCCCGCGGTCCATGCCGTCTCTCTCTCCCGACGTCGTGACTGCTGCTGACGCCCTCGAACACTACGCCTTCCCGCCACGCTCCGACACCCGAACAACCACACACAAACGGACATATGCCCACAGAACGCACTTGCGGTGGGCTCGGGAAAGCGGGTAGGCCTAGTAAGGACACGTACCCGACACGGCCGGCTTTGGAGGCGCCGCACACCGCAGTGCACGTACTGGCCCCGGCAGCCATATGCCGAGAACGATGGAGGACATCATGTCACCCCGGCTCGACGCATCGCGTACCCAGAAAGCGACGTCGACACCCCCTCCGAAACATCTGGATCCCATCGAGCAGGACGAGATGCTCGTCACACAGGACGACCTTCTCGCCGGACTTCCGGACATCCCCCCGTACGAGGAAGTCGACGCGGTCGACGCACGGGCCCTGTCCAAGACCCTCTTCGAGCGCCTGGAGTCGCTGGAGGAAGGCACCCACGAGTACTCGTACGTCCGCAACACACTCGTCGAACTGAACCTCGCGCTGGTCAAGTTCGCCGCCTCCCGGTTCCGCTCCCGCAGCGAGCCGATGGAGGACATCATCCAGGTCGGCACCATCGGCCTGATCAAGGCGATCGACCGCTTCGAGCTCGCTCGGGGTGTCGAGTTCCCCACGTTCGCGATGCCGACCATCGTCGGCGAGATCAAGCGCTTCTTCCGCGACACCTCGTGGTCCGTGCGCGTTCCGCGGCGGCTCCAGGAGCTGCGGCTCGACCTGGCCAAGGCCGGTGACGAGCTGGCCCAGAAGCTGGACCGCGCCCCGACGGTGACCGAACTGGCCGAGCGCCTCGGCATCTCCAACGACGAGGTCGTCGAGGGCATGGCCGCGTCGAACGCCTACACCGCCTCCTCGCTGGACGCCCAGCCGGAGGAGGACGACTCCGAGGGCGCGCTCGCGGACCGCATCGGCTACGAGGACCACGGGCTCGAAGGCATCGAGTACGTCGAGTCGTTGAAGCCGCTGATCGCCGAACTTCCGCCGCGCGACCGGAAGATCCTGTCGCTGCGCTTCGTCGCGGGCATGACCCAGTCCGAGATCGGCGAGGAACTGGGCATCTCGCAGATGCACGTCTCGCGGCTGCTGTCGCGCACGCTGGTACGGCTGCGCAAGGGGCTGACCGTCGAGGAGTGATCCTCACCGCACCACGCCGTACCGGGTGACGCCGTCTTCGGGGGCGGACCGAAAGGTCCGCCCCCGGGCGCGTCTTCTACGGGCCTTTGCCGGCCTCAGTTCGCCCGCTGCTCCTTCACCAGCCGCTTCGCGCGGTCGCGCCGGGACGGGGCCAGCACGTCCACCGTCACGCCGGCGCCCTCGCCGGGCGTTGCCTCGGCCCGCCGCAGCCGGTCGGCGAGCTCTTGGACCGACGCGTCGTCCGGGCCGCGGTCGATGTAGAACAGCGACTCGTCCACCGGGCTGTCGTCGCCGCCCCAGCGCACCACGCCCTCGCAGTCGGCGAGGATGTCGCGTACCGTCAGGACCTGGAGCGGGAAGAGGCTGCCGCTCGCGCCCGCGCCCGGGCGGATCCGCACCGCGGTGCCCGAGGCGAGGTTGGACTCCGGCGCGTCCTTCTTCAGGCCGTCGATCCGCTGCCAGCCCGCGAGGTCCACGCGGGGCAGCTGCTCGACCTCGTAGTGGTAGCGCCGCACGACGTGCAGCAGGATCGCCTCCACGTCGCCGATCCGGATGTCGACCTCGAGGCCGGTGCCCGAGACGGGGCGCGTCCAGACGGTGGAGACGTGGTTGGCCTGCTCCTCCACGGTCCAGCCGTTGGCGGAGGTGGGGGCCTTCTTCCGGGCACCGGGAGGAGCGGCGGGGGCGGCCGCGGCCGCTGGCGATGCGAAGGAGCCGGCGGCGGCAGCGACAGCGAGCACACCGGCCCCCTTCACCACGACCCGTCTCGATATGCCGCTCATGCTGCGCGTGTTGTCGGTCACGTCCTCAGTTCCTTCCCAAGCTGATGATGATGAGAGTGAGCGTGGGCAGTGCGGTGGCCGCAGCGCTCAGTAGCCAGTACGCGCGGGGTGACAGCGCCGTCCTGCGCCGGAGAGGACGGTTGGCCAGCCACCAGACGAGACCGAACAGGGTGAGGATCGGTGTGGCGACCATGAACCAGGGCAGCATGCCGTCGTTCTCGGTGGGCTCGCGCTCGGTCCAGCCCAGGTCGGCAAGGGGCCAGTTCGACGCGAAGTACCACAGCAGGAACGCCGGAACCACGGCTGGGATCCCCAGGACGACGTTGACGGCCAGGGGGAGGATCAGCGGGAGCCGTGAGTGTTCGGTGCTCGTCTTCATCCGGTCTCTCTAGCCGCGCGACAGCATGTTGTAGTTCTCCAGCACGTTGTACAGGCCGATCAGCTCACGGCCGTACTTCGCGGCGTCGTCGCCGGTGCCGTTGTACCGGGCCAGCAGCGCCTGGGTCTGGGACAGGCTGGTCGTGAGGTTCGGTCGGGGTGCGCCGAGCTGGTAGGCGTTGTAGATGGTCAGGTAAGCGACCGAGCGGATGTTGTACGTCTCGTCGTCGGTGAGCTGCTTCCAGACCGTCGGGATGTCGGCGTCGGTGAGCGGCGCGCCGTTGATGATGCCCTGCTCCCGGCAGTAGTTGCGGGCGTCGATGGTCACCCAGGCGTGGATCTGCCCCCAGCCGGTGCTGCAGTCGTCGTCCAGCCCCGCCTTGACGGCCTCCACGGCGGCCATGTCCAAGGGGTTGAGCTTGCGCAGCTCCCACAGCACCGGCGCCTGGATGAGGGCCTTGCGGAGCCTGAGCTGCCGCGCCAGCGAGGTGAACAGCCAGTCCGCGCTGAGCACCAGGTCGACGGCCTTGGTGGTGGAGATGCCACCGAGCGTCGCCCAGTCGTCGTCGGGCTCCCAGCCCTCGCCGCCGGTCTCCGGCACGCCGATCGAGTTCAAGTACGTCTGCACGTCCTTGAGCAGGAGGTCGCGATAGGCCGCCTTGTCGAGGTCCGTGTCCAGCCCGCCGAGCTCGGCACCCGGGTTGAAGTCGCTCTGGCCGAAGTCCCGCCCGGACACGATGTTGTTGTCGATCTCGATCAGACCGTCGCCCGAGCCGACCTTGATCGTGGAGATCTGGTCGAACGCCCAGTTGGTGGGCAGCGGATAGCCGAGGTTGCCGGAGAAGCCGCTGGACATGTCGGAGACGAAGCTCGTCGCCGCGTAGCCGGCGTCGGCGACGCGCTGGCAGACGTTGCGCGGGCCGTAGACGCCGATGCCGTAGCCGGAGTTCTCGCCGATCGTGCGCATGATCCCGCGGAAGTGCGGGATGACGTAGTCCGTGACCTCGCCGTCCATCGCGTCGTAGTCGACCGCGAAGTAGATGATGGTGCCGGGCTTGAAGCCGTGGTACTCGGCCCACTCGATCGCGCGGAACGCGTCGGCGGTGCCCTGGTTGTAGCTGAAGTAGTCCGCGGACCGGCTCCAGGTCTGGAAGATCGGGAAACAGCTGAGCCCGTATTCCTTGATGGTGGCCAGCTCGCCCGGCTGGATCTGCTTCTCCGGCAGGTCCGTGGTGGAGGGGTTGAAGAGGTAGCGGCCGATGTACTTGTAGCCGGCGTTCTTCAGGGCCTGTGCCCGCGCGGGCGTGATCTTGGTGACGCCGTCGCAGGCCGTGCCCTTGCGGGACTGGTCGCCGTAGGAGACCAGCAGCGAGGCCCAGGTCTGGAAGTCGCCCTTGCCGGTGACCGGCAGCTTGCTGAAGGACTGGAAGGTCTCCACGCCGGACTGCACGGTGGCGGTGAAGCTGCCGAAGGGGACGTTCCGCTTGTTCAGGATCATGGCCGCGGTGAACAGCTGCGCCCAGACGCCGGTGGTGCCGAGCGAGACGGTGTGGGACTTCAGACCGGACTGCGTGCCGGGCCCGAAGACGCCGTTGGCGACACCGTCCGCCATGCCCAGCTCGTACTGGATCGCGAACAGCATCGACTTGGCGACGTCGCGGGAGTGGTGGCCGTCGCAGGGGATGATGTAGAAGTCCTTGCGCAGGATGTACTTGCCGTTCAGCCACTGCTGGATGGAACGGATGGTGTCCGAACCGTTGTTGACGGTGACGTAGGCGTCCATGTTGAACAGGCCCTTGACCACCTTCGGCCACAGGGAGCTGCCCGGGTAGGTGCCGGAGACGCCCATGTTCTGGTTGAGCTTCACGACCGCGTCCTTGACCCGGTCGTTGTACTTGCCGTCGATGTCGCCGCCGTCGTAGCCCTTGCAGTACAGGGCGGACTGGATGATGCGGCAGAAATTGGCCGACGGGATGGTCGACTCGTCGAGCTTGCCGTAGAGCTCCCCCAGCTTCGCGAGGGTGGTCGGGCCGAAGGAGTTGGACAGGGCGGTGATGCCCATCTCGTACTGGAGCGCCCGGGTCAGCGCGTACATCACGGGCCAGCCGGTCTGGCCGTTCTCGTCCAGCTTGGATATGCCCAGCGTCGCGCCGTTGTTGTACGTGGTGTTGATGAATCTCTGGGCGCGCTGCACCATCTCGTCTGCCATGGGCTGCTTCCTCCTGTCGTCCGGAAAGTGAGGCGGGGAGGAAAGCGCTGCCTTCGTGGCGCGTGTACTGCTCGCACCGACGCGTCCGCGCATGGAACGGCACCCCCCGTCGGGGGCCATGCCAGGAAACCCCCCTCGTCGCGTGCGGCCGGCGCGTGGTCACGGTGCGCGCGGAGCGACTGGCGCGATCTTCCGCCGCGCCACGAGGGGGGTCAAGTCCGTTATGTACGAAGCAGGTTGATGTGGCGGATCGTCAACTCCGTTTTGTCATGTGCTCGTTATGAATATGGTAGGAAAATCGTGCACAACCTTCGGGTGCCTTCGTCGGTCAGAGCACCCGCTCGCCGCGCCGCCAGACTCCGGTGACCAGCGGGACACCGGGCCGGTAGGCCAGGTGGACGTGGCTCGGGGCGTCGAGAAGCGTCAGGTCGGCGTACGCGCCCGGGGTGAGGCGGCCGATGTCGGTGCGCCGGAGGGCCGCGGCGCCGCCCGCCGTGGCCGACCAGACGGCCTCGTCCGGGGTCATGCCCATGTCCCGTACGGCGAGCGCGATGCAGAACGGGACGGAAGAGGTGAAGGACGAGCCCGGGTTGCAGTCGGTGGAGAGGGCCACGGTGACACCCGCGTCGAGGAGACGGCGGGCATCCGGCCACTCGGCGCGGGTGGAGAACTCGGCGCCGGGCAGGAGGGTGGCGACCGTGCGGCCGTTCGCCAGGGCGTCGACGTCCTCGTCCGTCAGGTGGGTGCAGTGGTCGGCGCTGGCCGCGTCGAGCTCGACGGCGAGCCGCACGCCCGGGCCGTACGAGAGCTGGTTGGCGTGGATACGGGGGTGCAGGCCGCGGGCCCGGCCGGCGGTCAGGATCGCGCGGGCCTGGTCGCCGTCGAAGGCACCCTGCTCGCAGAAGACGTCGATCCAGCGGGCGTGCGGGGCGCAGGCGTCGAGCATCTCGCCGGTGACGAGGGCGACGTAGGCGGCCGGGTCCTCGGCGAACTCGGGGGCGACGATGTGGGCGCCGAGGTAGGTGACCTCGTCGGTGTGGCGGGCGGCGACGCGCAGGGCGCGGGACTCGTCGGCGGTCGTGAGGCCGTAGCCGGACTTCGTCTCGAAGGTGGTGGTGCCCTGGCGGAGGGCCTCGGCGAGGTAACGGGTGACGTTGGCTTCCAGTTCCTCGTCCGTCGCGGCGCGGGTGGCCTCGACGGTCGTGCGGATGCCGCCCGCGCTGTACGGCCGCCCCGACATGCGGGCGTTGAACTCCTGCGTCCGGTCGCCCGCGAAGACGAGGTGGGAGTGGGAGTCGACGAAGCCGGGGAGGACCGCCCGGCCGCCCGCGTCGACCCGATTGTCAGTGGCGGGTGCTTTGCTTTGATCACCGGTCCACGCGATGCGGTCGCCTTCGATGACGACGGCCGCGTCCTGGACCAGTCCGAGGGGGGTTCCGTCACCGAGGGAGGGGTCGTTGGTGACCAGGGCGGCGATGTTGGTGATGAGCGTGCTTGCGGTGCTCGCGGAGTGGGCGGGGCTGACGGTCGTCGCGTTGCTCATGGCGTCCTTGGTGGCCTGGTCGGCGGTGGGGTCGGGTTCGGGGGCCGCTCGCTCGCAGGAGCGGCCCGGTGTCATCCGCGCAGGGCTTCGACGGCGTCCGCGAGGGCTCGCGGCACGTCCGGTACGAGCGAGTGGGCCCCGTCCCGTACGACGTGCCGCCCTCCCACGACCGTATGCGACACGTCTGCTGCCGACGCAGCGAATACGGCCGTCTCGGCCCCGAGCCGCGGAAGCGGCCCTGCCGTCCTGACCGAGTCGAGCGCGATCGTCGTGAAGTCGGCGAGCGCGCCGGGCTCAAGGGCGCCCGCGTCCTCCCAGCCGAGGGCCGCGTGGCCGTCCGCCGAGGCGGCCCGCAGAAGGGCGGCCGCCGTCCAGTGGCCTCGGGTACGGGTGCGCAGGCGCTCGTTCAGCTCCATGGCGCGCGCCTCTTCGAGCAGGTCGATCACGGCGTGGCTGTCGGAGCCGAGACAGAGCGGCGAGCCCGCCTGCTGAAGGGCGGCGGCGGGCCCGATGCCGTCGGCGAGGTCCCGCTCGGTCGTCGGGCACATGCAGGTGCCGGTGCCGCTGCCGCCGATGAGGGAGATGTCCTCGGCAGTCAGGTGGGTGTTGTGGACGCCGGTGGTGCGCGGGCCGAGCACGCCGTGGTCGGCGAGCAGCCGGGTGGGAGTGCGGCCGTGGGCCTCCCGGCAGGCGTCGTTCTCGGCCGTCTGCTCCGACAGGTGCACGTGGAGCGGGGCCCGCCGCTCCTCGGCCCACCGCGCAACGGTCGCCAGCTGGTCGGCGGGCACGGCCCGTACGGAGTGGATGGCCGCTCCGATCCGCGCGTGATCTCGTTCCTTGAGAACTGAACAGCGTTCGGCCCAGGCGTCCGCCGTGCCGTCGGAGAAGCGGAGCTGGGGGGCGGTGGGCGGCTGTCCGAAGCCGGAGGAGAGATAGGCGGTGTCGAGGAGGGTGATGCGGATCCCGGCTTCGGCGGCGGCCGCGATGAGGGCCTCGCCCATCGCGTTGGGGTCGGCGTAGGGGGTGCCGCCGGGGGCGTGGTGGACGTAGTGGAACTCGCCGACCGCGGTGATGCCGGCCAGGGCCATCTCGGCGTACACGGCGCGGGCGAGGGCGTGGTAGGTGTCCGGGGTGAGCCGGGCGGCCGTGGCGTACATGACCTCGCGCCAGGTCCAGAAGGTGCCGGAGCCGACCTGGACGGTGCCGCGCAGGGCGCGGTGGAAGGCGTGGCTGTGGGCGTTGGCCAGTCCGGGGAGGGTGAGGCCGCGCAGGACCTCGGCGCCGGGGGGCGGGGTGGGGGTGCCCGGGCGGACGGCGGCGATGCGGCCGCCCCGGACGTCCAGGGCCACGCCCGGCTCGACGCTGGTGCCGAGCCAGGCGTGCTCCAGCCAGTAGGTGCGCGTGGCTGCTGTGGTCACCTGCACGCCAGTCCTTCCAGTACGTCGGCGAGTGCGAGTACCCCGGCCACGCAGTCGTCCTCGGTGGCGGACTCGGCCGGTGAGTGGGAGACGCCGGTGGGGTTGCGCACGAACAGCATGGCGGTCGGGATGCTCCCGGACAGGATCCCGGCGTCGTGTCCGGCGCCGGTGCCGAGGACGGGGACCTTGAGGCCGGTGTCCTGGCCGAGGATGCGGGCGAGTTCGTCGCGCAGGGCGTGGTCGAACTCGACGACGGGGGTGAACGACTCACGCACGACGGCGAGATCGACACCGTGGGCGGCGGCGTACTCCCCGGCCGCCTTCTCGACGCCGGCGACCACCGCGTCCAGGCTGTCCTGGTCGGCGGCGCGGGAGTCGAGCCAGCCGCGCACCAGGGAGGGGATGGCGTTGACGCCGTTCGGCTCGACGGCGATCTTGCCGAAGGTGGCGACGGCACCGGCGAGTTCGGCCTCGCGGCGGGCGGCGAGGACGGTCTCGGCGTAGGACAGCATGGGGTCGCGCCGGTCGGCGAGCCGGGTGGTGCCGGCGTGGTTGGCCTCGCCCCGGAAGTCGAACCGCCACCGGCCGTGCGGCCAGATCGCGCTGGCGATGCCGACCCGGTCGCCGGACAGGTCGAGGGCCCGGCCCTGCTCGACGTGCAGTTCGACGAAGGCACCGATGCGGGCCAGCCGTTCCGGGTCGGGGCCGATGGTGTCCGGGTCGTATCCGGCGGCCTCCATCGCACGCGGCAGCGTCACGCCGTCGCCGTCGGTGAGCCGGTGCGCCTGCTCGCGGGTGAGCTGCCCGGCGGTGAGCCGGGACCCGACGCAGGCGAGCCCGAAGCGGGCGCCCTCCTCGTCACCGAAGTTCACGATGCCGAGGGGCCGGGTGAACCGCGCGTCCCGGCCGCGCAGTTCGTCCAGGGCGGCGAAGGCGGACACGACTCCGAGGGGGCCGTCGAAGGCCCCGCCGTCCGGCACGGAGTCCAGATGCGACCCGGTGACGACGGCGTCCCCGACGGCGGGGTCACCGAGCCAGGCCCACTGGTTGCCGTTCCGGTCGACCTCGTAGCCGAGTCCGCGGGCCCGGGCCTGCGCCTCGAACCAGGTCCGGCACTCGGCGTCCGCGTCCGTCCAGGCGAAGCGGCGGTAGCCGCCGGAGGCGGAGCTGCGGCCGACCGGCAGCAGCTCCGCCCACATGCTGTGGAAGCTCACGCGCCGTCACCCTCGCGCATCGGCACCCGCACGCCGCGCTCCTCGGCGACCGACTCCGCGATGTCGTACCCGGCGTCGACGTGCCGGATGACGCCCATGCCCGGGTCGTTGGTCAGGACCCGCCGGATCTTCTCGCCGGCGAGCTTCGTGCCGTCCGCCACCGTCACCTGCCCGGCGTGGATCGACCGGCCCATGCCGACCCCGCCCCCGTGGTGCAGGGACACCCAGGACGCCCCCGAGGCCACGTTCACCATCGCGTTCAGCAGCGGCCAGTCGGCGATCGCGTCGGACCCGTCGAGCATGGCCTCGGTCTCCCGGTAGGGCGACGCGACGGAGCCGCAGTCGAGATGGTCGCGGCCGATGACGACCGGCGCGGCCAGTTCCCCGCTCGCGACCATGTCGTTGAACCGCTCACCGGCCTTGTCCCGCTCGCCGTATCCGAGCCAGCAGATACGGGCGGGCAGGCCCTGGAAGTGGACCCGTTCCCCCGCCATGCGGATCCAGCGGGCCAGGGACTCGTTCTCCGGGAAGAGGTCGAGGATCGCCCTGTCGGTCTTCGCGATGTCGGAGGCCTCGCCGGACAGGGCTGCCCAGCGGAAGGGGCCCTTGCCTTCGCAGAACAGCGGGCGGATGTAGGCGGGGACGAAGCCGGGGAAGGCGAAGGCCCGGTCGTATCCGGCCAGTTGCGCCTCGCCGCGGATGGAGTTGCCGTAGTCGAAGACCTCCGCGCCGGCGTCCATGAAGCCGACCATGGCCTCGACGTGCCGGGCCATGGACTCCCGGGCCCGGGTGGTGAAGCCGGCCGGGTCCTTGGCGGCGGCGTCGGCCATGTCCTCGAAGGCGGTGCCGAGGGGCAGATAGGCCAGCGGGTCGTGGGCGGAGGTCTGGTCGGTGACGACGTCGATCGGCGCGCCCATGGCGAGCAGCTGCGGCACCAGCTCGGCGGCGTTGCCGAGGACACCGATGGACAGCGGGCGGCGGGCGTCACGGGCCTGAACGGCGAGCCGCAGCGCGTGGTCCAGGGAGTCGGCCCGCACGTCCAGGTACCGGTGCTCGATGCGCCGCTCGATCGCACGCGGGTCGCAGTCGATGCAGATCGCCACACCGTCGTTCATCGTCACGGCGAGCGGCTGGGCGCCGCCCATCCCGCCGAGGCCGGCGGTCAGCGTGATCGTCCCGGCGAGGCTGCCGCCGAACCTCTTCGCGGCGACGGCGGAGAAGGTCTCGTACGTGCCCTGGAGGATGCCCTGGGTGCCGATGTAGATCCAGGAGCCGGCCGTCATCTGCCCGTACATGGTCAGGCCGAGGGCCTCCAGGCGACGGAACTCCTCCCAGTTCGCCCAGTCGCCGACGAGGTTGGAGTTGGCGATGAGGACGCGCGGGGCCCACTCGTGGGTCTGCATGACGCCGACGGGCCGGCCGGACTGGACCAGCATGGTCTCGTCCTGCTTCAGCCCCTTGAGCGTGCGCACCATCGCGTCGAAGGAGCGCCAGTCACGCGCCGCCTTGCCGGTGCCGCCGTAGACGACGAGCTTGTCGGGGTGCTCGGCGACCTCCGGGTCGAGGTTGTTCTGCAGCATCCGCAGGGCGGCTTCCTGCTGCCATCCCAGGGCGCTCGGTGCCGTGCCGCGCGGCGCTCGGACAGGGCGGGGTCCCGACATGGTCTGCCTCCTGGTGGGTGCGTGGTGCTCCCGGCGGGTTGTTGCTGCGGTTATTCACATCCTGGCCTTCTGAATAGAGCTAGTCAATACGTCCGGGGGTCGGCGCGGCGGTGCCGTGGATGTTTGGCTGGATGCATGGGCGCACACATCGAGGCGGCAGAGGCACGCGACTCCGGCGCCGGGCGCGCGGCCCGGCGGGACGAGGCGGTACGGGCCGCCGTGGAGCAGGGGCTGCTCGGGCCCGACAGCCCCATCGTCGGGCTGCTGGACGTCACCGGCATCCGGGAGTCGGCTGCGGAGCTGCGGGCCGCGTTCGACGCGGTCGTCGCGCCGGGCACGCCCGTGCTGCACGCCTTCGCGGTGAAGGCGACCCCGCTGGTGCCGGTGCTGCGGCTGCTGCGCGAGGAGGGCGTCGGGGCGGAGGTGGCGAGCCCGGGCGAGCTGGCGCTGGCGCGGGCGGCGGGGCTGGGCCCGGAGATGACGGTGCTGGACTCGCCGGCCAAGACGCCCGGGGAGCTGCGCGAGGCGCTGGCGCTGGGCATCGCCGTCAACGCGGACAATCCGCAGGAGCTGGAGCGCATCGACGGCCTGATGAAGTCCGGCGCCGGCCGCTCCCCGCTCGGCCTACGGGTGAACCCGCAGATCGGCGGGGGTTCCATCGAGGCGACGTCCACGGCCACGGCGACGTCGAAGTTCGGGGTGGCGCTGCGCGACGAGGGTGCCCGGGAGTGGGTCGTGCGGGCGTATCTGGACCGGCCGTGGCTGACCCGGCTGCACGCGCACACCGGGTCCCAGGGGGTCCCGCTGTCCCTGATGGCCCGGGGCGTGGCGGAGACGTACGAGCTGGCGGAGGAGATCAACCGGCGGGCCGGGCGGCGGCAGATCGACACGCTCGACATCGGCGGCGGGCTGCCGGTGAACTTCGCGTCGGACGCGACGACGCCGACGTACGCGCAGTACGCGCGGATGCTGGCCGAGGAGGTGCCCGGGCTGTTCGACGGGCGGTACGGGCTGGTGACGGAGTTCGGACGGTCACTGCTGGCGAAGCACGGGACGGTCGTGGCGCGGGTCGAGTACGCCAAGAGCGCGGGCGGCCGGCCGGTGGCGGTCACGCACGCGGGCGTGCAGGTCGCGACGCGGACGGTGTACGCGCCGGGGGCCTGGCCGCTGAGGATCGCCGGGTACGACTCCGAGGGGCGCCCGAAGGAGGGTCCGGCCGTGGTGCAGGACGTGGCCGGACCGGCGTGCTTCTCGGGCGACCTGCTGGCCGAGGGGTGTGCGCTGCCGTTGCTGGAGCAGGGGGACTTCGCGGCGGCGCTGGACACCGGGGCGTACTACTTCGCGCACCACTATGCGTACAACTCGCTGGTCCGGCCCGGGGTGTACGGCTTCGGCCCGGGCCGGGAGGGCGGTGTCGCCTTCGCGGTGGTGCGGGAGGCGCAGACGGTCGAGGAGGTGGTGGCGGAGTCCGGAGGGGCGCATGTCGCTGCGCTGCTGGGCGGCCGGGCGCCGTGGGGGTTCTCGTAGCCCCCGGCTGCCGGTTCATCGCGGCTGGTCGCGCCCACGCGGCGTAGCCACACGTCGAAAGCGGTCCGCGCCCCGGGGCCGGTCTCCCCCTGCCCGATCACACGAGCGCCGGCGTTTTCCTTCGCGCCCCGCCGGGAGCCGCGTCACCGGCCGCGATGCCCGTGCTGCGGTAGCCCTTGACCGGCTTGCCCGCTGGGCCGCCCGCGCCGTGGCGCAGCCAGTCCACCCGCACCCACAGCAGCACCTCGTCCGCACGCTCGCGGCGGCCGAGCCACGCGGCCTTCAGCCACAGGCCCGCGCCGCAGCCGGCCAGGAGCAGACCGGCCGCGGCGGGCACGGCGAAGGCGCTGCCCAGGGCGGCGAGGAAGGCGAGGAGGAGCCACCAGCGGTGGGCGCGGCGCCAGTTGCGGGTCGTGACCGCGCGGTCCTGGAGGACGTCGTGTTTACCGGCGCGGGCCGCGGAGGCGGCGAGGGCGACGTAGCGCTTGCGGCGTCCGTAGGCCACCGCGGCCGTCGCCAGGACGAACAGTGCCGCCCCGGCCAGGACGCCGATGCGGCGGCCCGTCAGTCCCGGGTGCAGCAGGCCGATGCCCGCCGCGAACACACCCAGCCACCATAGCGGGGACGCCCCCGCCCGTACGACGACGGCCACCCGAGCCAGCCCTTGTCCTCCGCGCGTCACGTTCAGCCTCCGTTCGGTCTCCGAAGCGTCTGAAGGGCGTTTCAGGAGAGGCACATTAGCGACACAACGTGAGACGAGTCTGAGAATGCGGTGCCCGTGCCGTCAGTCGACGAACAGCCCCCGCGCCGCGGCCTTCACGTCGAACTCCTCCAGGCGGGACTGGGCCTGGGGCAGGTCGTCGCACATCGCCTCCAGCAGGACCCGGCCGAGCAGCATCGGGGCGCAGGCCGTGTCGAAGGCGAGGCCGGTGCCGACGGCGGCGGGGAGCAGCAGGTCGGACACCTTGGCCACCGGTGCGAAGGCGGAGTCGGCGACCGTGACGACGGTCAGCCCGGCCTGTCTGGCGTAGTCGAGGGTGTCGACGACCTCGCGGGGATGCCGGGGCAGCGCGAAGCACAGCAGTGCGGTCGCACCGGCCCGGACGGCGGCGTCGATGCGGTCGTGGAGCATCGTGCCGCCCTCGTTGAGGAGCCGCACGTCGGGGTGGACCTTGGCGGCGAAGTAGGCGAAGCCGTGCGCCTGGGCGGCTGCCGCCCGCAGCCCGAGGACGGGGAGCGGCCGGGAGGCGGCGAGGAGGCGCCCCGCGCGCTGCACGGGCCCGGGGTCGGCCAGGGCCTCCGCCAGGTGCCGCAGGTTCTCGATCTCGGCCTCGACGGCCTGCTGGTACTCGTTGGAGGACCCGGCGTCCGCGGCGGTTTCGGCGGGGGCGACCTCGCGCAGGTGGCGGCGCAGGGCCGGGTAGCCGTCGAAGCCGAGGGCGACGGCGAAGCGGGTCACGGACGGCTGGCTGACCCCGGCCAGCTCGGCGAGCTCCACGCTCGACAGGAAGGGCACGTCGGCGGCGCGCCGCACCATGCTGTGCGCGATGCGCCGCTGGGTCGGCGTCAGCCGGTGGCCCTCGAAGAGAGCCTGCAACCGCGCGGCAGGGCTGTCGGTCACGCTCATGACGTGCTCCCCCTCGCCTATTCAGTAGCTGAGGATTCTGCATGAGCATATGCAGACCGGCAAGCGGGACCGAAGGGCCGGCCCCGCCCCGCGCCCGCGAACCCCAGCCCCGACACGGGGGCTAACCCCAGTGCGGTCGGCGCCCCGGCTTTCTACCGTGAGTGACATGACCGGAATGGACGCGCGGGACACCGACCTGAAGAAGGAACTCGACGCCACCCTGCACGCGCGCAGGGAGCTGGGCGAGGAGTACGAGTCCGCGCTGGTCGACTCGTTCCTGGAGAAGGTCGACCAGCGGATCGACGGCGCGGTGGAGCGCCGGGTGCGCCGGCAGCTCGCCGAGCAGCAGATGCAGACGGCCCGGGAGTCCCGGTCGCCGCGGGCCACGGACTCCTGGGGGGAGCGTTTCGGCTTCGGGATCGTCTCCCTGGTCCTCGCGGTGCCGCTGTCCGCGATCGGCGGGGGCGTGGGCCATCTGCCCGGCCTGCTCGCCGCCTGGGCGGGCATCGTCGGCGTCAACGTCGTGCAGGCCGCGCGCACCAACCCGGGCCTGTTCGGCGGCCGCCGCAAGTCCTCCCAGGGCAGCGACTGGGAGGACTGAGCGGGCGCACGCCGTTCAGACCTGCCGGGTCGGCAGCGCGACGATCTGCCGCAGGTTGACCCGGCGCGGGCGGCTCGTCACGTAGGCGACCAGGTCGGCGAGCTCCTCGGCGGACAGCGCGCCCACCTCGGCCAGCATGCCCTCCACCTGCCGGGAGAGTTCCGCGTCGGCGATGTGCGTGCGCAGCTCGCTCTCGACGAACCCGGGCTCGATGTTGGTGACCCGGACGTCCCGCGGCCCGAACTCGCCGCGCAGGGACTCCGACAGATGGGTGACGGCCGCCTTGGTGGCGCCGTACACCGCGTAGTTCGGGAAGCTGACGTGCGCGGCGATGGACGAGATGTTCACGATGTCGGCGGTACGGCCGTCCTGGGCGGCGCCCACCAGGTCGGCGGTGAAGGCGCCGATCATCCGCAGCACGCCTGTGACGTTGGTGTCGAGCATCCGCTGCCACTCGTCGCCGCGCCGGGCGTCGACGGGGTGCGGCAGCATGACGCCGGCGGCGTTGACGACCAGGTCGACGGGCCCGTACTCCGTGTGGATCCGGTCGCAGGCGCCGGCCACGGACGCCTCGTCGGTGACGTCCGCGACGACGGCCAGGGCCTGCCCGCCGTCGGCGCGGATCTTCCCGGCGATCGCCGCGAGCCGTTCCTCACGCCGGGCCAGCAGCGCCACCCGCGCCCCCTGGGCTGCCAGCAGCACGGCGACGGCCTCGCCGATGCCGCTCGCGGCTCCGGTGACGACGGCGGTGCGGCCGGCCAGGTTCTCGTACGGCATGGAGTGTTCCCCTCGGCGGTGGCCGGGGCGTCTCCCCGGCCTCGTCCACCACCCTCGGTTCTCTCGGCGGCCGTACCCAGGGCGGCGCTTTTCCTGGGTCCGGCAGTACCAGGTTCGCCGGCCCCGGGGCGCCTAGGCTCGGGCCCATGGACGGAGAACTGGGAGACTTCCTGCGCTCGCGCCGCGCCCGTATCCAGCCGGAGGAGGTGGGGCTGGCCTCGTACGGCCGCCGCCGGGTCCCGGGTCTGCGTCGTGAGGAGGTGGCGCAGCTGGCCGGGGTGAGCGTCGACTACTACATCCGCCTCGAGCAGGGCAGGGGACCGAGCGTGTCGGACGCCGTGCTGGACGCCGTCGCGCGGGTGCTGCGGCTCGACGAGGCGGAGCAGGAGTATCTGCGGGCGGTCGCCCGGCCGCCTCGGCGGACCGAGGGCGCTCCGGCCGCGTCCCGCGAATCCGCGGCCCGGCCAACCGTGTCCGCGTCCCGCGTGCGCCCGGGTGTCCAGCTGATCCTGGACGGCTTGGACCGCAACCCGGCGTACGTGCTGGACCACCGCATGGACGTCCTCGCCTGGAACGCCCTCGGCGACGCCGTGGTCGGCTTCAGCGACAGGGCCCCCGCCGACCGCAACCTGCCCCGCCGTGTCTTCCTCGACCCCACCGCCCGCGACCTCTACCCCGACTGGCCGGCGATCGCCTCCCAGACGGTCGCCCACCTCCGTCTGAAAGCGGGGCACCACCCGGACGACGCGGCGATGGGCCGGCTCGTCGGGGAACTCTCCGCCGCCAGCGAAGACTTCCGCCGCCTGTGGGCCGACCACCTGGTCAAGCCCTGCGACCACGGGGTGAAGCAGATCCGGCATCCGGTCGCGGGCCTGCTGAACCTCCCGTACGAGACCCTCACGATCCCGGCCGCACCGGACCAGACGGTCGTGGCGTACACGCCCGAGCCGGGCTCCGAGACGGCGGAGCGGCTCGCGCTGCTGGGGAGTTGGGTGACGAGCCGGGCCGGCTGAGGCGCGAAAAGCAACAGGCCGGTGCCGCAAGAGAAACCGGCCCTCTGACGCCCGCACGGAGAAATGCGCGGGGACCGCCGCACCCCCGTGACCGGGGGGCGGGACGACGGCGGTCCCCGCGTGAGACGCGGACCTGGTCAGGCCGGGCCCCCGCGTCTGTGACGTCGGTGGAGGTCCGGGAGCCGCTCCGGAGGTCCTTGACGCCAACGGCGCCGGCCGGGGCGGGGAGCCGCTCCCGCCCTGCCGACACCCACCAATGTGCAGGACTCGTGTTAAGCGGGTGCTGCGCGAACGTGTCGCGCTCGTACCACTTCCGCGAAGTCCACGAAGATCGCGGACGAACGGCAAGTGCACCCGGTCAACCGGTGGTTCACCGGCCGTTCGCCGTCACTTCGCGGACCGGGCGAGGAAGGACAGCAGGTCCTGCCGGCTGACCACACCGGTCGGCTTGCCCTCGACGAGGACGATCGCCGCGTCCGCCTTGCCGAGGACGGCCATCAGGTCGGCGACGGGTTCGCCGGAGCCGACCTGGGGCAGCGGGCCGGACATGTGCTTCTCCAGCGGGTCGTCGAGCGAGGCGCTCTTGCTGAACAGCGCGTCCAGCAGCTCGCGTTCCACGACCGAGCCGACGACCTCGGCGGCCATCACGTCGGGGTGGCCCGCGCCCGGCTTGACGACCGGCATCTGCGAGACGCCGTACTCGCGCAGCACGTCGATGGCCTGGCCGACCGTCTCCTCCGGGTGCATGTGGACGAGGGAGGGCATGCGGTCGCCCTCCTTGTCGTTCAGGACGTCGCCGACGCGGGCGCTGGGGCCCGAGTCCTCCAGGAAGCCGTAGTCGGCCATCCACTCGTCGTTGAAGATCTTGCTGAGGTAGCCGCGGCCGCTGTCCGGCAGCAGGACCACGACGACGTCGTCCGGGCCGAGCCGCTCGGCGACCTCCAGCGCGGCGACGACCGCCATGCCGCAGGAGCCGCCCACCAGCAGGCCCTCCTCCTTGGCCAGGCGGCGGGTCATCTGGAAGGAGTCCTTGTCGGACACGGCGACGATCTCGTCCGCGACGGTCCGGTCGTAGGCGGTGGGCCAGAAGTCCTCACCGACGCCCTCCACGAGGTACGGCCGACCGGACCCGCCGGAGTAGACGGACCCCTCGGGGTCGGCGCCGACGACCTTCACCTTGCCGTCGCTGATCTCCTTCAGGTAGCGGCCGGTCCCGGAGATGGTGCCGCCGGTGCCCACGCCCGCCACGAAGTGGGTGATCTTCCCCTCCGTCTGCTCCCACAGCTCGGGGCCGGTGGAGTGGTAGTGGGAGAGGGGGTTGTTCGGGTTGGAGTACTGGTCGGGCTTCCAGGCGCCGGGCGTCTCACGGACCAGCCGGTCGGAGACGTTGTAGTAGGAGTCCGGGTGCTCGGGGTCCACGGCGGTCGGGCACACGACCACCTCGGCGCCGTACGCGCGCAGCACGTTGATCTTGTCGGTGCTCACCTTGTCGGGGCACACGAAGATGCACTTGTACCCCTTCTGCTGCGCCACGATGGCGAGACCCACGCCGGTGTTCCCGCTGGTCGGCTCGACGATCGTGCCGCCCGGCTTGAGCGCGCCGCTCTCCTCGGCCGCCTCGATCATGCGCAGGGCGATGCGGTCCTTCACGGACCCGCCGGGGTTGAAGTACTCCACCTTGGCCAGGACGGTCGCCCTGATGCCCTTGGTCACGCTGTTGAGCCTCACCAGCGGGGTGTTGCCGACGAGACTGATCATCGAGTCGTGGAACTGCACCGTTGTCTCCGGTTTGCCGCAGAAGTGGTCGTGGTTGGTGCCGCCAGCCTATGGCCTGCCGGTCATCCGTGACGGTCGTTCACTCGCTGTTGAGATTGGGCGACGGTCTGCACGGGGCAAGCACTGGGTGTAAGGGTTCGAGGAGGTGGCGGCGACGCATGACGAGCATGTCGAGGGCGCGGGTGGCCCGGCGGATCGCGGCGGGCGCGGCGTACGGCGGTGGCGGGATCGGGCTGGCCGGGGCGGCCGCCGTGGGGCTGGTGCTGGCGGAGGTGCAGCTGGCGCGGCGCCGGGTGGGCAACGGCACGTCACCGCACGTGCCGAACGCGGACGGACTGTACGGCCGAACGTACACCGGCCCCGCCGACGCACCGCTGCGGCTGACGATGCTGGGCGACTCCACGGCCGCCGGCCAGGGCGTGCACCGGGCGGGGCAGACCCCGGGCGCGCTGCTGGCCTCGGGGCTCGCGGCCCTGGCGGAACGCCCGGTGGAGCTGCGCACGGTGGCCACGCCCGGGGCCCGCTCGGACGACCTGGACCGCCAGGTGGCCCTGGTGCTGTCCGACCCCGGCCCAGTGCCTGACATCTGCGTGATCATGGTCGGCGCGAACGACGTCACCCACCGCATGCCCCCGACCCGCTCGGTCCGCCACCTGTCCTCGGCGGTACGGCGGCTGCGCACCGCCGGCTCGGAGGTGGTGGTCGGCACCTGCCCCGACCTGGGCACCATCGAGCCGGTCCAGCAGCCCTTGCGGTGGCTGGCCCGACGGGCCTCCCGTCAGCTGGCGGCCGCCCAGACGATCGGAGTCGTCGAACAGGGCGGCCGCACCGTGTCCCTGGGCGACCTGCTCGGCCCCGAGTTCGCCGCGAACCCGCGCGAGCTGTTCGGCCCGGACAACTACCACCCCTCCGCCGAGGGCTACGCGACGGCGGCGATGGCCGTCCTGCCGACCGTCTGCGCCTCCCTGGGCCTGTGGCCGGCCGAGGAGGAGCGCCCGGACGCCTCCCGCCGCGAGGGCTTCCTGCCGGTGGCCCGGGCGGCGGCGGAGGCCGCGTCGGAGGCGGGTACGGAGGTCACGGCCGCCATGCCGAGCGGTCCGAGGGGACCGTGGGCGCTGCTGAAGCGCCGGCGGCGCAGGCGGGTACCCGAGCAGGAGCCGACCCCTGCCACGCCGTCGAGCTGACGAGAAGTCCGGGGAGGCCGGAAAAGCAAGCGCTTAGAAAACTGCGGTCAGGGTCACACCGCCACACCCGTGACCCAGCCCATACGTACGGGTAACTTCCCAGACAGCCCAGCCAGACCACCCGGTACGTCAATGGAGCCGTGATGCCCGAAGCCGTGATCGTCTCAGCCGCCCGCTCCCCCATCGGCCGCGCCGTCAAGGGCTCCCTCAAGGACCTCCGCCCGGACGACCTGACCGCCACGATCGTCCAGGCCGCCCTGGCCAAGGTCCCCGAGCTGGACCCGAAGGACATCGACGACCTGATGCTCGGCTGCGGCCTGCCCGGCGGCGAGCAGGGCCACAACCTCGGCCGCATCGTCGCCGTGCAGATGGGGATGGACCACCTGCCGGGCTGCACCATCACCCGGTACTGCTCCTCCTCCCTCCAGACCTCCCGCATGGCCCTGCACGCCATCAAGGCGGGCGAGGGCGACGTCTTCATCTCGGCCGGCGTCGAGATGGTCTCCCGCTACGCCAACGGCAGCTCGGACATGCCCGGCACGCACAACCCGCTCTTCGCCGAGGCCGAGGCCCGCACCGAAGCGACCGCCCAGTCCGAGGGCTCCACCTGGCACGACCCGCGCGAGGACGGCCTGCTGCCCGACCCGTACATCGCGATGGGCCAGACCGCCGAGAACCTCGCCCGCGCCAAGGGCGTCACCCGCCAGGACATGGACGAGTTCGGCGTCCGCTCGCAGAACCTCGCCGAGGAGGCCATCAAGAACGGCTTCTGGGAGCGCGAGATCACCCCGGTGACCCTCCCCGACGGCACGGTCGTCGCCAAGGACGACGGCCCCCGGGCCGGCGTCACCCTGGAGGGCGTCCAGGGCCTCAAGCCGGTCTTCCGCCCCGACGGCATGGTCACGGCCGGCAACTGCTGCCCGCTGAACGACGGCGCCGCCGCGCTCGTGATCATGTCCGACACCAAGGCCCGCGAGCTGGGCCTCACCCCGCTCGCCCGCATCGTGTCGACCGGCGTCTCCGGCCTCTCGCCCGAGATCATGGGCCTCGGCCCGGTCGAGGCGAGCAACCAGGCCCTGAAGCGGGCCGGGCTGACCATCGACGACATCGACCTGGTCGAGATCAACGAGGCCTTCGCCGCCCAGGTGATCCCCTCCTACCGCGACCTGGGCATCCCGCTGGAGAAGCTGAACGTCAACGGCGGCGCCATCGCCGTCGGCCACCCCTTCGGCATGACCGGCGCCCGCATCACCACCACGCTCATCAACTCCCTCCAGTTCCACGACAAGCAGTTCGGCCTGGAGACGATGTGCGTCGGTGGCGGCCAGGGCATGGCCATGGTCATCGAGCGCCTCAGCTGAGCGCCTGACCGTAGCCGCCATAGCACCGACCGTGAGGTCTTGGCCCAGAACCCCGGAAACCCCGGGATTCTGGGCTGTTTTGTGATCCAATCTCCCCCAGGATGTGACCTATCTCCCTCTGCGCGCAGAGAAGCCCAGGTCACAGGAGCCCCACCCCCTCCCCCGACACCGAAGCCCTGTCCGTTTCGTGACGTTACGCACTGACAGCTGGTTAGTCCGCCCTTCAAGCTGATGTAGGAAGTCGGGGGTCGACTTTGAACCGGGAGTACGTCAGTGAGCGCCATGCCGATCGCGTTGCTGGTCACCACGGCCGCCACGGGCGCCGTGGGTGTCGCCGTCCTGCGCACCGTCCTGCAGCTGCGCCGACAGGTCGCGGCCCTGCACACCGCGCTGGCCGAGAACCGCGCCGCCACCACCCGTGCACTGCTGCCCTCCGCCCGCACGCCCGCCGACACCGACGAGATACGGGCCGCCGTCGCGGCGGCACTCGCGGAGGAGCGCGAGCGGGAGCTCGCCGAGGCACGGGCGTTCTGGGCCGCCCAGGAGGCCCGTGACGCCTCCGACGCGCCGCCCCTGCCGGGTCTGCCCGACCCCGACCTGTTCCTGCCCCGGCAGGCCGATTTCGCGGGTCTGGAGCCGGTGTCCGAGCCCGGCGCGGACACCGAGGAGCCGGCCGCGGAGTCCCCGGAGCTGGCCGCGGCCCGCCGCCGCCACCCCTCCCACCCGGACTTCGTACCGACGCAGTCGCCGGTGGCGAACGACCACGAGCGCACGGTCGCCACGCTGGAGGAGCTCGCCTCCTCGCGCGTGGAACTGACGGACGTCCGCCCGGGCCCGCTGGGCACCCTCGACGTCTACGTCTTCGCCGACGGCACGACCCTGTGCATGACCCCGGGCCACCGGGAGACGGCGGAGCACCTGGCCGCGGCTCTGCGCGCAGGCCACACCCCGATCCTCCTGGGCGGCTCCGGCATCTCCGGCGCGTACACCCTCACGTTCGAGTGCGGCGAGGAGAACGTGTACATCCTGGCCGACAGGGTCATCGCGTCCCTCTAGGTGAGCGGGGAGCTGCGCCAGCAACCACAACGCACCCGAATCCGCGAACGACGCTCAAACCCCCGCCCGCTTCTGCGCCTCCTCGACCAACCGCACCGCGTCATCGACGTCGGCGGCACTGGGAATCACCACCGCCAGGTCATGCACGGCAACGGTGATCTGATCTGCTGCCGCAAACATCCCCGCATCCGGCATCTCCCGAGGCTCCATGCCCTCCAGCACCTGCGCCCTCCGGGCCAACTCCCGGGCCAGCCCGAGGGCCTCAGCGGCAGCGCCCCGCTGCAACCGGCTCTGGGGCGCAGCCCTCAAACGATCGGCGAAGTGATCCACCGCACGGGTCAGAGGCGTCGTATCAACCACGCCGCGAGCGTACGCGTCGCACCGGGACTGTTGCCAACGGGCGAACACTCAGGCACGGTGACCTGAAGGACCGGCTTACATCCCAGCGTCCGGAGGCGCCGATGTCCCAAGTCTTCTCCGAAGAGACCCATCGCAACATGCTCGCCCGCATCCCCCACTGCACCGGTCGTGAGATCTCCGACTGGTTGCGCACCGTCGAAGAAGGCCCGGCACTCTTCCGTTTCGAGGAAAAGGTCAGCTGGCTCCGGCACGAACACAACCTGGCGTACGGCCACGCCAAGGCGATCGTCCATGAGTACGACCTGAGGAGGGCCGCGCGCAAACTGCTCTAGGCGCGCACCACGACGAAGGGCCCCGGCCGGAGCCGGGGCCCTTCGCGTACGCCCGATCAGTGCTGACCGCTCAGTGCTGACCGATCAGTACTAGTCGTTGCTGTTGAGGATCGAGATGAGCCTCAGGAACTCCATGTAGATCCACACCAGCGTCAGCGTCAGGCCGAAGGCCGCGAGCCACGCCTCCTCGCGCGGGGCGCCGTAGGCGACGCCGTCCTCGACCTGCTTGAAGTCCAGGGCGAGGAAGCAGGCACCGAGGATGATGCCGATGACGCCGAA
This sequence comes from Streptomyces sp. SID5464, assembly GCF_009862985.1. Classification (NCBI taxonomy): domain Bacteria; kingdom Bacillati; phylum Actinomycetota; class Actinomycetes; order Kitasatosporales; family Streptomycetaceae; genus Streptomyces; species Streptomyces sp. SID5464. The sequence goes on along the minus strand of NZ_WWIQ01000009.1, from coordinate 69,758 downwards.
GACGACACCGAGGGCACCACTGCGGAAGCCGAGGCCGTCACCGCCGCCGAACACCGCGAACAGCAGGTTCACGGTCATCAGCAGGATGAAGCCGAGCGCGGCCGCCATCACGAAGCCGTAGAAGCGGCGGTTCACACGGATCCAGCCGGCCTTGTAGGCGATCAGCACACCGGCGAAGACCGCCATCGTGCCGATCACGGCCTGCATGGCCGCGCCGTCGGCGATGCGGTTGTCGACGATGTTGGACACGACGCCGAGGAAGACACCCTCGAAGGCGGCATACGTGAGGATCAGCGCGGGCGAGGCCTTTTGCTTGAAGGACTGCACGAACGCCAGGACCATGCCGATCAGCGCGGCGCCGATGCCGATGCCGTAGCTACGGCTGATGTTGGCGTCGTCGACCGGCAGCAGGGCCCAGGAGAGCGCCGCGGTGACGATGAGCACACCGAGCGTGCTCGCCGTGCGCAGGACGACGTCGTCGATGGTCATCCGGCCGGTGGTGGCCGGGGCCTGCGGCGGCGCGCCGTACTGCAGGTCCTGCTGGGCGTAAGGGTTCTGCGCGTACGGGTTCTGCGCGTAGGGGTTGCCCGTCGGCTGCGCGTACGGGTTGCCCTGGGTGGCGACAGCGGGACCCCCGGCCTGCGGCGCGGTGTTGAAGCCCGCGTAGCCGTTGTCGCGGCTGAACCCCCGTCGCGAGAAGACCGGGTTTCTGCTCCTCATTTCACTCCTCCATGGCCAACACTGCGTGGCCTTGGCTCAAGAGTAATAGGTAGGCAAAGGAATGACCCTAGTGCTTGGGGAGGATCTTTCCCTCGTCGTGCTGCGCAACACGCTACGCGGCTTCGTGATTCCCCTCACCGGAGGGGGTCATTCATCACCAAGCTGCGACACGTCCGGAACCGGACGGAGATCACCCGCTGACGCCGTCCTTACGCCGCCCGAGGCCTCACCCGAACGGGAAGCCCGTGTACCCCTCCGCCAGATCGGTCTCGGCCGCGCGGGAGGAGGCGATCCGGTCCAGCCGGGCGAGCTGGAGCCGGTCCTCGAAGCCGGTCGTGCCGGGGGCGCGGTGCAGGAGGGTCGTCATGTCGTAGGAGAACCGTTCGGCCTGCCAGATCCGGCGCAGGCAGGTCTCCGAGTAGGCGTCGAGCAGCTCCGGTGAGCCCGTCGCCTTCCGGTGGGTCAGGGCCCGGGCGAACGTCACGACGTCACCGACGGCGAGATTCAGCCCCTTCGCGCCGGTGGGCGGCACGATGTGCGCCGCGTCGCCCGCGAGGAAGAGGCGGCCGTGGCGCATGGGCTCGTGGACGTAGGAGCGCATGGGCGTGACCGACTTCTGGGTGATCGGGCCGCGCTCCAGGCGCCAGTCGTCGGCGGTCTCGAAGCGGCGCTCCAGCTCGTCCCAGATCTCCTCGTCGCTCCACGCCCCGGCGTCGGTGCCGTCGGGCACCTGGAGGTAGAGGCGGGAGACCGACGGCGAGCGCATGGAGAGCAGGGCGAAGCCGCGGTCGTGGCGGGCGTAGACGAGCTCGTTGTGCGAGGGCGGCACGTCGGCGAGGATGCCGAGCCAGCCGAAGGGGTACGTCCGTTCGAAGACCTGGGTCAGTTCGGCCGGGATCGCCTTGCGGGCCACACCCCAGAAGCCGTCGCAGCCGACGACGTACTCGCACTCCAGGACGTCCTCGCGGCCCTGGTGCCGGAAGCGGACGCGCGGGGCGTCGGTGGCGGCGTCCTCCACGGCCAGCGCCTCCGCCTCGAACAGCAGCGGACCGCCCTCGGCGAGCTGGAGGGCGATGAGGTCCTTGCAGACCTCGGTCTGGGCGTAGACCATCACGGAGCGTCCGCCGGTGAGGGCGGGGAAGTCGACGCGGTGGCGCCGGCGGTCGAAGCGCAGTTCGATGCCGTCGTGGCGCAGCCCCTCGCGGTCCATGCGCTGCCCGGCACCGGCCGCGCGCAGCACGTCCGCGGTGCCCTGCTCCAGGATCCCGGCGCGCTGCCGCCGTTCGACATAGGCGCGGTCGCGGCTCTCCAGGACGACCGAGTCGATGCCGGCGTTGTGGAGCAGCCGGGCGAGGAGGAGGCCGGCGGGGCCCGCTCCGATGATGCCGACGGTGGTGCGCATCGGCGACCCCTTCCCTTCCGTTCGTCAGGTGAAATTTTTTTCACCTTTGCCGGACGTGAGTCTCTGACGGCAGGCGACCGCTGTCAACGGGCATGCCGCGAACTTCTCAATGGACCACACAGGGATCGGAAGGTGCCCGGAGCCGGACTCGAACCGGCACGCCCGCGAAGGGGCAGCGAGGTTTAAGCTCGCCGTGTCTGCATTCCACCATCCGGGCAGGCCATGGGCTCCGCATCGAGGTTCCGAGACTATCGGGACGGGTCCCCCGAACAGCGGAAGGGCGGACCGATGTTGTCTTATTTTATTGACGTCTGAGGGTGCATCAGCACACGGAACGCGCCATCCGCACTTGCCAATAGCCTTGCGTGCGACCGTCGGCGGCGCATGCGGAATGACGGAATTTCACCGCCCGAACAAGGGCACTCCACCTGTTCTTGACACCCTGACGGCTCCGTTCCCGGGTACCCGGCCCGCTCGGTGCCCGACACCCGGCCCCCTCAGGGGCGTTCGTCATCCCCAGGTATGACACCACCGCTCGCGGTCAGACCGCAGTCGGCCCTCGGAACCGGAACAACGGGTGACTACACGGCGGCGTGGGACCCGGACGATGGAAACGAGTCCTTCCAAGACCACCGCCGTCCGACAGGAGTGCCATCCCGTGACCACCGCACCGCTCACCGACCGGGCCACCACCGTGGCCGCGCGCGCCACGGATCTGTCGAAGATCTACGGACAGGGTGAGACCCAGGTGGTCGCCCTGGACCGGGTCTCCGTCGACTTCCGGCAGGCCGAGTTCACCGCCATCATGGGCCCCTCCGGCTCCGGCAAGTCGACCCTGATGCACTGCGTGGCCGGTCTCGACACCTTCTCCTCCGGGTCGGTGCGCATCGGCGACACCGAGCTCGGCTCCCTGAAGGACAAGCAGCTGACCAAGCTGCGCCGGGACAAGATCGGCTTCATCTT